>NZ_JAAGMH010000105.1:0-197115 GCF_010548505.1 Streptomyces sp. SID14515 | reverse complement strand
GGCTGCGGCGGTCGGGGCGGCCGGTGCGGTGCCGTTGACCCGGAAGGAGGCGCTCGCGGCCGGCCGGTCGGGGGCCGGGGCGGTGGCGACGACCTTCGCGGTCGGATGGGCGGCCGCGCACCGCGCGCAGCACTCCATGACCTGCCACCAGCGCCCTTCCCGGTCCGTGACGACCACCAGGACGACCGCGCCCCCGCACCGCCAGGGCGCGGGGCGCTCACGCGGCCCCGCGGGCCGGATGTGCGTGTGGCACTCCGCGGCCCGGCAGGCGCAGTACGCCGAGGAGCGGGGCGCCGGGCCGGCGCGCAGGTGGGCCTTGAGATGCTCGACGGCCGCCGTGCGGCCGACGGCCGCGGAGGGCAGCACCTGCGCGGCGCAGGCCGGCCGACTGCACGAGACACGTACGTCCGCACGACCGCGACCGACGGGATCCAGCCGCACCGTCCATGTGCGCCCCGTCACCCGTTCGTTCGTCGCCTGGGCCTCCACACCCATCACACCTTTCTCGCCGCCTGCTCGCATGTGCGCCTCGGCACCCCGGTCCCGCAGCACCCCACCCACAAGAACCCACAACGCAAACGACGGCCGGCCGTTCGGGTGACGGGCCCGGAGAGCATCTGGCCGGTTTGCTGCCATGCCGGGCAGGAGACGCTCAGTGCTCGCAGAGGGAGAATTCCCGCTCGTAGAGCTGTTCGTTGTGTTCGTCGACGAAGAACTTGCGTTCCCGCATGAGCTGTTCGCGATAGTGCTTGGCCTGTTCGAGCGTCATGGTCGAGGTCTCGGACCAGGGTTGCTGCGGTGGCACATCGGAGGTCGAGACGATCTTCTTCGACGGATCGACCAGGAAGAACGCGAGGATCTTGCGATATCCGGGGCGGGTGGGGTCCGCGAGACGGAAGGAACCGACGCGATGCTGCAGGATGTTCGGGAACGCCAGACAACGGCCGGCCGGGGTCGACGCCGATCCCAGCGTCTGGTTCAGCGCGTCTTCGTCCTCCAGGCCGTAGACCTCACGCAGACCGTTGTCGTCGTTCTGTTCGTAGCGCGGGTAGTCGAGCGCCGCCCGGAAGCTCAGCCGGCTTTCGGTGATGTTCTCGCTCTCCCAGTAGTAGATGCCGGTCGACACGATCCGCTCGTTCAGCATCCCCTCGACATGCCAGGAACCGCCGTCGTAATCGGGCTTGTCCGGGGTGAGATGAATGGTGGCGAGCTTGACGATGACCTGGAGGCGGCGGCCGCGCAGATCGACCCGGGCGGATGCGTCGGGCAGCTCGGGCGGAGTGTAGGCCGGGGCGTCCGGAACGACCGGACTGCGATTGACCCACCAGTCGTCCTGGGCCGTCTCCCAAGCGCTCAGGGCTTCCGCGTAGGCCTCGTCATCGCTGTAGGAGGACTTGTCCGGATGCTCCGGCTCGGAGTCGCCGTACCACCCGAAAGGATCGGCCTCGATCCGCAGGGGCCGCGGATGGCGCAGATCGGTGAGTACGTTCTCCAGCAGGGGCCGCATGCGCGCGAACAAGTCCGGCAGGACGGAGGCGAGTTCGCGATGGTTCTCCGGGTGGACGTTGTTCACGTACGAGCGGAAGGCGACATCGCCCTCGGCGCTGACGTCGACGTCCGTGGGCAGCCACTGGAATTTCTCGGAGAATTCGTAGGCGGTGTAGCGGTCCGTCGGGTTCTGCCAAGCCCGCTCGGGTGCGCCGCTCGCCTCCCGCACCAGGCAGAACAGCGAGGGGTGGACCAGATCCAGCACCTGGCCGCCGGATCCTGGATGCCAGTCCCGTTGTGCTTCGGGCACCTCCTCCAGAACCCGGACCGCCGCGCGCAGCCGGGAACCGAGCTCGTCGTCGACCAGCGTGTCCGACTGCCACACCCCGTCGACGGCGGACACCTCCATACCGGTCCGCCGGTCCCGTAGCGCGGCGTAGTGCGCGAGTTCGGCGAGAACATAACGCACCTGCGCCTCGGTGAGTCCTTGGGCTATCGCTTCCTGCGTCCACCTGGCGACGATGTCGGCGTCATTCATCTTGTCGAACCATTCGGGCTTCGACCGGATGTGTGCGCTGCACTGCATCATCTGGAGCTCCCGCAGCGTTCGGGGGGTCGCGAACGAAACGGAACGGGAAACATGAAAGGGCAGCGGAAAAGCGGACAGGCTGGTCAATTCTCTGGATCTTCCCGGTCGGCGTGTGGTGGCGGGAAGGATACGACAGCGGACTGACACGACAGCCGTGCTCGCGGGCACGCGAACTCACCCGGTGCACACACGCCCGCACCCGCCATCGCCGGGAGAGCGACGACGGGTGCGGTGGCCGGCGAGTGGAGAAGGAGTCAGGACCCCTCTCCGCGCGGGAAGGACACCTCCACGCGGCGGTTCTTCTTCCGGCCCTCTTCGTTGCTGTTGCTGGCGATCGGGTACTGCTCGCCGTAGCCCCGGATCTCGTACGTGATCGTGGGGCCGAGCTGCTTCGACAGGACCCCGTGCACGGCGTCGGCGCGCTGCTTGGACAGGACGTCTCCGTGGGCCGAGGAGCCGAGGTTGTCGGTGAAGCCGAAGACGCGGACCTTGGTCGCGTTCTGCTTCTTGATCTCCTCGGCGATGGCGGCGATACGGGCGTTGGCCGCCGAGCTGAGCTTCGCGCTGTCCTTGCCGAAGAGGACTTCGGCCTGGAGCGCGAACTTGATGTCGGCGTTGCTGTCCTCGCGGCGTTCCTCGCCACCGAGGTCTTCTACGACCTGGACGATGTCGAGGACGCGGCCGGGGGCGAGGGTGCCGCCCTCCGGCATCTTCAGGTCGGGGTCGTTCGGGTCGACGGGTACGGGCGGCTCCGACGTCGCTTCCGTGCCGGGCGGGACGCTCGGCCCGTCGTCGGCGTACGAGGGTGACGCGCCGAGCAGCGTGGTGCCGGCGATCAGCACGACGACCGCGACGGCTTGTCCCAGGTTGTGTGCGACCCGGGGGCGGTGGGTGGTCTTCATGGCCGCACTCACCCAGAAATCTTGAGCGAGGTGGTGGCGAAGGTCGGGAGGGTGAAGTCGACCTCGGTCGTACTCTGCGGCGGGGCGGGGAACTGCATGAAGATCGGCGCCTTCTTGCCCGGAGCGAGGGATGAGATCGCCGTGGTGCAGAGGCAGCGGGAGTCCGTGTCCCGGAGCACGTAGTAGCGCTTCTTCCCCACCTTGTCCACGAGCGTCGCGCCGGCGACGGAGTTGGGGTTCTTGTTCACGATGTTCACCTCTGACCCGGACCACGCCGTGGTGATCCGCGCCTGGTCCCCCTCATTGGTGACTTCACCCTGAACGGTGAGGAATCCGCCCGAGTCGCGCTTGACCTCGTTGATCACCAGGACGAGCCCGCCCTGCCCCCGCGCCTCCGCGAGTTTCACGTCCGGATCCACGTTCTCGCCCGCAGCCGTGTCCTCCTGCTGCGGCTCGCCCTTGTCCTCCGCGGAGGGGCTGGCCGGCGCCGACGGAGCACTGGAGCCCTCGTTGCCGGGCTTCTCGCCTCCGTCGTCGCCACAGCCGGCGAGCGCGAGGGCGAGGGCAGCCGTCACCGTGACAGCCGTCATCGCCCTTCTGGTCGTCGTGGTCCGCCGCATGCTCATGGTCAGATTCCTCTACTCGTCGTTCGCTTCGCTGTCACTGGTCGACCAACCGCACATCGAAGAGAGTTCTGCTCACGCTCTCCCACGGTGGCGGGCTGCCGGGCGCGATTTCGAGAATCTTGCCGTTCCGGCACGTGAAGATGAAGAGGTCCTGGACTCCGTCACTGTTGAAGTCCACAGCTTTGGGGTTGGGGCAGCGGAACTCGATGAGCGCGGTGGCCTTGGCCTTCGCCTTCTTGTTCCGCGAACCGGGGATCACCGGCGAGTCCACCGGCTCACGGCCCTTGACCTCGACCGTGATGCGGTCGCGCAGATATCCGGGGGTCGGGTAGCAGAGCTTCTTGTCGGCGTCGTTGGCGTCGGCCAGCCGCTGGGCCTCGTAGCAGGGCGGGGCGAAGGGCGCGACGAGGAAGGCGTCCAGCATGTTGCCGGGGAGCGAGGCGTAGAACCCGGTCCCGAAGTCGTCACGTGCCTGTTGGGCCGCGGCCAGCGCCGCGGCGTCCGCCGCACCCTGGGAACCGTTGCGCAAGGCCGAGGCTTTGCCGACAGCGAAGAAGGCCAACGCAAGGAAGAGCAGGCCCGCCACCATCACGACGTAGATGGGGAAGGCCTGCCCTGCGTCGCCGCGAGGACGGATACGCATCAGCCAGAGGTGATCGCGGTCACCAGTCCGTCGATGCGCTCCGAGATGTTCCCGCCGATCCCGGCGGCCGCGATCGCACCGATGATCGCCACGACCACCAGGACGATGCCCAGGTACTCGAACGCCGTCTGCCCCCGGTCCTTCGCCGCGTAGCGCTTCTGGATGCTGCTGACGGCGGTGTTGGCCCAGCCGTTGACGCGGACGGCGGTCTTCAGGGTGATGTCCGACATGGTGTTCCCCTCCTGGTTCGGCCGACCGGTTGCCGGCCGACTCGCACGTTCCTGCGGTGCCGCCTTCGATACCGGCTTCCTCCCGGCCGGTGCCGTTGGCGACGTGAGAAACATAGAGGGAAACCGCCGCTGCCCCAGAGGGCCCGTGGGCCCATTCCCGGGCCCAAAGCGTGTACTGGGCCCCCTCGTTGTGCGACCGCTCGGTCATGGCTGCCGCCCGGGGTTCCGGGGCGCGGTGCCGAGCCAGTGGGCGATGGCCTCGCTGCGGGTGGCGCTGTGGAGCTTCGTGAAGATGCGGTTGATGTGGTTCTTGACCGTCTTCTCACTGATGAAGCAGGTGGCGGCGATCTGCTGATTGCTCATCCCGGACGCAATCAGGTCCATGACCTCCACCTCCCGCGAACTCAGCTTGTACTGCTGCCTGTTGGGGGTGGGCGCCGACCCCCCGGACACAGAAGACTGTCCCACAGAGGGTTGCAGTTGCGAAAGACTTTCCGAATTTTCGAGAGGGCCCGGCGGTATGCGCACGGGCACGGGCGGCGTCGTCAGTGCCGAGCCCAGGCCCTCGGGCAGGGGGCCCCGTTGCGGGGTCGTCCCCTGGCGCATGTGGGCCAGCAGGGCGTCCGCCGCCGTGGCGGTGAAGTGGGCGCGGCCGTCCTTCGTGTCGCGTACCGCCTGGACCAGTTGGTCCGCCGTGAACTCGCCGTGCACCAGGTAGCCGCCCGCTCCCAGGCGCAGCGCCTCGTGGACGATCTCGCTCTCGCGGCTGTACGTCAGCATCAGCACGGGCGCGAGGCCGACCAGGTGCGGCAGTGCCGAGATGCCGTCCACGCCGGGCATCCGGACGTCGAGCAGGACCACGTCGGGGCGGTGCTGGTGCGTCTTCTCGTAGGCCTCGCGGCCGTCCGCCGCCTCTGCCACGACCTCGATGTCGGCCCGGCCCGAGAGCAGAACGCCCAGGCCCGCCCGGACCACCGGGTTGTCGTCCGCGACCACCACCCGGAGCCGTGCCGGTGCGGGGGCCGTCGGTGCGGGTGGGAACGGGGACGCGGTGGGCCCTCCGAACGGCGAGTACGGCGTCGACGTGGCCGGGGGCTGGATCGCAGTGTGCTGGGGTCCGGGGTGTCCGGCAGGGCCGGGGGCCCGGGTGAGCGGGATGTGCGGCGAAGGGGGCTGGGCGGCGTGGTGCTGGGCCGCCGCCCCGTAGCGGTTCGGTGCGGGGGAGACATCGTCCGGCATGCTGCGACCTCCTCTCAGGGTCGTTGGTTACGGGTGGGGGGTCGTGGCGTTCTCAGGTGCTGGTGCTGGTACAGACGACAGCGTCGGTGACGGCAGCGAGTACGAGGGCACGGGCGACGACGAGGACGCGGACTCAGGCGACGGCGCGGGCAGGGCAGCCGGTGCGGTGTTCTCCTCTGCGGCCGTAGCCGTCAACGCCGCCAGCGGCAGCTCCACCCGCACCTCCGTGCCCTTCTCCGCCTTCCCTCGGCCGATCCGGATGCGGGCCCCGATGGAGGCGGCCCGCTCCACCATGCCGACCAGGCCGAAGTGGCCGGCCCGGCGGAGGGTGTCGAGCGTCGTGCCGGGGGGCAGGCCGCGCCCGTCGTCGTACACGCTGAGGCGGAGCATGTCGCCCTTCACGCCCGCGAGGACGATCAGGTACGTCGGGCCCGCGTGGCGGTTCGCGTTCTCCATGGCCTCCGAGGCGACGGTGAGGAGCTGACGGGCCACCGCCTGCGGGACCGGTGGCACCGGGGTCTCCTCGGACAGGCGGCGGAAGGTGGCCGTGACCGGGTGGCGGGCGGTGAAGTCCTGGGCCTGGGCCGCCAGTTCCGCGAGCAGGTCGACGCCGCCCTCCAGGCCCTGTTCCCGGCGGAGGTCGCTGAGCAGTTCCCGGGACTCGGCGGCGGCCCGGCGGGCGGCGCGGGCGACCAGGTCCGCCTGGAGCTTCACGGTGGGCGGGTCCATCCGGTCCGCCGAGCACGCAAGACCGTCGGCGGCCAGCGCCAGGCCGTGCAGGGTCTTGGCGACCGAGTCGTGCATCTCACGGGCGAGGCGCGTTCGTTCGCCCTCCACCGCCTCGGTCACCGCCAGCCGCGCCCGGGTCTCGGTGAGCGCCTGGGTCGCCGTTCCGAAACGCAGGAGCAGATTGCGCAGGGTGACCCCGACCGCCCCGGCGATCACACAGAAGCCGGGCAGGAGGAGCCCCGTCGCGCCGCCCGCCTCCAGCTTCGGGACGCTGGCGTACACGCCGAAGACGATGACCACCTGAAGGGCCGCGAAGACCGCCGCGCCGCGCCAGCCCTGGACCAGGCCCGCCAGCAGCGGGGTGCAGACGGTGACGTACGCGAGGGTCGACTCGGGGGTCGCCGTGATCAGCAGCAGGGCGCCGAAGAACACGTCGACGGCCAGCAGCCAGGGGTGGCGCAGGAGCACCGGGCCGAACCGCTCCCAGTCCCGGAACAGGAGGTACGAGCCCATGAAGGTGACCAGGATCGCCGTGCCGATGAACCAGGTGGGCAGACCGGGCGCGGTATGGCTGATGGCGTACGGGGTCGCTATCGCGATCATCGCCAGGCGGAAGCCGAAGACCTGGCGGCACATCGCCTGGAGAGCGTTGACCTGGATGGCGAAGGCCGGGCGGGCCGGAGTGCCGGAGTGGGCGCGGGTCAGTTCCGCGGTCAGTCCCGGCTGGGCACCGCTGAGCTGGTATGCCATGTGCCTGTCACCTCCATCTCGTGCCCCGTAATGCCCTTACGCCCCGCCCGTCCCGCACATCCCGCGTGTCCCGTGGAGCCGGCGCCCGAAGAGCGTTCCGGGGCGCAGAGGTTGCGTCCCCATCCCGCTCCCCGTTCATGTCATCCGCCCGTGAGGAACGCGAAGTCGACGTCGGCTCCGTACACGAATCCGACGGTGAGAAGGACGAGCGTGCCGGGGAGGAGGAACGTGGTCACCGCGAACGTGGCCTTCGGGACCGCCTTGGCCGCCTTGCGGCGGGCGTTCTGGGCGTCGGTGCGGCGCATGTCGTTGGCGATCTGGATGAGCGTCTCGACGATCGGCGCACCCAGCTCCTCGCCCTGCTGGAGCGTGGTGACGAACATGGCGACCTGTTCGGAGTCGTTGCGTCTGCGCAGTTCCTCGAAGGCCTGGCGGCGGCTGACGCCCATGTCCATCTGCCGCAGGGTGATGCGCAGTTCGTCGGACCAGGGGCCCTCGTACTTCTCCGCGACCCGGTCCAGCGCCTGCCGGAAGCCGAGCCCGGCGGAGACGACGACGGCCAGGACGTCGAGGAAGTCCGGCAGGGTGCGTTCGATGTGCTCGCGGCGGACCCTGATCGCCGACCAGATCCCGGCCTCCACCCAGAACAGGCCGAACGCGACCATCAGGAGCGCGAGGAACAGTTGGCCGCGCAGGAGCATGGAGAACGCGCCCAGAAGGCCCAGCGCTCCGTAGACCGCTCGGCGGGCCGCGTAGCGGTCGATGGTGAGGCCGCCGGGGTTGCCCGCCAGGTCGATCTGTCGGCGTTTCTTGTTGACGGCCTTGGGGCCCATCATCCGCAGGACCGCGGGGGCCCAGCGGATGCCGAGGCGGTCGATGCCGGAGCCGACCGCGCTGGTGCGGGAGGAGCCGGATTCCAGGGCCACGGCGAGGTCGCCGGGGAGTTTGGCGTCGGCCCGGTACATCCGTATGCCGTGGATGGCCCCGTAGACGGCGAGGCCGACGACCAGGGCTAGCAGCAGGTCCATGGCGGTTCTTCTCCCAGCTCGTCAGACGTCGATACGGGACAGGCGGCGGATCAGTACGAACCCGATCGCGTACAGGGCGATGGCGACGACGACGGCGGCCTGGCCGATGAACGCGCCCGTCATCCGGTCCAGCGCCCCGGGCATGACCGCGTTCATGAGCAGCATCGCGCCGACGCCGAAGATGGGTACCGCGTAGGCGGTGACGGTGACCTGGGAGAGCTGCGTCTTGACCTCGCGGCGGGTCTCCTTGCGCTCCTCCAGCGTCTCGGTGAGGTTGCGCAGCGAGCTGACGACAGTACCGCCGGCCCGGTTGGAAAGGACCAACGTCGTTACGAGTACGACCAGTTCGCGAGACGGCAAGCGGTCCGTCAGTTCGCTGAGCGCGTCCTCCAGGGGCTCGCCCACAGCCAGCCGCCGGGCCACCCGCGCCAGCTCCTCCCCCGCCGGGTCCTCCAGCTCCTCCGCCGCCATCGACAGCGAGGTGCGCAGGGCCAGGCCCGCCTGGGTGGCGTTGGCGAGGATGCGGGAGAGTTCGGGGAGCTGGTTGATGAAGCGCTCGGTGCGCTTGACCCGCTGCCAGTTGAGGAACGCGTTGGTGCCCCAGAGGCCGATCAGCGCGGCGACCGGGCCGAAGAACGCGGCGAGCATGGACGAGGCGATCATCCAGAGCCCCGCCATCGCGACGATCGCGTAGACGAAGAACTCGCCGGGCGTGATGTCCATGCCGGTCGCGGCGAGCTTCAGCTCCAGCTTCCGGCCGAGCGCGGTGGCGCGCAGCCTGCGGTCCAGGCCCTTGAAGCGGCGGGGCCGGCCCGTCTCGGGTATCTGGCCGACGTGGGAGAGCCGCTCGACGAGGGCGTCGCGGTCGGCCTTGCCGCCGGAGTAGGCGTACAGGCCCATCACGCCGAGCACGCAGCACAGCAGCGTGACGCCGATGGTGACCAGGGGGAGGTTGACGTTGTCCATGGCTCGGTACCTAGTTGGCCTCTCGGGTGGCGAGCTGTTCGGCGGACTGGGCGACGCCGAACGCCTGCGGGATGGGCTGACTGGCCAGGTAGAGGCGCTCGGCGAGCCTCCGGGGCAGCGGGAGGTACTGGAAGTCGCCGTGGATGCGGCCGTCCGCCGACATCGGCCGGGCGTCGAAGCGGGCGACCGTGACGATGCGGTACGGGTCGCGGCCGTGCGAGTCCAGCACGGCGATCTCGGTGATCTTCCTGGCTCCGTCGGCGTGCCGGGTGAGCTGGACGATCACGTCGACGGCGCTGTTGATCTGGTCGTGCAGCGCCTCGAACGGGATCTCGACCTCCGACATCGAGGCGAGGGTCTGGAGCCTCATCAGCGCGTCCTCGGCGCTGTTGGCGTGCACGGTGGCCAGCGAGCCGTCGTGGCCGGTGGACATCGCCTGGAGCATGTCGAGCGACTCGCCGCCTCGGACCTCACCGACGACGATCCGGTCGGGGCGCATACGCAGCGAGTTGCGGACCAGGTCGCGGATGGTGATCTGGCCCTTGCCCTCGACGTTGGCCGGGCGGGACTCCAGCCGGATCACATGGCTCTGCTGGAGCTGGAGTTCGGCGGAGTCCTCGATGGTGACGATGCGCTCGGCGTTCGGGATCAGTCCGGAGAGCGCGTTGAGGAGGGTCGTCTTGCCGGTGCCGGTGGCGCCGGAGACGATGATGTTGAGCTTGGCCTGGACGAGGCCGGCGAGCAGCACCAGCATCTGTTCGTCCAGCGAGCCGAAGCCGATCATCTCCTGGAGCGTGAAGGAGCGCGGGAAGCGGCGGATGGTGAGCGTCGCGCCGGTCAGCGACAGCGGCGGGATGATCACGTTGACGCGTTCGCCGCTGGGCAGGCGGGCGTCGACCATCGGGTTGGACTCGTCGACGCGGCGGTTGACGGTCGACACGATCCGCTCGATGGTCTGCATCAGCTGCTCGTGGGAGCCGAAGCGCATCGGGAGCTGTTCGACCCTGCCGTTGCGTTCGACGAAGATCTGGTCGGGGCCGTTGACCATGATCTCGGTGATGGACGCGTCCTCCAGGAGCGGTTCCAGGATGCCGAGGCCGAGCGCCTCGTCCACGACGCGGCGGATCAGCTGCGAGCGCTCCACGGTGGACAGGACCGGGCCCTCGCGGCTGATGATGTGGCCGAGGACGCGTTCCAGCCGGGCCCGCCGGTCGGCGGCGGCCAGCGAGGACATCTCCGCGAGGTCGATCTCCTCCAGCAGCTTGGCCCGGTAGGTGGCCACCATGTGGCCGTCCTCCCGTGCCCCGCCCTGCTCCTCCGGAGCGGTCATGCGTGCCCGCAGGCTCATCTGCGTAACTCTCCTCGTCGGTCGTCGGGGTCGGGGTCGGGGGGCGTGATCTCAGGCGGGTCAGGGGGTCAGGGGTCAGAAGCCGAAGCGGGAGTTCTCGTTGGGCATGGTCGTGCGGCGCTCGGCCCACCAGCCGTTCAGACCCGGCACCACGGAGGGCACCTTGACCCGGACCGTGACCGTGATGTCCTGGCCGCCGCTCTTGCGGTAGCGGAATCCGCCGTCCTCCACCCAGTCGCTCACGGCGTCGCGGGCGTTGCTCTCGCCGCTGCCCCGGGCGTCCACGCTGGCTTCCGTACGGGCTCCGGCGCGGGCCGCGGTGCCCGCCTGGTTGGCGGCGTACGCGGCCAGGCCGAGCTGGATGGCCGCCATCGCGACGAGGAGCAGGAGGGGGAGGAAGCCGAGGTATTCCATGGCGACCTGGCCGCGTTCCCGGTCCCGGCCGCCGTACGGATACGTCGTCATCGCTGGTCCTCCTTCGGCGAGCCCGCCCGGCCCTTGATCTCCGTGTCGAGGTCGAACAGGCCCGGCACCAGCACCGGAACCTTCAGCGTCACCGTGGTCTCGTACAGCCGGCTGCCACTCCCGTCGCAGTCGACGACGGCGTTCTTCGACCAGGCGTCGGGCAGGTCCTTCATCGCACCCGTCCAGCAGGCCGCTCTCGGCGCGAACTCCGCGCCGCTGCCCTTGCGCGCGCCCACGTCGGCCGCGTTGCCCGCGAGGCTGAAGGTGTAGCCGATCAGGGCGCACTCCCAGAGCACGAGCATGATCAGGATGATGAAAGGGGTCATGCCCAGGAACTCGACCGCGGTCTGCCCGCGGTCCCGGTCCCGGCCCAGATGCCCGCGCTCACGTAGGGCGGTGATCCGCCCCCGTATGCCGCTTCGTGCCGTCCTTGTGGTGGTCATCGCTCAACGTGTCCCCTCGGAGTCTCCGGGGCCGCGGCCGGAGCCGTCGCGCCGGCGGCGCGGGCGTCCGATCGAGCCCCGGTCGTTCTTCAGAGCGCCGCTGTTCCGCTTGACCAGGGCGCTGCCGCTCTTCTTCGCCGTCGCGCTCTCCTTGACGATGCCCAGCTCGCCGGCCAGGCCCCAGAGCGCCTGCTTGACCGTGCTCTTGGCGTCCAGCTCGTGCAGGCGTCCGGAGTCGATGGACGCCTGGAGCTCCTTGAAGTTCGCGGGGATCGCCGCCGATGCGACCCGGGTGCCGGTGATCTTCTGGATCAGCGGCGGCTGGATCTCGGTGTTGCGGGTGAAGCGGTTGACGAGGGTGACGGTCTCCTCGGCCTTGCGGATCTGGAGCCGTTCCCACATCCGTACGATGCGTTTCGCGCCGCGCACCGCGACCACGTCGGGGGTCGTGACCAGCAGGGCCACGTCCGCCATCTCGATGGCCGCCGCGTTGGCCCCGTTCATCTGGCCGCCGCAGTCGATGACGACGATCTCGTAGCGGGAGCGGAGCGCGCTGACGATCTGGCGGGCCGAGCGGTCGCTGACCTCCTCGCCGCGTTCGCCCTCGCCGGGGGCGAGCAGCAGGGCGAGGCCGGTGGAGTGGGAGAACACCGCGTCGGACAGCACCCGGGGCGATATGTCGGTGATCAGGGCGAGGTCGACGAGGGAGCGGCGGAACTGGACGTCGAGGAACGAGGCGATGTCCCCGGTCTGGAGGTCCATGTCCACCAGCGCCACGGTGTTGCCGGACGCCTGGGCGGCCAGGGCGAGTTGGATGGCGGTGACGGTCGCGCCGACGCCGCCCTTGGCGCCGGTGACCGTGACCACCGTGCCGCCGGGGCCGGTGAAGACGTCGTTGCCGGAGGTGAGGTGGCGGCGTACGCCGGCGGACCACTGGGCGGCCGCCTGGACGCGGTTGGCCAGCTCCTCGTAGCTCAGCGGCAGGGTGACCAGGCCGCGGGCCCCGGAGTCCATCGCGTCGGCGAAGAGGTTCGGGCTGGCGTCCGCGGTGATCATGACGACGCCGACCGAGGGGAACCGCAGCGACACCTCCCGGATCAGCTCCAGGGCGGGCACCGGGCCGATCCGTTCGTGGACCAGGACCACCTCGGGCAGTTCGTCGAGCGCCTCGCCCGCGAGGCGGGCCAGGGTGTCGATGAGCTGGGTGGAGTCGCCGACCGGGGTGGCCGGTTCGGCGTCGGGCAGCTGGCTGAGCAGGGTGGTGACGGAGCGGGCCGCGTCGAGGTCGCCGACGGCCGGGAGGATTCTGGTGGTCATCCGATCCTCACTTGTCCTTGTCGAGCGTGTAGGTGCGGTCACCGGGACGGATGGTGCCGTCGCTGCCCGGGGCGACGAGCGCGAGGCGCACGTGCTCCGCGAAGGACTCGGCGTAGGCGACGCGCTGGGTGTCCAGCGTGTTCAGGGCGAAGGTGATCGGCACGGCCTCGGTCGCCCGGCTGCCCCGGTCGTCCGCGCTCGGGTCCAGGGCGGTGAGTTCGCCGACGTCCAGCACCTTGGCGTTGGCGACGATGACTTTGGACTGGGCCGAGTCGCCCTGCTGCTCGCCGGCGAACGTGGCGTAGATGTTGACCGTCGCGCCCGGCGTGATCTTGCCCGCGACGCCGGTGGAGGCGTCGATCATGATGGCGATCTCCTGCTCACCGGCGCGGAGTTCGGGCTTGCGGACCATCATGTCCGACTGGAGCAGGGAGCCTTCGCGGAGCTCGGTGACCGCGATCTTCGACTCGACCTCCCGCAGGTCGGTCACGGCGTTCTCCGAGAGCCAGCGTTTGGGCATCTTGATCTTCTCGAACTGGCCGCTGTTCAGGGCGGTGTACGGAGCCACGTTGGTCTTCAGCTGGTACGCCGTCACCTCGGGTCCGACCTTCGAGTTGACGTCGCTGATCACCGAGAGCACGCCAGCGAAGGCCGCGAAGGCGCACAGGACCGACAGGAGCAGGAGTATCACGCCGCGGCGCTGGCGGGAGTTCATGGTCCGGACAACCTCGTTCGAATCGGATGCGTGGGACGGACAGCGGACAGAAGGTGCGGTGGAGCGGTGCGGCACCGGAGCGGTGCGGCCGTGCGATGGGGCGGTTACGCGCTTACATGTGCGGCGGCGCGGTGCCGTGGAGGAGACGGCCCGCGGGCGGGAGCGGTGGCGCTGGACGGTGTACGTGCGCGGAAGCCGGGGCGATTACGGGGACGGGTGGAACGGGGACGGTCGCGGCGGGGGAGGACCGGCGCGAGCGGGGTGGTGCGGTGGCCTAGGGGCCCGGCGAAACGTCGGCCCCGTGGTGGAGGACACCGGCGGGAAGCGTGCGGTTCTCCGGAGCCGCGAGTGGTGCGGAACAGAATGCGCAGCGGTCGCCGATGAGTTCCATGGCGCACCAGTGACACTTTTCCCGGCGTACGGAGGAAACCAGCTGGTAGAGCACGGAGAGGTCCGGGAGATGGGCCGCGAACTCCACCAGCTTTCCCGTACCCCACCAGCGCGGTGAGTCGGCCGGGACCGCGGTGTCGTGAATGGCCTGGACCTTCCAGGCGGGCGCGAGGGTCTCCTGTACCCAGTCCGAGTGCAGATTCCCTTTGGCCACCAGAAGATGCGTACCGAAATCCGGTCCGGTCGGCGGTTCGACGGTCGGGCCCACTTTGATCAGCTGCGGCTCGGGGCCGGCGAGCACGGCGAACTGGGAGCCGGGGACCCAGGACTTGGCGTGGCTCTTGAGGCTGACCGGCACCCGGTCGAGCCGGGCGACGGAGTTGAGCAGGGCGCCCGCGTAGATGTAGTGCGAGAGCAGCCGGGCGGCGGAGGCGACCACCCCGGGGCTGAAGTCGCAGATGGACAACTGCCTGAGCTGGCGCACCAGTACGGCCACGCCAAGGGGCGGGAGGTCCACCTTGACGAGGGCGATCCGGTCGCTCTCCAGCACCGAGCGGATGGAGTGCAGACGGCGCTCGTGCTCGGGCCGGATGCCCGAGGGATAGAGGGCGATCACATACCCGTGCTGTTCGAGCAGCAGGTGCATGTCGCCGATCGCCAGCTCCAGCACCTGGGCCTCGGGGGCCTGGAGCAGAGCGGCGGTCGGCGTCTGCTGGTCGGTGGGCGGCAGCACCAGGTCTGCGCTCGTCACTGCTATTGCGGTCGGCACGCTCTTCCCCGTTTCGGCTCCGGCCGACGTGGGGACGTCGGCCGCAATCGCTACCTGCTCCGTGCTCCTGCCCCAGCACTTTAGCCACGTCTCACCAGGCAGAGAACAGTTATCGGAGACCGATACGCCACCATGCGAACACCGTTCCTACGGGGCCCGGGTGCTAAACGGGATGAAATCGATTCCGCCCAACTCGCCTTTCACTGCGGAGCGTTACCGAAGTCCGCGTCCGGTTTTCGATCATGTATCCATTCGCGCACGTCAGCCTGCATTCCAGGGCGTTCGGCTGCCTTTTCGTAAGGGCGTTTCCGTGACCGCCCGAAGATCTCCCGCAAGATCACTCGTGCGGGGGTCCGCGTGCGGTCCCGGGGTCGTTTCCGTGCCGGGAATCCCGGCTCCGGCACCCCCGTACGGGGGTGCCGGAGCCCTCTCGCACTCGCCACGCGGACGGGCTTTCACCGCCAGAGGTCTTGACAACTCGATTGGTCTGGACCAGCTTATGCGCCACACCAACTCCCCCCGGAGGCACCAGTGGAACGCTCCGCAGGCAGCAGTCGCAGAAGACGTCGCTCCCGGCCCGTGCTCGGCGGCACCATGGCCGTCGTCGCGGCCGCCGCACTGACCGTCACCGGACTCGTCAGCACCGCCCAGGCCGCCGACGTCAACAACGCCAAGAACGCGGGCTTCGAGTCGGGCCTCGCCAACTGGACCTGCTCCGGGGGCAGCGGCGCGGTCGTCTCCACGCCCGTGCACGGCGGTACGTCCGCGCTGAAGGCCACCCCGGCCGGCCAGGACAACGCCAAGTGTTCGCAGTCGGTCAAGGTGAAGCCCAACTCGACGTACGCGCTCAGCTCCTGGGTGCAGGGCGGTTACGCCTACCTCGGCGTGAGCGGCACCGGAACCACCGACGTCTCCACCTGGACACCGGGCTCCACCACCTGGACCAAGCTCTCCACCAGCTTCACGACCGGCGCGAACACCACCTCGGTGACCGTCTACACCCACGGCTGGTACGGGCAGGCCGCCTACTTCGCCGACGACTTCGAGGTCACCGGACCCGACGGCGGGGGCGGCGAGGAGCCCGGCCCGGTCATCCCGGCGGCCCCCGGCGGCCTCGCCGCGGGCGCCACGACCACGTCCTCCGTCGCCCTGTCCTGGAACGCGGTCTCCGGCGCCACCGGATACACCGTGTACCGCGACGGCGCGAAGGCCACCACCTCCACCGGCACCTCGGCGACCGTCACGGGCCTGTCCGCGGACACCGCGTACCAGTTCTCCGTGAGCGCCACCAACGCGGCCGGCGAGTCGGTCAAGTCGGCCGCCATCAGCGCCCGTACGGCCAAGCAGGGCACGGGCCCCGGCCCCGGGCCCGCCGTGCCGAAGCACGCGGTGACCGGCTACTGGCAGAACTTCAACAACGGCGCGGCCGTCCAGAAGCTCAGCGACGTCCCGGCCGACTACGACATCATCGCGGTCTCCTTCGCCGACGCCACGCCGACCCAGGGCGCGGTCACCTTCAACCTGGACACCACCGGGCTGAACGGCTACACCGAGGCGCAGTTCCGCTCCGACATCAAGGCCAAGCAGGCGGCCGGCAAGAACGTCATCATCTCGATCGGCGGCGAGCTGGGCACGGTCCGGGTCGACAACGACGCCTCCGCCACCGCGTTCGCCAACTCGGTGTACGCGCTGATGCAGGACTACGGATTCAACGGGGTCGACATCGACCTGGAGAACGGCCTCAACGCCACCTACATGACGAAGGCGCTGCGCCAGCTGTCGGCGAAGGCGGGCAGCGGTCTGGTCATCACGATGGCCCCGCAGACCATCGACATGCAGTCGACGTCGGGTGAGTACTTCAAGACGGCGCTCAACGTCAAGGACATCCTGACCGTCGTCAACATGCAGTACTACAACAGCGGTTCGATGCTCGGCTGCGACGGCAAGGTCTACTCGCAGGGCTCGGTGGACTTCCTCACCGCGCTCGCCTGCATCCAGCTGGAGGGCGGCCTCGACCCGTCCCAGGTCGGCATCGGCGTCCCCGCCTCCACCCGTGGCGCGGGCAGCGGCTATGTCGCCCCGTCGATCGTGAACGCGGCGCTGGACTGCCTGACCAAGGGCGCCAACTGCGGTTCGTTCAAGCCGTCGAAGACCTACCCGTCGCTGCGCGGCGCGATGACCTGGTCGACGAACTGGGACGCGACGGCCGGGTTCGCCTGGTCGAAGGCGGTCGGCCCGCACGTCCGCGGCCTGCCGTAACCCCCGCATCGTCCCGCGATGCTCCGAACCCGCAGCGCCGCCGCTCCCCCGGCGGCGCTGCGGCGTTCGCGGAACCCATGCCCGGTTTCCGGGAAACCTTGCTCACCAGGGCAGTTCGCGCACCTGCTGGACGCACAGCACGACGAACAGCAGCCCGGCCGCGCAGAGCATGCCGTTGCTGATGAACCCGTTGCGCCATTCCCTCGGCGTACGCGTGGAGTTGAGAAGCCAGAGCAGGGTCACGGCCAGGAACGGCATGAAGAACGCGCCGAGCACCCCGTACGCGATGACCAGGCCGAAGGGCTCGTCCAGCCAGAGCAGGGCCATCGGCGGGAAGGTCAGCCACAGGAGGTAGGCGCGGAACGGCAGCGAGCGCTGCTGCCGGTCGGTGACCGCCGGACCGGCCTGCTCCTCCTCCGAGGCCGCCGAGGCATCCGAGGCCGCCGGTCCTGCCGGGGCATCCGAGGCCGCCGGTCCCGCCGGGGCCCGGAACCGCTCCACGAAGTCGGCGAACATCAGGCTGACCCCGTGCCAGACGCCGATCAGCGACGAGAACGACGTGGCGAAGAAGCCCACCAGGAAGAGCTTGGCGGTGCCCGCGCCGAAGCGGTCCTCCAGCACCTTGCCCAGGTCGATCAGCCCGCGGTCGCCGGAGGTGAGGGCGACCTGCGAGGCGTGCAGCAGCTCGGCGCCGACGATGAGCATCGCCACGACGAAGACCCCGGTGGTGATGTAGGCGACCCGGTTGTCGAGCCGCATCACCTTCATCCAGGAGGAGTTGCTCCAGCCCTTGGCGTTGACCCAGTACCCGTAGGCGGCCATGGTGATCGTGCCGCCGACGCCGCCGATCAGCCCGAGGGTGTAGAGCAGCGAGCCGTCCGGAAGCACGGGCGCCAGCCCGGCGAACGAGGCCCCGACGTCCGGCACGACGCGGGCGGCCACGTACACGACCACCACGAACATGATGCCGATCAGGACCGTCATGACCTTCTCGAAGACGGCGTACCGGTTGAACCAGACGAAGGCCAGCCCGATCAGCCCGGTCACGATCGCCCAGAACTTCAGCCCCGGGCCGTCGGGGAACAGCGCCACGATGGGCAGGGCGCTGGAGGACATGGCCGTCGCCCCGTAGACGAAGCCCCAGATCACGACGTAGATCGCGAAGTAGACCGTGGTCCAGGAGCCGAGGCTGCGCCAGCCGTCGAAGAGCGTGCGGCCGGTCGCCAGATGCCAACGGCCCGCCGCCTCGGCGAGCGAGATCTTGACGAGGCAGCCGATCACCGCCGCCCACATCAGCGTGTATCCGAACTTGCTGCCCGCGATGAGCGTCGCGACCAGGTCGCCGGCCCCGACCCCGGTCGCCGCGACGACGATGCCGGGGCCGATGTACTTCCAGCTGGACTTACGTGGTCGGGAGGCCGGCTCCCCTGTCCCTGTGGTTGCGCTTGTCTCCGCCATGCCGATCAAGGAAGCGCAATCGGCCTGGCGGCACAAGGGGGTGTGCGGGGATCGGGCGGGCCGGGGCACGCCACAAGGTGGCCTTAGGTAGCCTGAGGTAGCCTTAGTCCAGCACCTAGTCCACCCCTCCGCGCTCTGGTGAGGCAGCCATGGAAGCAGCCCGGCAGTACAACGTGCACGAGGCCAAGACGCATTTCTCCCGGATCCTGGAGCAGGTCGCCACCGGCGAGGAGATCGTCATCAGCAAGGCCGGCGAGCCCGTCGCTAAGGTGGTGCCCCTGCACCCGAAGGTACGGAGGACCGGGCGGGGGTCGCTGGCGGGCCGCATCCACATCGCGGACGACTTCGACGACCTGCCCGACGACATCGCCGACGCCTTCGGGATGCGCTGATGCGCCTCCTGCTCGACACCCATGTGATCCTCTGGTGGCTCGCCGACTCCGACGAACTCTCCGACCAGGCCAAAGAGCTCCTGGACACAGAGCCGTCGGTACACCTCAGCGCGGTCTCCGCGTGGGAGATCGCCATCAAGCAGTCCCTGGGGAAGCTGGACGGCCCGGACGACCTGGCGGAGCGCGTGCGCGACAGCCAGTTCACGACGCTGCCGATCACCGCGGGGCATGGGGTACGGGCAGGCAGGCTGCCTCCTCTGCACCGTGATCCCTTCGACCGGATACTGGTCGCCCAGGCTCAGATCGAGGGGATGACCATCATCACCCGGGACAAGTGGATCCCGCAGTACGACGTCGCGGTCATGGCAGTCTGAGCCGCATGAACGGCCGGGTGCCGCCCTCGTACCGCTAGATCACCAGGCTGAGCAGCGCCGCGACGACGAAGCCCGCGACCGACAGGACCGTCTCCAGGACCGTCCAGGACTTCAGGGTGTCGCGCTCGCTGATGCCGAAGTACTTCGACACCATCCAGAAGCCGCCGTCGTTGACGTGCGAGGCGAAGATCGAGCCCGCCGAGATGGCCATGATGATCAGCGCGAGGTGGGCCTGGGAGAGGTCCTGGCCCTCGACCAGCGGGACCACGATCCCGGCCGTGGTCACGATCGCGACGGTGGCGGAGCCCTGGGCGACGCGCAGGACGACCGAGATCAGCCAGGCGAGCAGGATGACCGGCAGGCCGACGTCGTTGAAGGTGTCGGCCAGCGCGTCCGCGATGCCGCTGCCCTTGAGGACCGCGCCGAAGATGCCGCCCGCGCCGACCACCAGCAGGATGTTGCCGACCGGCTTGAGCGAGGACGTGGAGACGGACTCCAGGGACTTGCGGGACCAGCCGCGCCGGATGCCCAGCAGGTAGTACGCGAGGAACAGGGCGATCGTCAGGGCGACGAACGGGTTGCCGAAGAACTCGATGACCGAGCGCAGCGTGGACGGGTCCAGGGCGATGGAGGAGAACGTCGCGGCGAGGATCAGGATCAGCGGGGTGCCGATGATCGCGAGGACCGTGGCGAGCGGGACCGGCTTCTCGTGCGGGGTGACCCCGGCGGCCCGCTGTTCGGCGGCGACGGCGGCCTTGGCCTCCTCGGCGGCCTCCACCATGTCCTGCGGTACGTCGACGAAGATCCGCTTGCCGATCCAGGCGGCGTACACCCAGGCGGCGATGACGGACGGGATGCCGACGACGACGCCCATCAGGATGACCCAGCCGAGCGAGACGTTGAAGAGTCCGGCGGCGGCCACCGGTCCCGGGTGCGGCGGCAGGAACGCGTGCGTCATCGACAGGCCCGCCAGCAGCGGCATCGCGTAGAGCAGGATCGATTTACCGGAGCGCTTGGCGGCGGCGTACACGATCGGCGCGAGGACGAAGATGCCGACGTCGAAGAAGACCGGGATACCGAAGACGAGGCCCGTCATACCCATGGCGAGCGGGGCCCGCTTCTCACCGAAGGCGTTCAGCAGCCGGGCGCTCAACACCTCGGCCCCGCCCGACACTTCGAGGATCGCGCCGAGCATGGTGCCGAGCCCGATGATGATCGCGACATGGCCGAGGATGCCGCCCATGCCGGACTCGATGACCGATACGGCGGCGGATTTCTGCACGGTGCCGAAGAGTTCGGTGACCGAGAGCCCGGCGCCGAGGCCGACGGCTATGGAGACCGCGAGCAGGGCGACGAACGGCTGGAGCCTGACCTTGATGATCAGGAAGAGGAGGAGGGCGATGCCGAGGGCGGCGACGGTCAGCAGACCGGCGGTGCCGTCGATCAGGAGGAGCAGACCACCGGTGTGCGGTGGTGTCTCGGCCGGCGAGGGGGTGGCGGCGAGCAGCATGGGGACTCCGGTGGTGCTGGAGGGCAGGGGGGAGCGCGGCACGGCGCCCCCGGGGATCGGGGCGCCGCGCCGTACGGCGTACTGCGGGAGTGGTTCTGCGTGCGGAGCAAAGAATTCAGAGGGGAGAGGGCCGGACGGTCCGATGCGGTGCGGGGACCGTCAGCTCAGCACCGCGAGGGCGTCGATCTCGATGAGCAGGCCCTTGGGCAGGCCGACGTAGACCGTCGTGCGGGCCGAGGGGGCCTCCTTGAGGTTCTGCTCGGCGAAGTAGGTGTTGTAGATCTCGTTCATCTCCGCGAAGTGGTCCACGTCCGTGAGGTAGACGCGCATCATCATCACGTCGTCCCAGCTCGCGCCGCCCTCCTCCAGGATCGCCTTGACGTTGGCGAAGGTCTGGAGGGTCTGCTCGCGCAGGGTGGGGCCGGCCGGGGTGGGCGCCTGGCCCTCGACGGCGGGGAGGAAGCCGACCTGGCCGGCGACCTGGAGGATGTTCCCCTTCTTCACGCCGTGCGAGAACTTCGCGGGCGGCGTGGTGTGGGTGGAGGGGGTGAGGGCGGTCTTCTCGGTCATGGCTGATCAGACTTTCTTGGGTTGGGTGGTGCCGGAGTACTCCCGGCTGATGGTCTCGGCGGTGCGCCGGACCAGCGGGAGCAGGGTGAGGAGTTCCTCGGCCGTGACGACCACATTGGGTGCGGACACCGACATGGCCGCGACGACCCGCCCGTCCGCGCCGCGGATGGGGGCGCCGACGCAGTTGATGGACTCCTCGTGGCCACCGAGGTCGGTGGCCCAGCCCTGTTCGCGGACGACGGCGAGCTCCTTGAGGAAGGCTGCCGCGTTGGGCGTCGAACGGGACGTGTACATGGGGTAGTCGAGCTTCTCGGCGATGACGCGCCGCTCGGGCTCGGTGAGGTCGGCCAGCAGCAGCTTGGCCACGGCCGCGACGGTGATCGCGACGGGCTTGCCGATCCGGGAGTACATCCGGACCGGGTAGCGGCTCTCGACCTTGTCGATGTAGAGCACTTCCTGCTCCTCGTACACGGCGAGGTGCACGGTGTGCCCGCACCGGTCGTTGAGCGCGACCAGGTGGGAGTGGGCGATCTCGCGTACGTCGAGGTTCTCGACGGCCTCCTGCGCCAGCGCGAAGAGCCGGGCGCCGAGGCGGTAGCGCTGGTCCTCCTGGCGGTAGACGAGGCCGTGCTCGTGGAGCGTACGCAGCAGGCGCAGCGCCGTGGACTTGTGGACGCCGAGCCGCTCGGCGACCTGGCCGAGGTCGGCGGGTCCCTGGGCGAGCAGCGGCAGGATGCTCAGTGCCCGGTCGACGGTCTGACTCATGGCGTGCGTACCTCCTCGGGGGCCCGGTCGGCTGCGGTCCAGCCGGGGCCGAGACGAAGTCTCCCCCAGGCGTCGTCGTCGAGGGCGGCGAGGCGGTCGGCGTGGTCGCGGGCGGGCGGGTCGGTGAGGTCGCCGGGGACGGTGAGGACGGCGGCGGCCATGAGATGCCCGTGCCGGGCGCGGTCGCGGACGGGCAGCCCGCGCAGGGTCGCGGAGAGGAACCCGGCGGCGAAGGCGTCGCCCGCTCCGACGGCGGCGACGACGTCGACACGGAGGGCGGGGACATGGGTGACGGTATCGGCAAAATCAGCCCCTCCGGCGTTCGAGGAGCGGGGTCCAGCGGCATTTTCAGCCCCTCCGCCCTCCGCCGAGCGTGCGTCCGGGGCATTTTCAGCCCCTCCGGCGTTTGAGGAGCGGGGTCCGGGGCGGAGCCCCGAGGCGAACACCGTCGCACCCGCGCTCCCCCGCTTCACCACCAGCACGGAAGGCTCCGGAACCGCGGCCCGGATCGCCTCCGCACCCACGATCCCCCACGCCTCCTCCGCCTCGTCCTCGCCGACGAACACCAGGTCGGAGCGGCGGGCCAGCTCCAGCAGCACGGACGCGTCCGCGTCGCCGCCCCGCCACAGATGCGGCCGGTGGTTCACGTCGAAGGACACCAGCGGCCGCCCGGGACGCGGAGCCGTCAGCTCCCGCAGCAGAGCCAGGCAGTCGCCGGACAGCGCCGCCGTGATCCCGGACAGATGCAGGATCCGGCCGGCGAGCAGATCCTCGTACGGCACGTTCGCGGGCGACATCGCGGAGGCGGCCGACCCGGCCCGGTAGTACGCGACCTCGTGCGTGTCGGTGCCCCGGTCCGTGGCCGTACGGAAGTAGATGCCGGTGGGCCGGACCGGATCCCGGCGGACCGCCGAGGTGTCGACCCCGTACCCCGCGATCGTCTCGACCAGGTGCTCGCCGAAGCCGTCCGCGCCGACCCGGCCGACCCAGGCCGCCCGGTGCCCGGCGGCGGCGAGCGCGCAGGCCACGTTGGACTCGGCTCCGCCGATCCCGCGCCCGAACGAGGGCACGTCGGCGAGGCGGCCGGGCTGCGAGGGCAGGAACGTCACCATGGACTCACCGAGACAGACGACATCGGTGGTCGTGGCGGCGCTGGCCGTCCCTGCTGCGGGTCCGGACACGGAGGGCTCCTCGCTGATCGGCGTGCGGGCCGGTGGTCACCATTGACCGGGCATCGGCTCGGATGTTAGACAGCGTTGAGCGATATACGCAATGGGTGTTGCATATGTTGCAACGAACCTCGAGGAGCTCCCCTTGGCAGCCGAACGCCCCACCGGCCACACGCCCGCCCCCGCGCCTTCCGCCCCCGGCGTCTCCCCCGCGTCCCTGGCGTCCGGCCTCGCCGACGAACGCGTCGACCACCGCTTCAAGGCCCTGCCGCCGGACGCGGCGGGCCTGACCGTCGGAGCCCTGGCCGCCGAGCGGCGCGACCTCTTCACCGGCGGGTTCACCACCCCCGTCCTCGCCCTCTCCGCCGAGTCGGTCGCGCACAACCTCGACCTCCTGGAGACGTACGCCGAACGCCACGGCCTCGCGTTCGCCCCGCACGGCAAGACGTCCATGTCGCCGCAGCTCTTCGTCGACCAGCTGAAGCGCGGCGCGTGGGGCATCACGGCCGCCGTGCCGCACCAGGCGCGGGTCTACCGGGCGTACGGGATCGGGCGGATCTTCCTCGCCAACGAGCTGGTCGACGCGGTCGCTCTGCGCTGGCTGGCCGGCGAGATGACGGCCGACCCGGAGTTCCGCTTCGTCTGTTACGTCGACTCCGTGCGCGGCGTCGAGCTGATGGAGGCGGCCCTGAGCTCGGCGGGCGCCACCCGCCCGGTCGACGTGGTCGTGGAGCTGGGCGCGGGCGAGGGCGCGCGCACCGGTGCCCGCACGGAGGCCGACTGCGTCGCGGTGGCCGACGCGGTGGCGGCGGCCGGGTCGCTGCGCCTGGTGGGCGTCGCCGGGTACGAGGGCGAGGTGCCGGACGCCGACCCGGAGCGGGTACGGGCGTGGCTGCGGCGGCTCGTCGGGCTCGCGGCCTCCTTCGACGGCGGGAAGAGGTTCGCGGGCGCCGAGGAGATCGTGATCAGCGCGGGCGGCAGCGCCTGGTTCGACGCGGTCGCGGACGCCTTCGCCGAGATCCCCGAACTGAGCCTGCCCGTGGTGAAGTTGCTGCGCTCCGGCGCGTACGTCTCGCACGACGACGGGCACTACAAGCACCTCACCCCGTTCAACCGCGTCCCCGAGGAAGGCGCGCTGGAGCCCGCCTTCCGGCTCTGGGCGCAGGTCGTCTCCCGCCCCTCCGGCGAGCAGGCGTTCCTGAACGCGGGCAAGCGGGACGCGGCGTACGACCTCGATCTGCCCGAGGCCCAGGTGGTCCGCTCCGGCCGGGACGGCTCGGTCCGGCCCGCCACCGGGGTCACGGTCACCGGTCTCTCCGACCAGCACACCTGGGTGCGCACGGAGGCGGGCGCGGAGCTGGAGGTGGGCGACTGGGTCGGCATGGGCCTCTCGCACCCCTGCACCAGCTTCGACAAGTGGCAGCTGATCCCGCTGGTCACGGCGGACGGCACGGTCACCGACTACATCCGCACGTTCTTCTAGAGGCCCGGACCTTCCAGAGGCCCGGACCCCGCCCGCCCCGCCCCTCCCGATCGGAAAGGTGACCATGGACCTGGTCCTGCGTGACGCGCTCGTCGTCGACGGCACCGGCGAGCCCGCCTACCGCGCCGACGTGGCCCTCGACGGCGGCCGCATAGCCGAGATCCACCCCGAGGGCTCCCCCGGCCCCCGCCCCACCGCCACCCGCACCGTGGACGCGGACGGCCTCGCGCTCGCCCCCGGCTTCATCGACATGCACGCCCACAGCGATCTGGCGCTGCTGCGCGACCCGGACCACAGCGCGAAGGCGGCGCAGGGCGTCACCCTCGAAGTCCTGGGCCAGGACGGCCTGTCGTACGCCCCGGCCGACGACCGGACGCTCGCCGAGGTCCGCCGTTCCATCACCGGCTGGAACGGCGACGGCTCCGACATCGACTTCGACTGGCGCACGGTCGGCGGCTATCTGGACCGCCTCGACCGCAACTTCGGCGGTCAGGGCATCGCCGTCAACGCCGCCTATCTCATCCCGCAGGGCACGGTCCGGATGTACGCGGTGGGCTGGGACGACCGGCCCGCCACCGACGCCGAACTGGCCCGGATGAAGGAGCTGGTGGACCAGGGCATGCGGGAGGGCGCGGTCGGCATGTCGTCCGGGCTGACCTACACCCCCGGGATGTACGCGGACGACTCCGAACTCACCGAGCTGTGCAGGGTGGTGGCCCGCCACGGCGGCTACTACTGCCCGCACCACCGCAGTTACGGAGCCGGCGCGCTGGCCGCGTACGAGGAGATGGTGCGGCTCACCCGGAACGCCGGCTGCGCCCTCCATCTCGCCCACGCCACCATGAACTTCGGCGTGAACAAGGGCAAGGCGCCCGATCTGCTGGCCCTGCTCGACGGAGCGCTCGCCGCCGGGGCCGACATCTCGCTCGACACCTACCCGTACACCCCCGGCTGCACAACACTGGTGGCGATGCTGCCGAGTTGGGCGAGCGAGGGCGGACCGGAGTCGATCCTCACCCGGCTCGCGGACCCTTCGAGCGCGGAGAAGATCCGGCACCACCTGGAGGTGCTGGGCTCGGACGGCTGCCACGGGGTGCCGATCGAGTGGGACACCATCGAGATCAGCGGCGTGAGCGCGCCGCATCTGGCGGAGTACGTGGGCCGTACGGTGGCGGAGTCGGCGGCGGCGCGGGGCGAGGAGCCCTGGGTGACCGCACGGCGGCTGCTCGCCGAGGACCGGCTCGGGACGACGATCCTCCAGCATGTGGGCCACGAGGAGAACGTTCAGCAGATCATGCGCCACCCGGTGCACACCGGCGGCAGCGACGGCATCCTCCAGGGCGACAAGCCGCACCCGAGGGCGTACGGCACGTTCCCGCAGTATCTGGGCCGGTACGCACGAGAGTTGGGCATCCTCTCGCTGGAGGAGTGCGTCGCCCATCTGACCTCGCGCCCGGCCGCCCGGCTGCGGCTCGCGGACCGGGGCCTGGTGCGCGAGGGGTACCGCGCGGATCTGGTGCTGTTCGACCCGGAGGCGGTGGCGGCGGGCTCCACGTTCGAGGAGCCGCGTGCGCTCCCGGTCGGCATCCCGCATGTGCTGATCGACGGCCGGTTCGTCATCGAGGACGGCAGGCGGACCTCGGTGCTGGCGGGCAGGGCGGTCAGGGGAGCCGGGGCCGCCTGAGGACGCACGGGGAAGCGTCCGCCGCCCCGGGTTCCCTACGAAGCGTCGGCCGCGCGCTCGGCCGCCCAGGCGAGGTCCTCCTTGGTGGGGGCGTCGTCCTGGGTGAGCGCGCGCCGCCAGTAGCCGCTGAACTCGACGACCGCCTTGGGAAGTCGACGGTCCTCGACCAGGTGGCGGCGGAGCGCCCGGACGGCGGAGGCCTCGCCCGCCACCCAGGCCGCGTCCACTCCGCGGAGGTCCGCTCCGGCCTCCCGTACGGCTTCCACCAGCGAGCCGCCCCGGTCCCGGTGCACCCAGCGGATCTCGGCCCCTCCGGCGGCGGACGGCAGCTCCCGCTCCTCCGCCGCGTCCGCGACCTCGGCGTACACGACAGCCCTGGTCCCGGCCGGCAGCGCCGCCAGCACGGTGGCGATGGCCGGGAGCGCGGATTCGTCCCCGGCGAGCAGCATCCGCCGGGCGGCGGGCAGCGGGCGGGCGTAGAGCGAGGACGGGCCGACCATGCCGAGGACGTCGCCGACCCGGGCCGCCGCACCCCAGCGGGAGGCGGGGCCGCCGTCGCCGTGCAGCACGAAGTCGACGGCCATCACGTTGCGTTCGCGGTCGTAGGAGCGGACGGTGAAGCCGCGCATCCAGGGCCGCTGCGCCTCCGGGATCGCGAGGAACGCCTCGTACCAGCGCATGCCGTACGGGTCGTCGGCGTCCCGCTCCGGCAGCAGCCCCTCCCGCACGCTCCGCCCCTCGCGCGGCAGGCACAGCTTCATCTGCTGGTCGGGGCGGTCCTCCAGCAGGCGGGGCAGCGCGTCCCCGGTGAAGGCGACCCTGGCGGTGCGCGGGGTGATCCGCTCGACTCCGGTGACCCGCACATAGCTGACCGGCATGGCCTGGCCCATGGTCCGACGCCCCTCTCCTGATACCTTTACGTCGTAAAGAATTACCCGGCCGAAGTTACTTTATGGCGTAAGGAGTCGCAAGTGGTGGTCTTTGCCGGGCAGGGCGATGCCCGCCGCTCCCTCTCCCTGCTCTGGCGCGCGGAGGTCGCCGCCCCGCCGCGCGGCGGCCCCGGGCCCAAGCCCCGGCTGAGCGTGGACGCCATCGTGGCGGCGGCCGTCGCGGTCGCGGACGAGGAGGGCATGGAGGCCCTGTCGATGCGGGCGGTCGGCGACCGGCTGGGCCGGACCGCGATGGCGCTGTACACCCACGTCCCGGGCAAGAGCGAGCTGCTGGACCTGATGTACGACGCGGTCCACGCCGAACTCCCCTCCGCCTACCCGGAGTCGGACGACTGGCGGGCACCGCTCACCGCGTGGGCCGGGGAGGTGCTGGAGTTCTACGTGCGCCACCCCTGGGTGCTCCAGGTCTCGCAGGCCCGGCCGGTGCTGGGGCCGCACGAGTACGCGAACCTGGACACGCTCGTCCGGCTGCTCGGGGCGACCGGGCTGGAGGCGCGGACGGTGCGGCGGCTGGTGGGGACGCTGTTCCCGCTGGTGCGGGGCTCGGCACGGACGGTGGCGGACGCCCGACGGGCCGCGGCGGCGACCGGGAGCTCCGACGAGGAGTGGTGGGCGGCGCGCTCGGCGGCCCTGACGGAGCTGGTCCCGGACTTCGCGGAACGCTTTCCCGCGGTGATCGGGCTGGAGCGGGACGGGACGCCGGAGCCGCACCCTGAAGGCGGCGGGCACGACACGTCGCCGTATCCGGAACGGGAGGCGCGGGAGACGTTCCGGGTGGGGCTCGGGGTGCTGCTGGACGGAATCGAGGCGGCGCGCGCCCGGCGGCCCTGAGGAAGGTCAGGACCGCCCGGCGCGCGCCCGGGATCACGTACGACGATCGCTACGGCTTGGGCAGCGCGCAGCCCTCGGCGTCCAGGTCGATCTTGCTGCCGACCCCGATGCACGGAACCATGTTGTAGGTCTGCTGGGCGTAGTTGATGCCCTCTCGGACGGTCACCTCGCCGTTCTCGTCGACCTCGCACGGGTTGTTGTCCGTGCACTCCTGGCCGCTCTCGTTACCGGTGTTGTTGACGGCGACCACCTTGCCGGTGGCGTCGTCGATCACCGGCGAGCCGGACGTACCGCCGATGGTCTGGCACTCCGGGGTGTAGCGGACCGAGTCCTTCCAGGTCCACCGGCCCTCCTTGAGCTGGTGGACGAAGCCGTCGATGTCGCAGCTGTAGGTGCGCTTCCAGTAGCCGGAGGCGACCGTGATGGCGGTGCCCGCCGTCGGGTGGGCGGTCTCCAGCTCCAGCGCCTGGATGCCGTGGCTGTCCTCGATCTGCTGGTAGGTGCTGGTGAGTTCGTAGAGCGAGAGATCGGTGTCGGTCATCGTGCCGTACGCGATCTTGCTCGCCTTCAGGGTGCCGACACCGCCGCCCGAGGCGTTGAGCAGGGTGAACGTCCGCGAGGACGGCTGGTCGACGACGACCTCGCCGGGGCCCGGGAAGCCGGACTCCAGGCAGTGCCCGTTGGAGAGCACGAGGGCGGGGTCGTTGGGCTCGGCGTCGGGTGAACGGACGACGGAGCCCGAACAGTTGCTGAGTGCGACGGTCCCGGCGAAGGTCACGGCCTTCGCCGCGGGGGTGGCTTCGCTTGCCTGCGGTGCGGCTTCGGCCGAAACCTCGCTCGCGTTCCCGGCGGGTTCGGCCGCGACGACAGGCGCGGCACCCGCTCCCAGAAGCAGGGCAGCAAGAAACGCACCGACGAGAGGCTTGTTCATGTGGGGGGTACCTCCAGTGATGCCAAGGGCCGGAGATCTTCCGGCTTTTGACATGCGCATGTTGGCGCAGATGTCAGGCCATCACAAGGGGTCGATTCCGGCCACGGCGCCGACCTCGTCCACACCGCGACAGATGTGATCGCGCCCCCACTGCCCCAGCGGCTCCAGCGCCGCGTTCAGCGAGAGGCCGAGCGGGGTGAGCGAATACTCCACGCGCGGCGGCACCTCGGCATACACCTCGCGGTGCACGATGCCGTCGTCCTCCAGCTCCCTGAGGTGGGAACTGAGGACCTTCTCGGTCACCCCGGGCACGGCCCGGCGCAGCTCGCCGAAGCGGCAGGTCCGCTCGTTCAGCGCCCACAGGATGAGCACCTTCCACTTGCCGCCGATCACGTCCATCGCCGCGTCGATCCCGCAGACGAAGGCCCCCGGCCTCCGCACGATCCGTGTCATCGCCCGCCCCTCCCCCACCTGGTCACTGACCACGAGGTAACCACCCACTCCATAGTGCGTACTTGTCGCCTCCGGCGCCGTCGACCAGCCTAATCGGCATGTCCGACAACACCTCTGCTTCCGCACCGCCCACCCCTCTCACCCTGCTCGGCCTCGGCGCGATGGGCGCCGCGCTCGCCCGTACCTGGCTCGCCGCCGGGCACCCGCTGACCGTCTGGAACCGCAGCCCCGGCCGGAGCGCCGAACTCGCCGCCGCCGGAGCGCGGGTGGCCGCCACGGCGGCCGAGGCGGTGGCCGCGAGCCCGCTCGTCGTCACCTGCCTCCTGGACGACGCCTCGGTCCGCGAGGCGCTGGCCGACGCCGACCTCACCGGCAAGGACCTGGTCGACCTCACCACCTCCACCCCCGCCGAGTCGCGCACCCGCGCGGTCTGGGCGAACGGACGCGGCGCCCGCTTCCTGGACGGCGGAATCATGGCCGTTCCGCCGATGATCGGCGTGCCGGAGGCCGGCGGCTATGTCTTCTACAGCGGTACGCGCGAGGTCTTCGACGCCCACCAGGAGGTGCTGTCCGTTCCCGTCGCCACCCGGTACGTGGGCGCCGACCCCGGATTCGCCGCACTCCACGACGTGGCGCTGCTCAGCGCGATGAACGCCATGTTCGCCGGGGCCCGGCACGCGGCCGCTCTGGTCGCGGACTCGGGGGTCGACGAGAAGGAGTTCGGCGCGCTGGTGGCCGGCTGGCTCGCGGCGATGGCCCCCTCAACGGCGGCGTACGCGGGCGGCCCGCTGCCCGACGACCCCACCAGCGCGGCCGTGGCGGAGGCGGGGGACGCGGCGCTGCTCCGTACCGCCCAGGAGCAGGGCGTCGACACGGCTCTGCTGATCGCGTCGGCGGGCTCGATGAACGGGATCTGACACCCGGACGTGCGTCAGGCGTCATACACCCTGCGTCAGGCGTCCGCCGCCGCGGCCTCCTTCGCGTACGTCACCGCCTGGAGCAGCGTCAGACCGGGTTCGGCCTCGCGCAGGATCTTGATGGCCGCCACGGAGTCCGCCGGGCCCTCGTGCCCGGCGGCGTCGAGGTGCTGCCGCACCCACCGGCCGCGCAGCTCCGCGTCCGGGCGCCCGGCGGATTCCTCGGCCAGGGCGAGGGCGCGCTCCAGGCCGGGGCGCTCGGCGTCCGTGGCGGTCTCCAGCGCATGCCGGATCCCGGCGACGACTTCGGGTGCGTCGTGGAGGACGAGTACGGCGAGGGGCTGGGGCTTCCGGAACAGGCTCATGGGCCCACCCTTCCCCGGCCTGCCCGGCTCTCACCGGAGTTGAGCAAGATCTGAGCCGCCTGCCCTGCCGTATGCCGCGCCGCATCCCCCGCCCGGTGCCTCCGGCCCGGAGCCCGGCCGGAGGGTCTCGGTCCCGGGACCGAGGCCCTCCGGCCGCACATGTCGGTCCGCAGCCGGAGGCGCACCCGAGCCCCGGCTGCGTACGGTCGGCGTATGACACTCGACCTCGACGCGTACTTCGCCCGCATCGGCTGGACCGGGGAGCCCCGCCCCACGCTGGAGGTGCTGCGGTCCCTGCACCGCGCGCACCTGCTCGGCATCCCGTTCGAGAACCTGGAGGCCGTCCTCGGCTCCGCGCCGTCGCTGGCGCTCGACGACCTGGAGGCGAAACTCGTACGCGGCGGGCGCGGCGGGTACTGCTACGAGCAGAACACCCTCTTCTCCACCGCGCTCCGGCAGATCGGCTTCGCCGTGACACCGCTGACGGCCCGGGTGGTGCTGGGCGCGGCGCCGGGCGACATCCGGCCCCGTACGCACATGCTGATGCGGGTGGACGTGGCGGGCGAGCCGCACCCGTATCTGGCGGACGTCGGATTCGGGACGGTCGGGGCGCTGCTGGAGCCGATCGAGCTGGTGGAGGGCGCCGAGCTGTTCGACGCGCCGCGCCGCCACCGCCTGGTCCACGCGCCGCACCACGGTCCGCTGCCGCTGTGGGAGCTCCAGACCGACCAGGGCGGGTCGTGGGAGCCGCAGTACACCTTCACCCTGGATCCGTACGAGAAGCCGGACTACGAGGTGATCAACTGGTTCATCGCCACGCACCCGCGCTCGCCGTTCCGGCAGGCGGTGTACGCGCAGCGCACCCGGATCGGCTCGCACCTCGCGCTGTCCGGGCTCGACCTGGTGGAGACGGCCGACGACGGCACGGTCCGGGAGCGGCAGCTGAAGGACGGCGACGAGGCGCTGCGGGTCCTGGCGGACGATTTCGACATCCGGCTCCCGGAGGACACCCGCCTGCCGGAGTAACCGCCCCGGCGGACGGCTGCCGGAGTGAACCCTTCCGCCGCGGGTCTCGCCGCAGGCCCGCCGTATGCCGTGCCGCCGGAGTGGCCCGCGTGGCGCATCTCACCCGTTCCGGCGGCCCACACCTCCTTTCCAAGCCGCGACGCCGCCCCGACCGGGCGATCCCACGGTCCGGGGCGGTGGCGGGCATGGCGATGGAAGACGGGCCGGGGCCGGAGCGTGCCCCGGAGGGCGTACGGCGGGAGCGATCCCCGCGCACCCCGCGAAACGCGGCCGTAAGCTCGCGGACATGCAGGTCATCCAGTCCACGAAGCTCTCCAACGTCTGCTACGAGATCCGGGGCCCCGTGCTGGAGGAGGCGATGCGGCTGGAAGCGGCCGGTCAGCGCATCCTCAAGCTGAACACGGGCAACCCCGCCGCGTTCGGGTTCGAGTGCCCGCCGGAGATCCTGGAAGACATCCTGCGCAACCTCGCGGGCGCGCACGGCTACGGCGACGCGAAGGGCCTGCTGTCGGCGCGCCGTGCGGTGATGCAGCACTACCAGACCAAGGGGATCGACCTCGACGTCGAGGACATCTACCTGGGCAACGGCGTCTCCGAGCTGATCCAGATGTCGATGCAGGCGCTGCTGGACGACGGCGACGAGGTGCTCGTACCGGCCCCCGACTATCCGCTGTGGACCGCCTCGGTCTCGCTGGCGGGCGGGACGGCCGTGCACTACCGGTGCGACGAGCAGGCCGACTGGATGCCGGACCTCGCGGACATCGAGCGGAAGATCACCGACCGGACCAAGGCCCTGGTGATCATCAACCCGAACAACCCGACCGGTGCGGTGTACGACGACGAGATGCTGCGCGGTCTCACCGAGATCGCCCGGCGGCACAATCTGATCGTCTGCTCCGACGAGATCTACGACCGCATCCTGTACGACGGCGCGACCCACACCCCGACGGCCTCGCTGGCCCCGGATCTGATGGTGCTGACCTTCAACGGGCTCTCCAAGAACTACCGGGTGGCCGGCTACCGCTCCGGCTGGATGGCCGTCTGCGGCCCGAAGGCGCACGCCACCTCGTACATCGAGGGGCTGACGATCCTCGCCAACATGCGGCTCTGCGCCAACATGCCCTCGCAGCACGCGGTGGCCAGCGCGCTCGGCGGCCGGCAGTCGATCGAGGACCTGGTGCTGCCGGGCGGCCGGATCCTGGAGCAGCGGGATGTGGCGTACGACCTGCTGACCTCAATCCCCGGGGTGACCTGCGTGAAGCCGAAGGGGGCGCTGTATCTCTTCCCCCGGCTCGACCCCAAGGTCTACAAGATCAAGGACGACCGGCAGATGGTGCTCGACCTGCTGCGGGCCGAGAAGATCATGGTCGTGCAGGGCACCGGCTTCAACTGGCCCGAGCCCGATCACTTCCGAATCGTCACGCTGCCGACGGTGGAGGACCTGACCGACGCGGTGACCCGGATCGGCACGTTCCTCGACGGTTACGGACAGCCGTAGCGCGCCTGGGCGGCTTCCGGCGGTTACGGACAGCCGTAGCGCGACCACAGTTCCGGATCGTGCACAACTTTAGACTCATTCCAATGTAGGATGGTTCCACGCACCATCGGGAGGCCATCCATGTACGAGCCGATCCGCAGCCCCTCGGTCCACACCCCGGCCGACGACGCGGACTTTCCGCACCGCAGTCGCGAGGAAGAGCTGGACATCCAGCTCGCCGGGCATCTGGCCGCCCTCCTCGCGGTCACCGACGAACTGGGCCTCGGCACGGCGGGCGACCGCATCGCCGAGCAGGTGGCCCGGCTGCGCGGCGCCCCGCCCGCCCGGCACGCGGGCCTGACCGACGCCGCCCCCGCGGACCTCCACCGGCGCGCCCACGCGCTGGCGGGCCGTGCCCTGCTGGTGGCCGCGTCCCGCGCCGACACGACCGCCGCCATCCTCTCCGCCGAGCGGATGGACGCCCACACCGCGGCCCTGGCCGCGCTCGCCGACGCCGCCCCCTCCGGGCAGCTGGTCGGCGCCCACTGACGGCCCCGGTCCGCATGCCGCGCAGGCGTGCGGACCGGGTGCCACGACCCGCCCACGGCCCGAGCGGCACCGGACGCCGGGTCCGGCCCGCCCACGGCCTCCGGGACACCGGCCGTTGCGTTCTGGGATGGCCCCTTCATCTGCCGTCCACCCAACTCGGCCCGGAATGTGGGTTTCCGCGAGCACGCTGCGCGGGTGAGACGCATCGTGGGAATCGTCCTGGCGGTCGTGCTGATCGCCGGTGTGGCGGCCGCCGTCGCCCTGGGCCGTGACAGCGGGGACCGCGGCACGGCCGCGAAGACCGTGCGCGGGGTGATCGGGTCGGAGAAGGCCGAGTTCTTCGCCGACCCCGACACCGTGAAGGCCCTCGCCGCCAAGGGGTTCACCGTCCAAACGGAGACCTCCGGGTCCTGGGCCATGGACCGACTCCCCCTGAAGGGCCACGACTTCGCCTTCCCCGGCTCCAAGGCCCCGGCCGACGAGCTGCGCCGGGGAGCCGAGGCCCTGGGCGGCCCGCTGCGGCCGTTCTACTCACCGCTCGTCGTGGTGGCCCACCGCAACGCGGCCGAGGTCCTCGCCGACAACGGGCTCGCCCGGCTGCGGTCCGAGGGCGGATCGAAGTTCACCACGCAGGGCACGCTGCTCATGGGCCCCTACCTGGCGGCGGCGCAGGACGACCGGACCTGGCAGCAGCTCAAGGGGGCTTCCGGGCATGCCGAGTTGAGCGGCACGGTGTTCATCACCAGCACCGACCCCGTCGCCTCCAACTCCGGCGCCCTCTACCTCGCCGCCGCCTCGTACGTCGCCGACGGCGGCCGGGTCGCCGCGGATGCGAAGGCCGTGGAGCGCACGGCGCCGCTGCTGCGCAAGCTCGTCCAGGTGCAGGGCGCACAACAGACCAGCAGCGACGCGCCGTTCCGGGACTTCATCAGCGGGGTCGGCAATCCGCTCGTGCTGGTCTACGAGTCGCAGGTGGCCTCCCTCCTGATGAGCAGTCAGCGGCAGGAGATCGGCGACCTCGTCGTCCTCTACCCGGACACCACGGTCTCCAGCGACCACACCCTCGTACCGCTGACCGCGCACGGCCGCGAGCTCGGCGAGCTGCTGTCCACCGACCCCGGGCTGCGGAAGCTGGCCGTACGGCACGGCTTCCGGCCGCAGGGCGCGGCGGCCGAGTTCGGCGCCGCGACCGCGGATCACACCGCCTACATCGACCAGCGGCTGACCGGCGTACGCCAGGCGCCCGTGCCCACCGCGGAGGTGCTGCGCTCGATGGCACGGCGGGCCCGCGGCTGACGACGCCCGGCCCGCAACCGGCCCAGCTCCCCGCAGTCAGGAGACCTCCACCATGCCCCAGAACGCCGGGCCCCGGAACGCAGGGCCCGAGAACCCCGGCCCCCAGGACCCCCGAAGGCCCTACGACCCGCCGACCACCCCTCTCGTCCTCACCCCGCCCGCACCCGTCGCCCCCATCCGCACCGAGCAGGCCGCCGGGCTCGTCCCGGTCGAGGAGGCCGTGCGGGCCGACATGGTCCGGCGCGCCGAGGAGTACGTCGACGGCCTCGCCGAACTCGACGCCCGCTCCCCGGAGTTCGGCGCCCGGGTCGGTGAGATCACCGCCCTCGGGCAGAGCGACATCCGCAGCGCCGCCCAGCAGTCCAACCGGATGCTGGACCGCACCGTCCGCTCGCTCGCCTCCGGCGAGGGCGACGCCCCAGCCCGTGTGGGGGCCTCGCTGGTCGAGCTGCGCCGCACGGTGGAGGACCTCGATCCGCGCGACGCCCCGAGGCGCGGGGCCCGCCGGCTGCTGTCCCGGCTGCCGGGCGGGCGGGGGCTGCGCGACCACGTCGCGAAGTACGCCTCCGCCAAGGGCACCCTCGACCGGATCGTGCGCTCGCTCCGCAGCGGCCAGGACGAACTGCGGCGCGACAACGCCGCGTTGCACACCGAGCGCACCCATCTCTGGGGCTCCATGGGCAAACTCCAGGAATACGCGGTCCTCACCGAGGCCCTCGACGGCGTCGTGGAGCGGCGCGTCGCGGAGGCCGAGGCGGCGGGCGATCCGGCGCGGGCGGACGCGCTGCGCGCCGACGTCCTCTTCCCCGTACGGCAGAAGCACCAGGACCTGCTGACCCAGATCGCGGTCTGCGCCCAGGGGTATCTGGCGATGGACGTCGTGCGGCGCAACAACGAGGAGCTGATCAAGGGCGTCGACCGGGCGGCCACCACCACCGTGTCCGCGCTGCGGATCGCGGTGATGCTGTCCTCGGCGCTGGAGAACCAGCGCAGGGTGACCGAGCAGGTGCGGGTGCTGCGCTCCACCACCGAGGACCTGATCCGGGGGAACGCGGAGATGCTCGCCACGCAGAGCGGGGAGATCCAGCGCCTGGCGGCCGAACCGGCGGTCGGCGTCGAGACCCTGCGCACGGCGTTCGGGCAGATCTACGCGACGCTCGACGCCATCGACACGTACAAGGCGCGGGCGACCGAGACCATGGCGGCCACCGTGCAGTCGCTGACCGCCGAACTCCAGGAGGCCGGGGCCCGGTTGGACCGCAGCCGCACCTCGGATTCGGCACTGGAGGGGGGCCGGTCATGAGCGACCGACGCCCGAGAAGGGCTCTTCCCGCCCGGCGCGCGCAGGCGGCCCGGCGCACCCTGCTCCCCCTGCTGGCCGCGGTCCTGCTCGTCCCGCTCGCCGCCTGTACGACGGACAAGGACGCCGGGCGGGACAGCGGCCGGGGCGGCGACGACGGGCGGGCGCGCACGGGCACGGTGCGGGTCCTGGCCTCCAGTGAACTCAGCGACATGGAACCCCTGTTGGAGAAGGCCCGCGAGGCGACCGGGATCACCGTGCGGCCCACCTGGGCGGGCACGCTGGACGCGGTGGAGCGCCTGGCGTCGGGGAAGGCGGACGGCGCGTTCGACGCGGTGTGGCTGTCGTCCAACGACTATCTGCGGCTCGATCCGGAGGCCGCCCGCAGGATCGCCTCCGAGACCCCGCTGATGGCCTCGCCCGTCGCTCTCGGCGTGCGGCCCGCGACGGTGCGGCGGCTCGGCTGGGACGCCGATGCGGTCAGCTGGGCGCAGGTCCACCAGGCGGTCGCGGCCGGTGACCTGACGTACGGGATGACCGACCCGAACCGCTCCAACTCAGGTTTCTCCGCCCTGATCTCGATCGCCTCGGGTCTCTCCGGCGCCCAGGCGGCGCTCACCGACGCCGATGTCCGCAAGGCCGGGCCGAAGCTGAAGGAGTTCTTCGCGGGGCAGCGGCTGACCTCCGGTTCCTCGGGCTGGCTGGCCTCCGCGTACGCCCGGCGCTCCACCGTGGACGCGCTGATCAACTACGAGTCGGTGCTGCTGTCGCTGAACCGGGACAGCGGCGCCGGGCTGACCGTGATCCGCCCGCGCGACGGGGTGGTCACCGCCGACTACCCGCTGAGCGCGCTGAGCGGGGCCACGCCGGAGGCCCGCGACGCCGTGCGGACGCTGACCGAGCACTTCCGGTCCACCGAGGTGCAGCGGGAGATCACCGCGCGGACGCTGCGCCGCCCGGTCGTCGCCGCCGCGCGCCCCGCCGATCCGCTCTCGCCCGAGCAGCGCCGCGAACTGCCCTTCCCCGGTACGCGGTCGGTCGCGGACGGGCTGCTGTCCTCGTACGAGCACCGGCTGCGGCGGCCCTCACGGACCGTGTACGTGCTGGACACCTCCGGGTCGATGAAGGGCGAGCGGCTGGCGCAGCTGAAGTCCGCGCTGGACGGGCTGACCGGCGACTTCCGCGAGCGCGAGCAGGTCACGCTGCTGCCGTTCGGGTCCACCGTCAAACAGGTCCGCACGCACACCGTCGACCCGGCGGACCCGAAGGCGGGCCCGGCGGCGATCCGGACGGACGCGGCGGCGCTGACGGCCGAGGGGGACACGGCGATCTACTCCTCGCTCGCCGCGGCCTACGACCACCTGGGCCCGGACACCGAGTCCGCGTTCACCTCCATCGTGCTGATGACGGACGGCGAGAACACGGCGGGCCGGTCGGCGGCGGAGTTCACGTCGTTCTACCGGGCGCTGCCCGCCGCCCGGCAGGTCACCCCGGTGTTCCCGATCGTGTTCGGCGACTCCGACCGCTCGGAGCTGGACGCGATCGCCGAACTGACCGGCGGCCGGCTCTTCGACGGGACGAAGAAGGAGGGCCCGGGCTCGCTGGACGGGGCGTTCGAGGAGATCCGTGGCTACCAGTAGGCACCGGGCGGGGAACAGGCCGTCGCCGGCTGCCGGCGGGGATCCGGCGGGGAAGAGGTCCCTGGCCTCAGGTACGGCGGTGGTGGCGGCCCGGGTGACCGGCTATCTGGAGTCGGCCCGGAATCTGACCGGCAGCGCCGCGGCCCTCGGCGGGCTCGCCCTCACCTTCGCCGGGTTCGCGGGCGCGTACTGGCCGGTGGTCGTCGGCGGGCTGTACGGGGCGGGCGCCCTGATCGCCCCGCCGCGCCGCCCGCCCGCCCCGGCGTTCGAGGAGCCCTCCTCCCGGCTGGACGAACTGCGGGCCGACCTCGCGACCCTGCGGGCGTACCTGGACCGGGTGGACCTGCCGCCCGGCGGGACGGAGCGGCTCGCCGCGCTGACCGGTCTGCTGGACGGGCTGCTGGCCCCGGGCTGGGTCTCCGAGGCGCTGGCGGACGACCCGGAGGGCGTGCATGTGGTGGCGCGGGCGGTGCGCCGGGACGTTCCGGAGTCCGTCGACACCTATCTGCGGACCCGGTGGTGGACACGGCTCGCGCCGGGCGGGCGGGCTCCGGAGGAGGAGCTGGAGCGGCAGTTGTCGCTGCTGCACGCGGAGGCGCAGCGGCTGGTGGATGGGCTGCGCGAGGCGGAGGAGCTGCGCCAGCGGTCGCACACGAAGTATCTGGAGGACCGGGGCGGCACGGTGTAGACGCGGAAGCGGAAGGAAGACGGCCCCCGGAACCGTGAGGGGGTTCCGGGGGCCGGAGGGGCTGTCCGTGGTCGGGGACGGCCCCGGGGCTGTCGGCTGCGCACCACGAGCTGCGAGCAACGAGCTGCGGGCCACGAGCGACGACAGGCCCCTTACCGCGGCGGGTCGTTCGGCCCCACAGGTCAGGGCGGATGTCCGATGGACCCGGCCGCGGGGTTCAGGAGGAGCGGCGGCTCAGCCCAGGCGCTCGACGAGCGCGTGGTACTCGTCCCACAGCTCCTTGGGCGTGTGGTCGCCGAAGGTGTTGAGGTGCTCGGGGACCAGGGCGGCCTCCTCGCGCCAGACCTTCTTGTCGACGGTGAGGAGGAAGTCGAGGTCGGCCTCGGAGAGGTCCAGGCCCTCGGTGTCGAGCGCGCCCTTGGCCGGCAGGATGCCGATCGGGGACTCGACGCCCTCGGCCTTGCCCTCCAGACGCTCCACGATCCACTTGAGGACGCGGCTGTTCTCGCCGAAGCCGGGCCAGACGAACTTGCCCGCGTCGTTCTTGCGGAACCAGTTCACGTAGTAGATCTTGGGCAGCTTCGACTGGTCGGCCTTGTCCGCGCCGACCTTCACCCAGTGGTTCATGTAGTCGCCCATGTTGTAGCCGCAGAACGGCAGCATGGCGAACGGGTCGCGGCGCAGCTCGCCGACCTTGCCCTCGGCGGCGGCGGTCTTCTCGGAGGCGACGTTGGCTCCGAGGAAGACGCCGTGCTGCCAGTCGAAGGACTCGGTGACCAGCGGGACGGCGGAGGCGCGGCGGCCGCCGAAGAGGATCGCCGAGATCGGCACGCCCTTGGGGTCCTCCCACTCGGGCGCGATGATCGGGCACTGTCCGGCCGGGACGGTGAAGCGGGCGTTGGGGTGGGCGGCGGGCGTGCCGGACTCGGGGGTCCAGTCGTTGCCCTTCCAGTCGGTGAGGTGCGCGGGCGCCTCCTCGGTCATGCCCTCCCACCACACGTCGCCGTCGTCGGTGAGCGCGACGTTGGTGAAGACGGAGTTGCCCCACATGGTCTTCATGGCGTTGGCGTTGGTGTGCTCGCCGGTGCCGGGCGCGACGCCGAAGAAGCCGGCCTCGGGGTTGATCGCGTAGAGCCGGCCGTCCTCGCCGAACCGCATCCAGGCGATGTCGTCGCCGATGGTCTCCACGGTCCAGCCGGAGATCGTGGGCTCCAGCATGGCGAGGTTGGTCTTGCCACAGGCGGAGGGGAACGCGGCCGCGACGTACTTGGACTCACCGCGCGGCGGCGTGAGCTTCAGGATGAGCATGTGCTCGGCGAGCCAGCCCTCGTCGCGGGCCATGACGGACGCGATGCGCAGCGCGTAACACTTCTTGCCGAGCAGGGCGTTGCCGCCGTAACCGGAGCCGTACGACCAGATCTCGCGGTCCTCGGGGAAGTGCGAGATGTACTTGGTGGTGTTGCAGGGCCACGGAACGTCCTCCTGGCCTTCGGCCAGCGGCGCTCCCAGCGTGTGGACGGCCTTCACGAAGAAGCCGTCGGTACCCAGCTCGTCCAGGACGGCCTGGCCCATGCGGGTCATGGTGCGCATGGAGACGGCGACGTACGCGGAGTCGGTGATCTCGACGCCGATCGCGGAGAGCGGCGAGCCGACGGGGCCCATGCAGAAGGGCACGACGTACATGGTGCGCCCGCGCATGGACCCGCGGAACACACCGTTCTCACCCGTGAAGATCTCCCGCATCTCGGCGGGGTCCTTCCAGTGGTTCGTGGGGCCCGCGTCCTTCTCCTCCTTGGAGCAGATGAACGTACGGTCCTCGACGCGGGCGACATCGCTCGGGTCGGACGCGGCGTAGTACGAGTTCGGCCGCTTGATCTCGTCCAGCTTGGTGAACGTGCCCTTGGCGACGAGCTCCCCGCACAGGCGCTCGTACTCGGCCTCGGAACCGTCGCACCAGACCACCCGGTCCGGCTGGGTGATCGCTGCGATCTCGTCGACCCAGGAGATCAGCTCCTGGTGGTGGGTGGGGACAGTGAGGGGAGCCGCGATGTCGCGCGCCACGATCGCTCCTAGTTGAGGGTGTCAGTTGTCTGAGGCCCCGTGGGGGCTGCGACCCGGATGCTTCGTACCCTTCGAATTCCCCTGGCGCTCATCCGGTGCCGACTGCACTCATTTGATCATCCGACCGATCCGCCCATATGTCCAGGGGGCCTCACACGTGAGCATCGCCACTCATTTGCGCCCCATATCCGCTACCTACGGTGGCGTAGGTAGCATGCGGATATGACTGACGCCGCCGCTAGCGCCGCGACCCCGGGCCCCGTCGTACTCGACCCCGTCCCCGTCAAACCGCGGATGCGCGGCTGGCTGCACGCCGGGATGTTCCCCGCGGTGGTGATCGCCGGGATCACCCTGATCGCCCTGACCGACAGCACGACGGGCCGGATCGCCTGCGGGGTCTACATCCTCAGCGCCTGTCTGCTGTTCGGCGTCAGCGCGGTCTACCACCGCGGCACCTGGGGGCCGCGCGGCGAGGCGGTGCTGCGCCGTCTGGACCACGCGAACATCTTCCTGATCATCGCGGGCACCTACACCCCGCTGACGCTCCTCCTGCTCCCCGAGTCCACCGCCCGGCCGCTGCTGTGGGCGGTCTGGGCGGCCGCGGCGGCGGGCATCGCCTTCCGGGTGTTCTGGGTCGGCGCGCCGCGCTGGCTCTACACCCCGTGCTACATCGCGATGGGCTGGGCGGCGGTCTTCTTCCTGCCCGACTTCATGCGGACCGGCGGTATCGCGGTCCTGGTCCTCGTCGTCGTCGGCGGACTGCTCTACAGCGCGGGCGGCGTGATCTACGGCATCAAGAAGCCGAACCCGTCGCCGCGCTGGTTCGGCTTCCACGAGGTGTTCCACTCGCTGACGCTGGCGGCGTTCATCGCGCACTACGTGGGCATCTCGCTGGTGGCGTACCAGCACGGATAGGGCACACGCAGGACGTACGGACGAGGGGCCGGCCGCGGCAGCGACCGGCCCCTCCGCTCTCTCCGTACGGCTACCGGCCGCCCAGCTTCACGGCCAGCTCCCCCGCATCCGTCGTCGGCGCGTCGCACACGAAGTGGCGGCAGACGTACGCGGTCGGCTCTCCGCCCACCAGCGGCCGGTCCACCAGCAGCGGGAACTCGGCCCCCGCACCCGGCCCCTCCCCGGCCGCGACCACCGCGCCCGGAGCCCGCCCCAGCAACGCCGTACGGTGCAGCTCCCCGCCGACCGGCCCGGCCACGGCCACCTCACGGGGTCCGTCCAGCAGCGCCTCGGCCACGGCGAGGCCCCAGCCGACGAACCGGGGAACGCGCGGACCCAGGGCCTTCACCACACCGAGCGCGCCCTCGGCGGCGGTGCGGTGGGCCTCGGACCCGGTGTACGCGGCGTACGAGAGCAGCGCACCGGCGGCGGCGGTCCACCCGGACGGGGTGGCGCTGTCGGTGGGATCCTGAGGCCGCCGAATGAGCTGCTCGGCATCGTGGGCGGTGTCGTACAACTGCCCGCCCTCCCCCGTGAACTGCTCCAGCACGATGTCCAGCAGGAACCCGGCGAACTCCAGCCAGGCGCCCTCCCCGGTCACCGCCGCCAGCGCGAGGAAGCCCTCGGCGACGTCTCCGTAGTCCTCCAGCACCCCGGCGTTGTCTCCGGCCCGCCCGTCCTTGGAGGTACGGGCCAGCCGGGCCACCTCGCCCAGATGCACCCGCACGAGCAAGTCAGCGGCCTCGGTGGCCCGCTCCACAAGATCGGGCCGGTCGAAGTAGGCCCCGGTCTCGGCAAGGGCGGCAATAGCAAGCCCGTTCCAGGCGGCAACAACTTTGTCGTCCCGCCCCGGGCGCGGCCGCTCCTCACGGGCGGCCAGCAGCCTGGCCCGTACGTCCGCGACCCGCGCGGCGTCCACGGGCCCGGCGTCCCCCGGCAGCCGGAGCACGGAGGCCCCCTCCTCGAAGTTCCCGTCCTCGGTCACCCCGAACCAGGCGGCGGCGAAGGCGGCATCGTCCTCCCCCAGCACCTCCCGCAGCTGCGCGGGCGTCCACACATAGAACGCCCCCTCGACATGCCTGCCGTCCGCGTCCTCACTGTCCGCGTCCAGCGCCGAGGCGAACCCGCCCTCGGCCGTCCGCAGCTCCCGCACCATGAAGTCGGCGGTCTCCAGGGCGATCCGCCGGGCCTCGTCCGATCCGGTGGTGCGCCAGAGATGGGCGTACACACGGCACAGCAGCGCATTGTCGTAGAGCATCTTCTCGAAGTGCGGCACGATCCACTCCCGGTCCACGGAGTACCGCGCGAAGCCCCCGCCGAGCTGGTCGTAGATCCCGCCCCGGGCCATCGCCGAGCAGGTGTCGGCGGCCATCTGAAGGGCGCCTTCCGCTCCCGTACGGGCGTAATGCCGCAGCAGGAACTCCACCGCCATGGCCGGCGGGAACTTGGGCGCACCCCCGAACCCGCCGTGCTGCTCGTCGTACTCCCGGGTCAGCCCGAGCAACGCCTGAGCGATCTCCGACTCCCCCGGCACCCCGTCCCCACCATGGACCAGGGAACGCCCGGCCAGATCGGCGACAATGCGCCCCGCCACCTCAGCGACCTCGTCCCTGCGGTCGGTCCAGGCGGCGGTGACCCCTTCCAGCACCTGCTGAAAGGAGGGCGAGCCGTGCCGGGCCTCGGGCGGGAAGTAGGTCCCGAAGTAGAAGGGTTCGGCATCCGGCGTAAGGAAGACGGTCATCGGCCACCCACCGTGCCCGGTGGCCGCCTGCACGGCCTCCATATAGACGGCGTCGACGTCGGGCCGCTCCTCCCGGTCGACCTTCACCGGCACGAAGTGCGCGTTGAGGTAGGCGGCCACGGTCTCGTCCTCGAACGACTCGTGCGCCATGACGTGGCACCAGTGGCAGCTGGCGTACCCGACGCTGAGCAGCACGGGCACATCCCGCTTCCTGGCCTCCTCGAACGCCTCGGGCGACCAGGGCCACCAGTCGACGGGGTTGTCAGCGTGCTGAAGCAGATAGGGCGAGGTCACGCCAGCCAGCCGGTTCATACGGGCATCGTTGCACGCTCTGGGGCGGCGAGCCCAGAGCGGCTGACCGCAACACCAGAAGCCTCGACAGAAGGGCAAGGGCTCCCCTCTCGGTCTAGGCCCACCGGGGCGTACAGCTCCCCCAGTGCTCCCCCATCTCCCGATGCCCACTGGCCCCATGCACGCTCCAGGGCAGAGCGTCCGACTCGCTCATTTCGAACGCCCGCCGTTCGAGTCCGAGGCGCTCCAGCAAAGGACCATGAGCCAGGCGTGGCTCGCCCGCTTCATAGCCCTCGGGATCGGATCCAGCGAGTCCGTACCTTTCGTGCACGGCAGGACGGTCAGGCGCAGGTCCGTTCAGCTGGGCGGCGAGCTGCTCGGCAGTGTCCTCCATTTCCGCAGCAGGGCGGAATCGCACAGCGGTGAACCCCTTCCATGCGGGGCTGCCCTGGCGTTGGCTGCTTCGAGCTTCAACGAGAGCAAGACTGCTGCAACAGCATTCCGAAGCAGCTTCAACGCTTCGCAGCCGCATGAGGGCGATTCACTATCGCCCGCGGCCATCACTCTCCGACCTCAGACCCGGAGATAAAATTACAATAACACCATTGACGGGGGAGGTTTAACGCCATCCCCATTTGGATATCTTGCGGACCATCACCATGGAGGACGCAAATGATTACATCAATCGTGACAGCTGGAGCCGGTATCGTAATCGCGATCATGGCGTACTGGCTGAATCATCGAGGAGAAGTTCGCAGATCCCTCAGAAAGGAACGGATCAACTGGGTGAGTAGCCAGCTAAAAGACCTTTACGGCCCGCTTCTAGTTTTGGCGGAGACCAACGAACGGGCGTGGAGAGAATACCGGAAAGCATATTTTCTGCCCAATTCGGTAGAACCACCAGAGGGTTCACTGACGGAATCGGTTTCGATTCGATGGCACGTGTGGGTTAAGACGGTCTTTGCCCCAAGGGCTCAACAGATAAGGGAAATCGTCACCGCGCGTGGAGATCTCATTATCGAAAGAGAGATGCCGGCAGTGGTGCTTGACTTCTGTGCCCATGCAGCAACCTACGATGCACTGTTGGCGGACTGGGGCACTACTGCTGTTAACGACTCTACGCTGATCCGTCACCCGGGAAGCGGCTTCCTGTCGTACGTACGCGAGTCGTACATCACCCTGAAAGCCGAGCAAGAAGAATTGTTGAAATCGAGCCGACCCTAATAAGAACGCAGGCCATTGACAACGAAACCTCGGAGAGGATAAACCATCATGAAGGTGTTCCTGAGTTGGTCCGGAGAGCGCTCCAGAAAAGTAGCTGAGGCGCTAAAGGACTGGATTCCGGACGTCATCCAGGAGATTGACCCATGGGTCTCGAGTCAGGACATCGCCAAAGGCGGAAAAGGGATCGAGGAGATTACTCATGAACTTGCCGCGACAGACTTCGGAATCATCTGCGTAACCCCAGAGAACGAAGCATCACGGTGGATCAATTTCGAGGCCGGATCTCTTGCGAAGCAATTCAAAATTGCACATGTTGCTCCATTTCTAATCAACATGAAGATTGCAGACCTAACCGGCCCCCTCTCCAAGTTTCAGGCAACCGTAGGCGAAAGTCGGGACGACGTCCGGAAGTTGATTGGCGACATAAACAGGGCGTCAGCGGGTCGAATGGTGGCAGAAGACCGCCTGGAACGGGCATTCACACGAAGCTGGCCGGAATTGGAACAGGCTCTCCTGGATGCCTGCAGAGCGCCCCTACTGGAGGGTACGCAGCATTCGATCGAGCGGTCTGATGCAGAGATGCTTGAAGAGATCCTACTACTGGTTCGCAAACAAGAGTATCGTGGGACGAACCTAGAAGGAAAGACAAATCAAGCGGAGGAGAAACTGTCACGCAGCCGGCGCATTAGCGAGGATGAGTTCATCTTGGCATCATTTGCGAAGATTGGATGGCAGGTGATCGAGTCTTCGTGGGAAAATACCGAGGTGCACATTACTGCACGACACCCGGAGGGCAGTGAAGCGTTCTTGTCACGTGATTTCATTGAACGCATCGCTAAATCTCTGGAAAGGCCAGTGGTTGTGATTAACGATTCGGGAAACGTGCTGATCCGCGGCGGTATCGACTCCCCCTAGCGCCCACTATCGATTCACCGGTCAAACTTCACCTCTATAGGAATTGGCATTTTCTCCGTTTTCCTAAAGCGCAAGTTCTCGATTTTTTCTTCCTGCACCCAGGCGTTCCATGCCTTGATATAGATAGCCACTTGCTCCCGCATGGTGTATCGACGCTTGCGACCTCTTCCCTTCGCATGGGGGACCTTAGTCAGGGTGAGCCGCGGGTCTCCAACCTCCAAGTTCGCACCTGAGGTCAATCCGTCGATCCAGCTTTCCACCTTCACTGCGGGAGCCGCCTCGGTCGTGACAAAGTACCCCACTGCCGCGCCGGTTTGACTCGCAAATACATGCTTGGAAAGGGTGCGGCCCGTGGCCACAGCTTCTCGATACATGTCACTGTCTTCAGTGTATGCCGCCAGAATGCGACCGTTCGCAATGCGGGCCCTATTACCACTCCACGACAAGTCCGGCATGTTCTTGAAGAGAAGAACGTGACGAATAGTCGAGTGAAGCAAGGGGAGATATTTTTCACCAGTAGAGGAAAGTGTGTCCACACCACTGCGCCGCTTTCCTGTGTCAAGGACAGGGAAAGCGCTTTTGAGGAGCCCCTCGAAAACGTAGATCCACACCGAAACCCCGGCCTTAATGATGGCATTCAAGCGGTGCTGACCATCGAGTAGGCATCCTGTATCAAGCGGCCCGTCAAGCGCAATTCCTTGGTGTGTTAACTGCCACTCCCCGCGGATGATCGAATCAGCCAAGAAGTCTACTTGCCCCCAGTCCAAGCGGCGATTGACCACGGCTCGGGACAGCAAAATCTCTGCCAACTCCGGACCGACCTGAATGAGACGTGGTACTGGCGCATCTTGAGGTGTCCCGCTATCGATAACCACCCTAAGATAGTACGGGCCTTGATGGCGCAACGTCACCAAAGACCTAAATTGATCACTTCCGAACGTTTGTATTCAAACCGGGAACGCCGCATGCGATGGACGAGCTGGCCGAGGATCGTGACGGCCCACGAGGAAGTACACGGCGCGCTCACCGAGCAGGAGATCGAAGCCATCCGACGCGAGTTGTTCGGAGACAAGAACGCCGAGCAGTCCGCCACTTAGCGGAGCACCCAGCCACTCTCTCGTGCCCGACTCCGAGGCGCTCTCCCTGCCCCTGCGCAACGACGGCAGGATGGCTGCTCGCATCGAGGTATCCCGGCAGGCCCGAGTTCCCGTCCTCGTGTCTGCGCTGACCATCATCGAAGCCGTGCATGGGATGACCGATCTGGCGCGCCTGAAGTGGACGCTCTCCCTGCTGCGGATGGAACCAGTCAGCCAAGAGGGCTCCCTGACCGCAGGGGAGTTGCTTCTAGCAGCAGTGGCAGCTCGCATACCCGATGTTGAGGAGAACGGTCCTGTCCCACCTCCAGGACACCCGAGCGCTTCCGAAGTCGAGCGCCCCGACATCGCAGGGCAGTACGCTGAGTCCAGCAGCGCTGACACTGCGGAAGCACCTCGAAGGAGGCATACCGTGACCGCCGAGATGGTGGCCCCCGCGTGGATGCACACGCAGATCAGCGCGGAGGAGTATGACTCCTGGTCCGAGGAGTAGTGTGCGGGCATCGAGATCGTGCACGGAATGGTCGTCGTGAGCCGGAGCGCCTCCAAGCGCCACAACCGGCTGGCCCGCATCCTGGCCAACGCCCTGGACGCCGCCGCGGGCCCGGACTGGAACGCCGACACGGACTTCGACGTCCGCCTGCAGGACGTTCCGCTCACCAACCGCCGCCCGGACGTCACCGTCTACCGGGCGGAGAGCATTGACCTCACACCCACCCGCCCGGAGCACGTACTCCTGGTCGTCGAGGTCGTATCGCCCGGCTCGGAGACCACCGACCGGATCGTGAAGGTGGACCAGTACGCCAAGGCCGGCGTCCCCTTCTACTGGCGGATCGAGCAGGCCGCCACCGGGATCCCCGTCGTCTACACCTACGTTCTCGATCCCGCCACCAAGGCTTACAGAGACAGCGAGATGTTCACCGGCAAGGTGAAGACCACTGCGTCTTTCTCCACCATGGTCGATCTTGGGGCCTTGTAAGGAAGCGAGAAGTTGCCCCGCTATTGACACTTGACTGTTAGCGCCCGCACCGCGGTTCTTCGCGGACCAATCAGGGCGGCCGCCTACAAAATCGCCCCGGCGCCTCGGCATCCAGATGCAGTTCGTCGATGCCGCTGCCGGGCCGGCCGCTGCTGGAACCGCGAAACTGCAGGCGAGTACGGGCTGACGTGTTCCACCAAGCCGACCGTACGCGGACGCCGCCGTCGGCGGCGAGACAGGTGGGCGTCGGGGAGCAAGGGCCGACGCCCACCGTCTTCATCTCAGCCTGGCGCGAGTTGCCGCTCATCAGGCTGCAGGAAATCGCGGACAGCGCAATGGCGTCGCCCTTACCGCAGATGTAAGCCTGGGGCGCGGGCGGATCGTAACGCAGGGGTGGCCCCGTGCGACCAAGTCCCCTCCGGAACGCTGAATTGGACGGCGGCGCGGAGCTCATCTCTGAGATGATCGGGCCGTATAGAGGCAAGACCGAAACGGGAGGAAACGCTGATGACCGATTCCGCGCTGGGCGACGGTACGGAAGAACCTCCGGGACGGGCCTCCTATCTGTTCGAAGGGCGACGGGTCCTGGTCGCCGACCTGGTCGCCGCCGGGTTGCTGAAGGCAGGCGCACAGCTCGCTTTCCGGCGTAGGCGATCTGGGGAGGTGCACATCGCCCACGTGACCGCGGACGGCAGGATCGAGCTCAGGGACGGACGCCGGTTCAAGTCCCCTTCCACCGCGGCCGCGGCAGCCACCGGGCGTGGCCCCTACGACGGATGGACCGCCTGGGAACTGGAGGACGGCACCCTGCTGGACGTTCCCAGACAGGAGCTCCTGGACTCGGTGGCGGAGCCGCCTCTTCCAGGCAGCCCTGCGGGGGACAGCTCCGCGGCGCGGCACGCCCTGCTGAAGGATGCCCGGAAGCAGGCCGACGCCGGCACTCCCGTCACCCTCACCGTCCGCGACCTGCTGGGCTGGTGGGAAGCGTCCCGGCGCGGCTACCTGGTCAGCGAGCAGATAGCCGCCGAACTAGCCAACCACGGCCTGTCCACTATGCCCGACTTCGCAGCTGTTGGGATCGACGACCGTGTCACCTTGACAGGGCCATCCGCAGACCCCGAGGACGTCGAGGAAGAGAAGGAAGCGCCCGAGCAGGAGGCGACGACGGAGAAGGAGACGCCAAGGACGATCCGTGCGCCAGGGCCCTCCGACGACGAGGACAAGGGCGAGCCGATCCAGGGCCAGACAGTCGGCAACCTGCCCTCGGCGCTCCGGGGAGTGGTGTCGGTGACTTCATCGGCGAGCTTCGAGGAAGTCTTCACCAAAATGCAGCTCAACGGGTACTCACAGCTGCCCGTCCTGAACGGAACGCGGAACCTCCAGGGGGCCGTCACCTGGGAATCCGTTGCCCTGGCCCGTCACACGGACAGAAGCGCTCCATTCTCCCGGGCCATCACCAAGGCCCACGCCGTCAGCTATGCCGATCACCTGATCGATGTCATTCCGCATTTGGAGCAGCACGGCTTCCTCCTGGTGCGGGACCAGACGAACCAGATCGCCGGGATCATCACGATCGCCGACGTGGCAGCCGAATACGGTGCCACGGCCCGGCCGTTCCTACTCATCGGCGATCTCGACCGGCAACTGCGCCGGATCATCTCGGAATGCCTCGACCTTGAGGAAGTGATCAAGCTCTGCGATCCGGAAGGACTCCGCGGACTCACCTCCTTCGGTCAGTTGACCTACGGCGACTATCTACGGGTGCTGAGCAATCAGGATCAGTGGGACAAGCTCGGCTGGCCGCTGGACCGCAAGTCCTTCACGGCCCACCTCGATGAGCTGCGTGCGGTCCGGAACGAGTTGATGCACTTCAACGACAAGGACAAGGTCGGCGATGACGCCGTTCCGAAGCTCCGTCACATGATCGAGCTGCTGCGCACGTACGGAGGGTGAGGCGAGGCGTTCGGCCGCTGCAGGACACCCGGGGGGCATGTGCGGCCCACGTACGCCGTCGGCCACGCTCGCACCGGGCGCGCTCCTGGACTGGTGGTGTCCGCAGGGCCCTCCATTGCGGCTGTTTGGGCCCCTCGACAGGGCCCCCGGACCCTACCCCTGCCCACAGAGGCGTCGCTACCTTCGTTCCCGGCGGGCGTGCGGCCCGGTGATACAGCGGTGAGGACGAGGTGACGCGTGAAACGCAGCGACCGGATACGCCTGGGTGTGCGCGCGAGCAGCGGGCAGACCGCCATCGAGTACCTGGCCCTGATCGCCGTGGTGGTCGCCGTGGTCGGTGCGATCGTCGCGACCAGCATCGGCGGTTCGCTCTCCCGTACGGTCCATGCGCAGGTCTGCCGCATCGGCCCGGCGGGATTCGGGGGTGTCGACTGTTCCGATGACAACGATGTCGACACCGCTCGGGCGGAGAAGCCGAGCGGCGCCGACTCCGGTGTGCCAGCCGACGACGGAGCCGGCGAACGCCTCGGACCGACGCTCGACGAGCCGGTCCGCAAGTCCGTCGAGCTGCCTCCCGGCAGCACCCCGAACGCGCTGCCCGACCTGTGCTTCGAGCCCCGGGAGTCGAATTCCTCGGTCAAGGTGCCGGGCAGCGGGGTGCTCGGCAACACCGCCGCCTGGGGCTACTCCTGGCTGGTCAACTTCGTCATCGACAAGATCGACAACGAGAAGAACAAGGAGAAGCGGGTCAAGCTGGCGCTCGACGACCTCGCCTACTGCCTGCCGGACTACAACATCGTCATCGCCCAGCCGCACGAGGGAAATCTCCAGGAGATGGACGGCACCGCGCTGATCGAGACCGTGCAGATCAGCGGCACGACCTACCGCGTCTACGCCTTCAGGTCCGGGAAGTTCACCTGGGCCGAGGACGCCGACCTCGGCTGGAAGAACCGGGCGTTCCACGGTGTGTTCGACGTCAGCGAGGACCGTCGCACCGTCACGTTCCGGGAGCCGCCCAAGCCGAAGCGGAAGGAGGGCTGGAAGCCGGGCGACGAGGGCTGCCAGGTCGAGGGCCAGGAGCCCCCCGACCGCAGCCGGTACTACAACACGTACTCGCCGCTGGACGACGAGGGATCGACCCAGGCGGTGCGGATGCTGGTGAACGACATGCGCCGCTGCTATCCCGACTACAACGTCGTCGCGATGCACTCCGAGCAGGCCTCGCACTGGGTGGACGAGCCGGACTCCTTCGTGCACCAGGGCCGGTACCGGCTGAACTCCAGCGAGTACCACGAGGACGAGAAGGGCGACGACATCGCCTCGGGCCGGGCCGTGTTCGACGTCTACGTCTTCGAGAAGGGCACGTTCAAGAACGACGGCGACGGCGGCTACACCAACTGGGCCATGTACGGGAACTTCGAGCGCGACGGCATGGAGGCGACCTTCGACCGGCCGGCCCCCGCCGATCTGGACGCGGACTCCACGGCCACCGGATCCGGCACCGTACATTTCAACGACGAGACACCGAAGTACACCGGTGGCGGGCCCTATCCCGGCACCGACTACTCCGGCAAGGTGCCCGGCGACAAGGCCGAGCTGACGCACTCGCTGCTGGAGGAGTACGGCCGCAGCTTCCCCGACAAGAACATCATCACCGCCAAGTCGTTCAACGACCTCTCCTTCTCCGGGGTGTCCGGCCTGGAGCACCTCGCGGTGGTGGACGGCGTCGACGTGTTCGCCGTCGACAGCGGGACGATCACCAACCGGGGCGACGGCGGCTGGAAGAACTGGGGCTTCACCGGCTCCTTCGAGTACGAGGAGGACGCGAAGGCGGTGACCTTCGCCAACCGGTGATCCGGGGGGGGAGCGGCAGTGCTGCCGCCCTCTGCGGCGGCCGCGAACGGGCCCTCGCAGCCCCCACCGTCACCGCTCTCCGGCCGCGCCTTGACCCTCCCCTTGTCCGGCGCCCCTCGCGCCGGAGCGCGCCACGCAGGACACTTGACCCCGACGCTTGATATCCGACGCTTGACATCTGACGCTCCGGAACCCGAGGTTCGGAACGCAGTTCAACGCAGCTCTCGGAGGGGGACACATATGCGGGACAGCCATCGGGCGGAAGCCGAGAGGCTGTTGGTGCGCGCCGTGGAGGAGGAGGCGCGGCGCACCGGCGGGCGGACCGACGCCGGTGCGCTGATGTCGCGGGCGCGGGCCGCGCTCGACACCATGGCCGCCAGCGCGGGCGAGGAGTACGCCGCGTACACGCAGGCGCTGGACTCGGCGGCGGCGGGCGAGCGCCCGCTCGCGGAGCGCTTCAGCAGAGCGACCCTGGGAACGCCCTTGCTGGTGACCGGTGTTGCCGCTGCCGCCGCGTTCGGCGCCGATCTGGCGCTCGGCGCGAACACCGGCCTGGCGTTCGGCGCGGGCGCGGTCGTCGCGGTGGCCGGCACGGCGACGACCGTGGCGAAGGTGACCGCTTCGCACTGGCCCGCCGCCCACCGCCGGGCCGGCGCCGCCGGACAGCCGGGCGGCGCCGAGCAGTTGCGGCTCCAGTGGCTGACCGCCCTGGAGGTACGGGGCATCCGCCCGTACCTGGACCAGCAGCGCATGCTGACCCCGGCCACCCGCACCCCGAAGAAGCAGTCCGCCCCGGCGGGCCGCCAGTTGCGCGGCGGCGACCGCAGCGCCGCGGCCCGCACCCGGGTGGTGCTGGAGCAGTCCTTCGGCCATCTCCCGCAAGCGGAGGGGCCGTTCACCGGGCGTCGGGCCGAACTGGCGCAGATCGCCCAGTGGGTGCACGCGGCACGCGCCTCCACGCAGACCCGGCCGACCGTCGTCGTGCTGCACGGTGAGCCGGGGTCGGGGCGTACCGCGCTCGCGGTGCGGGCCGCCCATGCGCTCAAGGACCAGTTCCGGGGTGCGTGCGTGGTCGATCTGCGCGGCCAGGTGGCCGGGGAGAGCCCGCTGCCGACCCGGGACGCGCTGCTGCACCTGCTGAACCGGCTGGGCGCGCCGCGCGAGCAACTGCTGTTCCGGGAGGGCGCTTCGGCGGAGCAGCAGGTGCGGCGGCTCTCCGAGCTGTACCACCAGCACCTCACCGGGACGCCGGTCACCATCGTGCTCGACGACGCGACGGACGCCGAGCAGGTCCGCACCCTGGTCCCGGAGCGCTCGGACAGTCTGGTGATCGTCACCGCCCGGGAGCCGCTGGTGCTGCCCGAGGACCTGCCGGCCTGGGTGCACCAGCTGCCGGTCGGCCCGCTGGAGGCGGCGGGCGCGGAGGAGCTGCTGCGCGAGGTGGCCGAGGAGGAGGAGACCGGGCCGTACGACTATCCGTCCACGGACGCGATCGTGGAGCTGTGCGGCGGGCTGCCGCTGGCGCTGCGGGTGGCCGGTTCCGCGCTGGGCGCGCGGAGCCGGCACACGCTGGCGGAGGACCTGGGTGCGTACGGGCCGGTGGACCCGGTGGAGCGGGCGCTGTGGCTGCGCTACACGGACCAGGGCGATCAGGCCCGGCGGCTTTTGCGGCGGCTCGCACTGGCGGGCCGGGCGAGCCTGGGCGCGGCGGCTGCGGCCTCGCTGCTCTCCGCCGACGAGCAGGAGGCGGAGCGGCTGCTGACCGTGCTGGCCAGGGCCGGGCTGCTCACCCGAGTACGGGGATCGCGCTACCGGCTGCACGATCTGGTGCGGGCCTTCGCGCTGGCCCGGCTGCTGGACGAGGAGGAGCCGGCCGAGCGGACGGCCGCCCAGGAGCGGCTGCTGACGAACTACGCGGAGCTGGCCGACGCGGTGATCCGGATGGTCGACGGGAAGATGTCGACCCGCGCCGGACAGTTCGGCTCGCACGGCTTCGGTTCGCTGGACTCGGCGCTGCGCTGGCTGGACGACGAGTCGAGCTTCATCACGGCGGCGCTGCGGCACGCGGAGGGCGTCGACCAGGCCACGGTGCTGCATCTGCTGGGCGCCCTGTGCGACTACTGCCTGCTGCGCGGCGACCTGTACCGCCTGGGCGAGATCAGCGAGCTGACGCAGGCCGTGGACCAGGGGCTGCTGGAGCGGTCGGTGCAGTGGCGTACGGGCATCGCGGCCCGGCAGCTCGGCGAGCTGGACAAGGCCCGCACCACGCTGTCCTCCGTCGTCGGGCTCTACCACGAGGCGCAGAACGACGCGGGCGAGGCGCTGGCGCTGTGCTCGCTCGGCATCACCCTGCACCACCAGGGCAATCTGACCGAGGCGGCGGCCCGGCTCGGCGAGGCGCTGGCCCTCCAGTCCTCCGAGGCGCAGGCCGAGGACCGGGCCTGGACCCTGCACGCGCTGGCCGCGGTGGAGCGGGACCGGGGCGATCTGGTGAAGGCCCTCGCGCTGCTGGACGACGCGCTGCGGCTGCACCGGGAGGGCGAGTCGCTGCACGGTGAGGCCTGGACGCAGTTCCAGCTGGGGCAGGTACGGCTGCGCACGGGTGAGGTGGCCGCGGCCGAGGAGGCGCTGAGTACGGCCCTGGAGCTGTACGGGCGCACCCGCGACGGACGCGGTGAGGCCTGGGCGATCACCCAGCTGGCCCGGGCCCGGCTGCTGGACGGCGATCCGGCGGCCGCGCTGGAGCAGTTGCGCGAGGCCCTGGACCGGCACCGGGACAACGAGGACGCGCGCGGTGAGGCGTGGACCCTGTACTACCTGGGTCAGGCGTTGGAGGAGGACGGGGACACCGATCAGGCGGTGCGTGAGCTGGAGCGGTCCCGCACGATGTTCTCCCGGATGCGGGACGTGTACGGGCTGGCGTGCGCCCGGCACCATTCGGGCCGGGTGACCCGGGACCAGCGGGCCGCGCAGACGGGCAACCTGCGCAATTCGGGGTTCGCCCGGCAGCTGCTGATGGACGCGCGGGCCGACTTCCGGCGGATCAAGGTGCCTTACGGCGAGGCGTGGGCGTGCGTGGAGCTGGCGTTGATCGACGCGGGCAACGGGCGGGCGCCGCAGGCGCTGGAGCTGTGCGGTCAGGCGGCCGAGCTGTTCGAGTCGTACGGGGACGCGCGGGGCGGCGACTGGGCCCGGTTCCTGCGGTGCACGCTGCTGCCGTACGCCTCGCCCGGGGGCGTCGAGGTGGGCACGGTGGTGGCGCAGCAGGAGCTGGCCGAGCTGATCGAGGCCCGGCACCCGGCGCGGGACGGCAAGCTGGAGCAGTCCGCAGCGGCGTTCGCGGTGGCTCTGGAGCGGGGTGTGGACCTGGAGGACGGCTGGCAGGCATGGCGGCTCGGGCTCACCCCGACCCGCAGCGCCGGCCAGATCATGGGCGTGCCGACGGAGCCGGCCCGGCCGTGACGCCGGGGACGGCACGGCCGTGACGCCGGGGACGGCACGGCCGTGACCGGGCGGGCGTCGGGAGACCGGCGCCCGTTCCCGTACACGTACGGGGTGACCGACGCCCGTTCCCGTACACGTACGGGGTGACCGGCGCCCGTTCCCGTACGCGTACGGGAACGGGCGTCCGGCGGCGGGCCGGACGCCCTTCCCCTGCGCCTGCGGTCGCTTACGCCTGCGGTCGCTGCGCGTGGCCCTCGGCGCGCGCGTGGCCCCGGCGCGGGTTACTTCCTGGGAGCGGCCGCCCCGTCGCCTGCGGGTTCGGCGGCCACCGCCGCCGGGTCCGGGGCCTCCTCGAAGTTGACCCTGCCCATGTGGCGGTTCATCGACTTCATCAGCATCCACACGCCGACGGCGAGCGCCGCGAAGACGAGGAAGCCGAGGACGCCGGGGGTCACCTTGTTCTTGTCGAGCTCTTCGGCGGCGAACGGGACGAGGTGCGTCAGTGCCTGGGTCGCGTACATATCAGGCATTGTCGCGGATGCCCGCGAAGAGGTCGCTCTCGGGGAGGGAGGTATCGACCAGAGACTTCGCCAGCTCGTACTCCTCGGTCGGCCAGACCTCGCGCTGGATGTCCATCGGAACCCGGAACCAGCCGCCCTCCGGGTCGATCTGCGTGGCGTGCGCGATGAGCGCCTTGTCGCGGATCTCGAAGAACTCGTCGCAGGGAATGTGCGTGGTCAGGGTGCGTTCGACGCGCTCGAACTCCTTCCACCGCTCCAGCCACTCGCCGTACGGGGACTCCAGGCCCCGGGCGAGCAGCGCCTCGTGCAGCGCGACGGTGCGCGGCCGGTTGAAGCCCTGGTTGTAGTAGAGCTTCCGCGGCGTCCAGACCGGGCCGAACTCGTCCTCGGGGAACCGCTCCGCGTCGGCCGCACCGTCGAACGCGATCATCGAGATCGTGTGCGTCATGATGTGGTCGGGGTGCGGGTAGCCGCCGTTCTCGTCGTACGTGGTGATGACCTGCGGCCGGAACGCGCGGATCTTCGCCACCAGGCGCCCGGCCGCGACCTCGGGGTCCTCCAGGGCGAAGCAGCCCTCGGGCAGCGGCGGCAGCGGGTCGCCCTCGGGCAGCCCGGAGTCGACGAAGCCGAGCCACTCCTGCTGGACGCCCAGGATCTCCCGGGCCTCGTCCATCTCCTTCTTGCGCACCTCGTGGATGTTCTTCTCGATGTACGCGTCACCCTGGAGCTTCGGGTTGAGGATGGAGCCGCGCTCGCCCCCCGTGCAGGTCACGACCAGCACGTCCACCCCCTCGGACACGTACTTGGCCATGGTGGCCGCGCCCTTGCTCGACTCGTCGTCGGGGTGGGCGTGAACGGCCATCAGTCGCAGCTGCTCAGTCAAAGCTCGATCCTCAGTCATTGGTCGCTCTGGTCGTCGAAGAGAGGCGCCGGCCCGCGCGACATCGGTTGGGGCGCGGTCGGGTGACGGGCGGGCGGCTTCTATAGTGACTGAACGAGGGACCGGAAAATTCCTCGATGCCCGGTCCGGAGGGAACGATCATGACGGCGGTTCGTGAGGCTGCGCCCGAGGGGCGGTACGGCCGGACCGAGGATCAGCGTGCGGACCGCAAGCTGAAGATCGTCGGATCGGTCCTGGGCGTCGCTCTGCTCGGCGTGATCGGGTGGATCGGGTTCGACTACGTGGGCGGCCAGGGCATCAGCGCCGAGATGATCAAGTTCAAGGTCGTCTCCGACACCCGGGCCGATGTCCACCTGGAGGTCCGCAAGGACCGCGAGGGCCACGGCTACTGCCTGGTGCGGGCGCTCAGCGAGGACGGCTCCGAGGTGGGCCGCAAGGAGGTCCGCTTCGACCGGGCCGAGGACCGCATCGATGAGGTCGTGAGCGTGGTGACCCGGTCCCGGGCGACGGCGGTCGAGCCGATGGGCTGCACCGCCGACGACGGCCCGACCGGCTGATCCGAACCGCACCCCGCGTGACCTGCGACGATACGGGTCACAGCAGCCGTTCCTGGCGTGTGACGGTTTACCTTCTCCCCCTTTTCCTGCGGAATTGTTAGGCTCGTGGTTTCGCCCACCCGGAGAAGCACATGCTTCTGGGTAGGGCGATGCTTTGTATTTCCCAGCACTTCCCAGTACCGACGAGGAGCACCTGTGACCCAGACCAGCGAGAACGTCACCTGGCTCACGCAGGAGGCGTACAACCAGCTCAAGGCCGAGCTGGAGTACCTGTCTGGTCCCGCGCGCACGGAGATCGCCGTCAAGATCGCGGCGGCCCGTGAGGAGGGTGACCTCCGGGAGAACGGCGGGTACCACGCGGCCAAGGAGGAGCAGGGCAAGATGGAGCTGCGGGTGCGCCAGCTGACCCAGCTCCTGGAGCACGCGAAGGTCGGCGAGGCGCCGGCCGACGACGGCGTGGTCGAGCCCGGCATGGTCGTCACGATCGCCTTCGACGGCGACGAGAGCGACACGATGACCTTCCTGCTCGCCTCCCGCGAATACGCCAGCACGGAGATCGAGACGTACTCCCCGCAGTCCCCGCTCGGCATCGGCGTGAACGGCAAGCGGACGGGCGAGGACGCGGACTACGAGCTGCCGAACGGCAAGACCGCGACGGTGAAGATCCTGGCGGCGAAGCCCTACTCCGGCTGACCCGGCCCACGACGACGGAACGACACGGGAGCCCCGGCCTCAGGGAGGCCGGGGCTCCGGTGCGTCGTCGCCCGCCCCGGGGCCGTTCCGGCGGGCAGGGGCGTTACGGCGGTCGGGTCAGGAGGGGTCGCCGGTGCGGCCGAGGGTCTTCTCGGGCGTCGCGCCGGGGCGGGTCCACTGCGGGGTGGGGCGGCTGGTCTCGCCCCAGCTGGCGGTCCCGTCCGCGTCCGTACGCCAGTACCAGCAGACCTGGCCGCCCTCGCCCGGATACCCATCGCGGACCCTGCCGATCACCCGCCGGCCCTCGGGGTTCTCCTCCCACGCCTCGCCGCGGCCGTAGGGCGTGATGTCGAGCAGGCCGAAGGAGCCGTTGGCCGACTCGATTCCGCGGCCCGTCGTGGAGTAGGTGAGGAACACCCGCCCGCCCTCGCGCAGGAAGCAGAGGAGGTGCCCCATCGGCCCGCCGATCGGCGCGTCCAGGCCGCGCACCGAATACCAGGGCTGGGTGTAGCCCATGAACGCGGTGTAGGCGGCCACCTCCTCCCAGGACCCCGTGGTCACGACGGCGAACGAGACGCCCCGGGCGTTGAGGTAGACGGCGTCCTTCATGTGCCAGACCGCGTCGGTGCAGCCCTCGCACTGGCCCTGGTGCGGGGCGCCGTCGTACCACATGTGCTGGTAGACGACGAGCTCGTCGCGGCCCTCGAAGAGGTCCAGGAACGGGACCGGGCCCTCGGGGCCGACGACCTCGACGGTCCCGTCGATCTCCACCATCGGCAGCCGTCGGCGGGCGGCGGCGAGCGCGTCGCCCTGGCGGGTGTGGGCCTTCTCGCGGACCAGAAGCTCGTCCCGGGCGGCCTGCCAGGCGGCCAGGTCGACGACGGGCGGGAGGCCGGGCGGCATGGGGGCCGGGTCGTCGGGTGCGGTGGTCATGGTGTCCTCCGTGGTGTCTGCTGCGTCCCCCATCCCCCTGAATTGACTCGCACCGCCGCCGGAACTCATCGCTCCGCCCGACGCGGCTGTCAGGCGGCGGCTGTCAGGCGGCGGCCGAGCGGTACTTGCGGACCGCGAGGGTCCGGAAGACCACGATGATCAGCACCGACCAGATGACCGAGGCGAGGATCGGGTGCTCCATCGGCCAGGCCCCGGTGACGGACTTCGGCATGTTCGGCATCGTGTTGCCGAACAGCTCACGGGCCCCCGCCACCGTGGCGCTGAAGGGGTTCCACTCGGCGATGTGCTGGAGGAACGTCGGCATGCCGGTGACCGGCACGAAGGCGTTCGAGATGAACGTCAGCGGGAACAGCCAGATCAGCCCGCCGGAGGTCGCCGCCTCCGGGGTGCGCACGGACAGGCCGATCAGCGCCCCGATCCAGGAGAACGCGTAGCCGAGCAGGAGCAGCAGCAGGAAGCCGCAGAGCACCTTGCCGATGTTCTCGTGGGTGCGCCAGCCGACGATCAGCGCGACCCCCGCGAGCACGACGAGCGTGAGGGTGGTCTGTACGAGGTCGGCGAGCGTCCGTCCGGTGAGGACCGCGCCCCGGGCCATCGGCAGCGAACGGAAGCGGTCGATGAGCCCCTTGTGCATGTCGTCGGCGATGCCCGCGCCGGCTCCGGCGGTGGCGAAGGTGACGGTCTGGGCGAAGATGCCCGCCATCAGGAACTCCTTGTACAGCTTCGGATCGGTGGAGCCGCCGATGCTGATCGAGCCGCCGAAGACATAGGTGAACAGCACCACGAACATGATCGGCTGGATCAGTCCGAAGATCACCATCTCGGGGATCCGGGTCATCCGGATCAGATTCCGCTTGGCGACGACGAGGGAGTCCTTCACGGACTGCGTGACGCCTCCGGAGGGGCGGGGAAGCAGCGCCGGGGCCTCGTCCTTGGCGATCGCGCTCACTGGGCGTCCTCCTTGCTCTGCTCGGGGATCTCGGCCGCGTGGCCGGTGAGGGAGAGGAAGACGTCGTCCAGGGTGGGCCGGCGCAGGGCGATGTCGTCGATCTCCACGCCCTGTGCGTCCAGGTCGCGGATGATCTCGGCGAGCAGCTTGGCCCCGCCGCTCACCGGGACGGTCAGCTTCCGGGAGAGCCGGACGACGGTGACCTCGCCCTTGCCGAGGGCGGTCAGCACGGACCGGGCGGGCTCGATCTCGTCGGGTCGGTGCACGACGACCTCGACGCGCTCGCCGCCGGTGCGGGCCTTGAGCTGGTCGGAGGTGCCGCGGGCGATGACCTTGCCGTGGTCGATGACGCAGATGTCGTTCGCGAGGCGGTCGGCCTCCTCCAGATACTGCGTGGTCAGCAGCAGGGTCGTGCCGCCCGCCACCAGGTCCTCGATCACGTCCCAGAGCTGCTGCCGGTTGCGCGGGTCGAGGCCGGTCGTCGGCTCGTCCATGAACATCACGGGCGGCGAGACGACGAGCGCCGCCGCGAGGTCGAGCCGCCGTCGCATACCGCCGGAGTACGTCTTGGCGGTGCGGTCGGCGGCGTCGCCGAGGTTGAACCGGTCCAGCAGGACGCCCGCGCGGGCCTTCGCGTCCCGGGCGCTCAGCTGGTAGAGCTGCCCGACCATCTGGAGGTTCTCGCGGCCGGTCAGATACTCGTCGACCGCGGCGAACTGTCCGGAGAGCCCGATCGAGCGGCGTACCTCGTTGGGCTTCTTCAGGACGTCGATCCCGGCCACGACGGCCGTGCCGCTGTCCGGGCGCAGCAGCGTGGTCAGCACCCGTACGGCGGTGGTCTTGCCCGCGCCGTTGGGCCCGAGCAGTCCGAGGACGGTGCCCTCGGGGACGTCGAGATCGACGCCGTCGAGGGCTCGTACGTCGCCGAAGGTCTTCACCAGACCTTCGGCGTGGATCGCACCTGGCATAGCGGAACTCCCCCGTCATCGCGGCTGACCGCACCCGTACGTGGCCTATTCGCGATCCTAGGATTCGCGGGGCTCCACCGCGCGGCGAATAACGAGATCCGGCCAATCGGCGCGAAGCGGACGGTCAGCCCATCACGCGGTAGCCCGCCGCGCGCAGCGCCGCCTCGACCTCGGCGCAGTGCTGCGGGCCCTTCGTCTCCAGATGCAGGTCGACCTCGGCCTCGGTCAGTCCCAGGCGCGGGTCGGTGCGCACATGGCTGATGTCGAGGACGTTGGCGTCGGCCACGGTCAGCGAGGCCAGCAGGGCGGCCAGCGCCCCCGGGCGGTCGGTGAGCCGCAGCCGCAGGCTCAGATAGCGGCCCGCCGCGGACATCCCGTGCCGCAGGATCCGCTGCATCAGCAGCGGATCGACATTGCCGCCCGACAGCACCGCCACCACCGGCCCCCGGAACGCCTTCGGGTCGCTGAGCAGCGCGGCCACCGGGCTGGCCCCGGCCGGCTCGACGACCAGCTTGGCCCGCTCCAGGCAGAGCAGCAGCGCACTGGACAGCTCGTCCTCGGTGACCGTGCGGACCTCGTCGACCAGCTCCTCGACCAGCCGGTACGGTACGTCGCCGGGGCGGCCCACCTTGATGCCGTCGGCCATCGTGGCCGGGGCGTCGAGTGATACGGGGTGCCCGACGGCCAGGGAGGGCGGGTAGCAGGCGGCGCCCTCGGCCTGGACGCCGACGATCCGGACGTCGGGGCGCAGGGCCTTCACCGCGACGGCGACACCCGCGGCGAACCCGCCGCCGCCGATGCCGAGGACGATCGTGCGGACCTCCGGGCACTGCTCCAGGATCTCCAGCCCGACGGTGCCCTGGCCCGCGATGATGTCGGGGTGGTCGAAGGGGTGGATGAAGACCGCGCCGGTCTCCTCCGCGTACCGCTCGGCGGCGGCGAGGGTCTCGTCGACGACCTGGCCGTGCAGCCGCACCTCGGCCCCGTACTCCCGGGTCGCGGCGACCTTGGGCAGGGGCGCTCCGACGGGCATGAAGACCGTGGAGCGTACGCCGAGGAGCGACGAGGCGAGCGCGACGCCCTGGGCGTGGTTCCCGGCGCTGGCGGCGACGACCCCGGCCGCCCGCTCCACCGGGGTGAGGCCGGAGATGCGGACGTAGGCGCCGCGCAGTTTGAAGGAGCCGGTGCGCTGGAGGTTCTCGCACTTGAGGTGGACCGGGGCGCGGACCAGCTCGGTCAGATGGCGGCTGCCCTCCAGGGCGGTCACCCGGGCCACCCCGGACAGCATTTTCTGCGCGCCCCGGACGTCGTCGAGGATCAGGGCCGGGTGGGGGGCGGTCGCGCGGAAGCTCATGTCCGCAAGTCTTGCAGCTCGAAGAGCACGCGGCAGACTTGTCTCATGGCGGCCTGCGGTGGTGTCCGCAGCTTTGTGCGGCACTGGTACGCGTTGCCCCGGGGCCGCGTACTCTGTCCCCCACCCATCCGACACCGCACTGAAGAGAGCCCCCGGCCATGCCCCCTCAGGACATGACGACTGCTGCGTCTCCTTCCGGGGGCGCCGCCCCCGAACACCCGGGCCCCGACCGCCTGCTGGACTCGCTCCAGCACCAGGTGGCGGTCTTCGCCCGCCGTGCCGAGCAGACCCGCCTCGGCGGTGTCGGCCAGGTCCGCAACTCGATGGACCGGGCGGCGTACCTGCTGCTGAACCGGCTCGACCGGGAAGGTCCGATGGGCGTCAAAGCGCTGGCGGCCGGGATGGGTATCGACTCCTCGACGGTGACGCGGCAGGTCGCGCCGCTCGTCGACACCGGGCTGGTCAAGCGCACCTCGCACCCGGAGGACGGCCGGGCCGTGGTGCTCCAGCTGTCGCCGCGCGGTCAGGCCCGGCTGAACGAGGTCCGCGCCTCGCGGCGCGAGCTGATGTCCCAGGTGACGGACGGCTGGACGGAGGAGGAGCGGGACATTTTCTGCACCCTGCTCACCCGGTTCAACGGCTCGCTGGCCGCCCGGCAGGCCGCGCACCAGCCGCCGCAGTCCGACTGACGGCCGCGGCCCGCGCGCACCGGCCGCGTCCGGGCTCTTGACCGGGGCGGTGCACCGGGGCTCGTATGTGGTCCATGGCAGAGCGGGCGACCCATCGGGACCGGCTCCGCGCCCTGGAGTTCGAGGCCTTCGTGGCGGGCGCGGGCGGGCGCCTGCTGCACACGGCGACGCTGCTCACCGGCGAACCGGCCGAGCCGCCGGGCGCGTACGTACGGGCCGAGCGGCTGCTGCACGCGGCGCTCGCCCGTACCTACGCCGGCTGGGATCGGCTGCGCGGCGGCGACCCCTACGACCTGGCCCGCCGGGAGCTGGCCCTCCGGTTCGCCCGGGAGGCCCGGCGCCATCAGCGGCCGCGCGGCGGTCTGCTGGACCGGCTGACCCCGATCGAGCGGCTCGTTCTGGTGCTGCGGATGTACGAGGAGGTCGGCGAGGACCAGACGGCGGCGCTGCTGGGGCTGCCGGCCGACCGGATCCGCGCGGTGTGCGCCCGCGCGGTGGCGTCGCTGCGGGCGGGCGGGCCCCGACGCGGGGCTACGGGGGCGGGGAACGGCACGACGACCGGCACGACGACCGGGGCGGCGCGCGGTACGGCCGGCGGGCCCGGGCAGGCGTCAGCATCCGGTTTCCGGGTGACGCCGTGAGCGCCGACCGCCGCGATCCGCGTGAGGAGCAGGTCCGCCGGATGCTGGACGGCCCGCATCCGGCCCTGCCGCCGGACCTGGTCGCCCGGGCGGTCCGGCACGGCGGACGGCGGCTGCGGCTGCGCCGGGCGGTGGGCCGTACGGCGGCCTGGCTGCTGGGCCTGGCGCTCGCCGCGTTCCTCGTCTGGGTCGGCGTCGAGCAGCCGTGGGCGACCGAGCCCGCCCAGGTCACACCGCCGTTGGAGGGCTGGTGAGGCGTTGGGGTCCGGGCGCGGGAGGCCTACGCTGGAGAGGTCGGTCGTCGTACGAGCCGAGGAGGCCGTGATGACCAGGAAGATCGCGGACTGCCGTAAGTATCCGAGCGAGACGGACTGCACCCTCACCATCGTCGGCGAGGAGGACGAGGTCGTCCGGGCCGCGAGCGAGCACGCCGCTTCGGTCCACGGACACCAGGACGGTCCCGAACTGCGCGAACAGATCAAGGGCATGCTGGAGGACGAGAAGGTGGGCGTCTGAACGCGAGGGGCGCCCGCCGGAGCCGGCGGGCGCCCCTGTCATGTCCGCAGGGTCAGCCCAGCGCCTGGGTGAGGTCGGCGAGCAGGTCGTCGCCGTTCTCGATGCCGACGGAGATCCGGACCAGGTCGGCCGGAACCTCCAGCAGGGAGCCCGCGACGGAGGCGTGCGTCATCCGGCCCGGGTGCTCGATCAGCGACTCCACGCCGCCGAGGGACTCGCCGAGCGTGAAGAGCTTCGCCCGGTTGCAGACCTCGACCGCCGCCTCCTCGCCGGCCGCGACGCGGAAGGACACCATGCCGCCGAAGGCCTTCATCTGCTTGGCGGCGACCTCGTGGCCGGGGTGCTCGGGCAGACCCGGGTAGAGGACGTGGGAGACCTTGGGGTGCCGGGTCAGCAGGTCGGCGACCTTGGTGGCGTTCTCGGTGTGCCGGTCCATACGGACGGCCAGCGTCTTGATGCCGCGCAGCACGAGCCAGGCGTCGAAGGGTCCGGCGACCGCGCCCATGGCGTTCTGGTGGAACGCCAGCTCCTCGGCGAGCTCCGGGTCGCTGACGACGAGCGCGCCGCCGACGACGTCGGAGTGGCCGCCCATGTACTTGGTGGTGGAGTGCACGACGACGTCCGCGCCGAGCGCCAGGGGCTGCTGGAGGTAGGGCGAGGCGAAGGTGTTGTCGACGACGAGGCGGGCCCCGGCCTGCCGGGCGACCTGGGCCACGGCGGCGATGTCGGTGATGCCGAGCAGCGGGTTGGACGGGGTCTCCACCCAGATCGCCTTGGTGCGCGGGGTGATCGCGGCCCGTACGGACGCCACGTCCGAGGTGTCGGCCACGGAGAACTCCACGCCCCACCGCGCGGCGACCTTCGCGAACAGCCGGAACGTGCCGCCGTAGGCGTCGTTCGGGATGACCACGTGGTCGCCGGGGGTCAGCAGCGTACGCAGGAGGCAGTCCTCGGCGGCGAGGCCGGAGGCGAAGGCGAGACCGCGACGGCCGCCTTCGAGGGCCGCGAGGTTCTCCTCCAGGGCGGTGCGGGTCGGGTTGGCGCTGCGGCTGTACTCGTATCCGCCGCGCAGTCCGCCCACGCCGTCCTGCTTGTACGTGGACACCTGGTAGATCGGCGGTACCACCGCGCCGGTGAGGGGGTCGGCGGTGTTCCCCGCGTGGATGGCGAGGGTTTCGAAGCTGTGCTGGTCGCTCATGGGGCCGAGCGTAGTTCGTGAAGAGGGCCCTTACCGGCCACTCGCCACTCCGGGGACAATGGGGCCATGGAGATTCTGTTGTTCCTGCTCGCGATGTGCATGCTCGCGGCGATCATCGGCCCCTGGGTCATGCGTCGCCGGGGCGGTATCCGCCAGGTCGAACCCGGTTCGCCGGACGCCGCCGACCCGGACACGTACGGCTTCGCCCGCCAGGAGGAGCTGGACGTCCGGATGCCGGGCCCCGACCAGGACCTCCTGGACGTGCTCGACGTCGTCCAGGGCACCCAGGACTGGCGGGCGGCCGCCCAGCTGCTGGCAGGGACGCCGAAGGAGGGCGAGGTGCGCTGGCAGCGGATCCAGGCCTTCGCGGGCGCGGCCTCGCTGGAGCTGGCGCAGCGGCCCGGGGTGGGCGGCGCCTGGCTGCGGGCCTGGCGCGCGGAGTCGCCGAAGGACGCGGGCGGTGCGGCGGTGCACGCGGAGTTCCTGGTGCAGCAGGCGTGGCGGTCCTCGGCGGCGGGCAGCGACGACTTCCGGATCATCCTGGAGGAGGCCCGTACGGTCTGCGGCGAGGCGGCCCTGCTCGCGCCGGGCGACCCCGTTCCGTACATCGTGGAGCTGGCGGTGGCCCGGGGCCTGAACTACACCCCCGAGCAGTTCGACCAGCTCTGGGCGAAGATCATCGACCGGGCCCCGGCGCACATGGGCGCGCACATCGCGGCGCTGCACTTCCACTGCGAGAAGTGGCACGGCTCGCGCGCGGACGCCGACGCGTTCGCCACGGCCGCCGCCGCCCGCGCCCCGCAGGGTTCGCTGCTCGCGGCGCTGCCCCTGTTCGCGGTGTACGAGCATCTGCCGGAGGTCAACCTGGTGCAGGGCTTCTACCGCGGTCAGGTGGTGACCAAGGCGGTCGAGGGCGCGATGTTCGCGGTGCACGCGGCGCGTCCGGACGATCCGATGCTGGCCCACGTACGCCACCTCCTGGTGCTGTTCCTGGTGCACATGGAGCGCTGGTCGGAGGCGATGCACCAGCTGGTCCGGATCGACGGTCACGTGGGCGCGCTGCCGTGGACGGCGGGCCCGGACCCGGCCGCGCAGTACACGGTCTACCGGGCGCTGGCGGTCGCGGGGTACGAGGCGAACGGCGGCAGCCCGGCGACGCTGCCGCACTGATCTCCGTACGCTTCACGGCTTCACGGCTTCACGGCTTCACGGCTTCACGGCTTGGCGCGGGCGGGTGCGGGTGCGGGGGCCCGGCCCACCGCGACGGTCACCAGCGCGCCCGCCACGAGCGCCGCGCCCGTCGCCGTGACGGCCGTGATCCCGATGCCGTCCGCCACCAGTCCGCCGGCCAGCGCCCCGAGCGCGATGGCTCCGTTGAACACCGCGACGAACAGCGAGGAGGCGGCCTCGCGGGCGTGCGGGGCGGCGAGCAGGACCCAGGTCTGCGTGCTCACCGAGACACCGCCGTAGCCGAGGCCCCAGACGGCCATCAGTACGGCCGCGAGGGCGGGGGAAGAGCCCAGCCAGGGCAGGGCGGCCACGGTGGGGGCCAGGACCGCGCCGATCATCAGCAGGGTCCTGCGCGGCGATCGGGCCGCTCCGGCCCCGGCGAGGAAGTTCCCGGCCACACCGGCGACGCCGTACACCAGGAGCAGGACGCCGATCGTGCCCGCGCCGACGCCGGAGACGTCCTCCAGGACCGGCCTGACGTAGGTGTACGCGGCGAAGTGCCCGGTGACCAGGAAGCCGACGACGACAAGCCCCGTACGCAATCCCGGGTCGCGGGTCAGCCGCAGTACGCCGCCGAACGGAACCGCGCGCTCCGCGGGCAGCCGGGGCAGCAGGAGCGCCGCCGCGACCAGCACCACGGCTCCGAGCCCGGCGGCCGCGAGGAACGCGGCGCGCCAGCCCGCGAGAGCGCCCAGGTACGTACCGGCGGGGACGCCCAGGACGGACGCCACGGCGATGCCGCTGAAGACCAGGGAGGTGGCGGCGCCGGCGGATCGCGCCGGGACCAGACGCACCGCGAGCCCGGCGGCGACGGCCCAGACGCCGCCCATGCCGATGCCGACCAGCACGCGGGCGACGACCATGGTCCCGAAGTCCGGCGCCCAGGCCGCCCCGAGATTGCCGACGAGCAGCACGGCGACCAGCGCGCACAGGGCCGTACGCCGGTCGGCGCGGCCCAGCAGCGGTACGAGGGCCGGGGCCGAGAGCGCCGCGACGAGGCCGGTGATGGTCAGCGTCAGACCGGCCACGCCCTCCGGGACGCCGAGCGAGCGGCCCATCGGGGTGAGCAGCCCGACGGGCAGCATCTCGGAGGTGACCACGGTGAACGTGCCGAGCGCGAGGGCGGCCACACCCCACCAGCCGTTGCTCGGGGAAGCCGGGCGGGCGGCCCGGGCGCCTGAGGATTCCTGAACCTGCGTCATGTCCTCAGCCAATCGGGGCCGGAGGCCGGGAACAACGGCCGAACTCTCATCCTTCTATGAGCTGGACCAATGGATCCGGCCGGTGGCGCGGAGAAGGGGGAGGAGACGGGTGAGCAATCCGGAGATCCGGGAACTGGAGGCCTTTCTCGCGCTGGCGGAGGAGCTCCACTTCGGCCGGGCCGGAGAGCGCCTGTACCTCTCGCAGAGCCGGATCAGCCAACTGCTGCGGGCGCTGGAGAGCAGGATCGGCGGACGGCTGGTCGACCGCACGAGCCGCCGGGTCCGGCTCACCCCGCTCGGCGAACAGCTCCACGCCGGGCTGCGGCCCGCCTTCGACGCGATCGTCGCGACCATCGACGAGGTCCGGGACGTGGCACGCGGCGTCGGCGGGCTGTTCCGCGTCGGCTTCCAGGGGACGGCGAACGACCCGTTCATGCGGGCGGTCGTGGCCTTCCGGGACGGCCATCCCGACTGCGCCGCCGAGATCGTGGAGATCCCGCTCTCCGACCCGTTCGGCGCGGTGCACCGCGGGGAGGTGGACGCGGCGGTGGTGCTGATGCCGGTCCGGGACGAGGAGTTGGTGCTCGGCCCGGTCTTCTCCGCCCGTCCGCTGACCCTCGCCGTCTCCGACCGGCACCCGTACGCGCGTCGCCCCGGCATCGACGCCGAGGACCTGGCGGGCAGCCCGCTCATCGGCGTCCAGGGGGCGGCCCCGGAGTACTGGCGGCTGGCCCAGGCCCCGGCCGCCACACCGGCAGGCCGCGCGATTCCGGCCGGTCCGGCGGTGAGCAGTCTCCAGGAGGGCCTGGCCCTGGTGCGGGCGGACCGGGGCGCGATGCTGCTGTGCGACCCGACGGCCGACTACTACGGCAGCCACGCGGTGGCCTTCGTCCCGGTGACCGGCCTCCCGGACTCGGCCCTCGCGCTGGTGTGGCACCGGAACCACGAGACGGCCCGCACGCGGGGCTTCGCACGGGCCCTGGCGGATGTCGCCGGGGCCACGGGATGAGCGTCGGGGCCACCAGGGCTACCAGCTGAACGGCCGGAACAGGCACCCAGCTCCTGCCCCCGCCCCCGCCTCGGAATCCCGGCGGCCGCTCCCGTGTTGTACGTACCGAACACCGACCCCCGGAGGAGCCCCCGCATGTTCCTGAACCGCCGCACCCCCGAGCTCCCCACCCCGGAGCAGGCCCTGCGCGGCCGCCCCGTCCCCGAGTTCACCGTCCCCTCCCGCCACACGGTCCTCGGCAACCCCCTGGTGGGCCCGTATCCCGAGGGTCTGGAGGTGGCGGACTTCGCGCTGGGCTGTTTCTGGGGCGCGGAGCGGAAGTTCTGGCAGACCGAGGGCGTCTGGACGACGCTCGTCGGCTACCAGGGCGGCTACACGGAGAATCCGACGTACGACGAGGCCTGCTCGGGCCTGACCGGCCACACGGAGGCGGTACGCGTCGTCTTCGACCCGGCCGTCGTGTCGTACGAGGAGCTGCTGAAGCTGTTCTGGGAGTCGCACAACCCGACCCAGGGCTTCCGCCAGGGCAACGACGTGGGCACCCAGTACCGCTCCGCGATCTACACCCACTCCCCCGCCCAGGCAGCGGCCGCCGACGCGTCCCGTGAGGCGTACCAGAAGGTCCTGACGGCCTCGGGCCACAAGGAGATCACCACGGAGATCCTCCCGGCCGAGGGCCGCCCGTTCTGGCCGGCGGAGGCGTACCACCAGCAGTACCTGGACAAGAACCCGGGCGGCTACTGCGGCATCGGCGGCACGGGAGTCTCCTGCCCGATCGGCGTGGCCCCGGCCGAGGGCTGAGGGTCCTTCGCCGGACATGCCAGCGACACGGAACGTGGTGCTGGCATGTCCTGATGCAGTGGGCAGCGCGTACCTCGACTGTCAGTGCCAGGCCCCAGAATCGTGCCATGAGTGTCAGATCTGATTATGCACTGGAGTTGCAGCTAAGGCAGGTTGCTGAACGAGCCGGGGACACCCGCGTCAAGGACGCACTCAATTCCGTGTCCCGACACATGAATTCCGGAACGAGTCGTAATCGCAAAGGGGGCCAAGCCCTAGTGGTGCTGCTCAAGGAAGTGCGCTCGGTAGCAGCGACTGCGAACGAGTGGCAGATAGTGCACCTCGTGCAGGACTCTCTCGACTACGCCGAAGGAAGAATTCTGCGGCCGGACTTCGAGGAGAAATACAACCTCTTCCAGCGGTCGACACAACCACTGAGCTCGCACCAAGATTACGCAGCCCGGACTCTTTCCTCGACGCTGAATTACTTCTCGCAGCTCGGCAGCAGCTATCTCCTGGAGCATCCCGAAGCAACAGCCGGAGAAGTTCTGGAGCACGTCGCGGCCATAGGCCGGGACGCCCGTTACATGCAGCAGTCACAGGAGCGCAAAGGGCGCTATCAGATCCTTCGAGGTAGCGCTGAGGTTGCAGCATGGTTCGAGCAGGTTTTCACGCAGCGAGTTGATGTGGAGGACCCTGAGAAAGCCGCCCGTCGCATCGTGATGTCCCCCGAGTCTCTGGAGATTCTGGCAGCGGACAGGGAAGGGCAGCTGCTGATCGAAGCGGCAAAGGTGCAGCGCCGTCGACGCGGCATCAGAGTGCTCCGTGACGTGGCGGAGGACTCGAGAGCAAGTGAGAGCGACTTGCAACGAGCACTGGACGGCCAGCATTGGATCTTCGGCGGGCAGTTCGTCGGCCAAGCGGTGCAACGCAGGCTTGTCCCAGGGGATGAAGTTGACATTCCTCTGATACGCGGTGACGGCGCCCTTCACATCGTTGAGCTGAAGCGCTCCATGAGCCTCCACGGCCCGCTCGTCAAGAAGCACCGAGGATGCTGGGTACCGACGGCCGAGGTGCACGATGCAGTAAGCCAGGCAGTGAACTACCTAGTCGGCTTGGACGAACACCGGATTCGGATTCGGAAGGAATTGAACATCGAAACTCGGCGCGCCAGCGCTGTCGTCCTTATCGGACACCCAGCCCTGCAGCCAGACGTACCCGAAGAGCAAATCAACGAAGCGCTGCGCACCCTTAACACTCACATGAGCCGCGTCGAAGTGGTGACCTACAAGGAGCTGATTGACAATGCCGAACGAGCCCTGGAGGGCTGGCGTTAGCGCCTCCCGCCCGATCGGCATGGCCCCGGCCGAGGGCTGAGCCAGGCCGCCCGGCCGCAGGAGTCTCCGGGCCGCTTGCCCGGGGCCCTGCGTCAGCCGGTCAGCATCGCCGGAACCACCCGCCGCAGCAGCCGTACGAACAGGGCGTCCCGGTCGTCGGGGCCGGCCGGGGGCGGGGCGTCCGCCGCGGTGAGAGCGGCGAGCAGGTGCGGGTGGCGGCCCTCGGCGGCGACCGCGGCCAGGTGGGCCGCCCGGGCGGGCGGGGCCTCGGTGTCCGCCGCGAGGGCCTCCCGGCGGGCGAAGAGGGTGGTCAGGGCGCCGAGGAGGCCGATGACCTCCAGCTTCTGCCCGGCGGTGCCGGGCGCGGGGGCCAGGATGCCGAGCGCGTGGTCGAGGTAGTCGATCGCGTGCGGGCCCAGCACCTCGCCGCGCCGGTCGTTCAGATCGGCCAGCCACGGGTGCCGGACGTGCGCGGCCTTGGACTGGCGGGCCAGGCCGACGAGATCGTCCAGCCAGTCTCCGGTGAGGGCCGCGGAGAGGTCCAGCTCGGCCGCCACCGCGTCCTCCATGAGGTCCAGCAGCTCGTCCCGGCTCCCCACGTAGCGGTAGAGCGAGGCGGGCCCCGTGCCCAGCCGCTGTGCGAGCGCGCGCATCGACACGGCCGCCAGGCCCTCCGCATCGGCGAGGGCGAGGGCGGCCGTCGTGATCTCGGCACGGCTCCGCTCGGGTGCGGGTCCGCGCGCGCCCCGCACGGGACGTGACCAGACGGTCGTCGGCCGGGTCTCGCGGTCGGCCACGGTCCGCACCTTCCCCTCGGTCGTTCTGAACCGGCCTGTAGTCTAATACCGCGAACATCGTTCGCAGTATTTTGCCGCCCGGCGCCGAAGGAGCCCGTCATGACCTGGACCGAACGCCGCTTCGCCCGCAACGGTGCGGTCGAGCTCGCCCACGACCGGCTCCAGGAGGGCGCGGACGGCGAGCCGCTGCTCCTGGTGATGGGTCTTGCGGTCTCCCGGCACTGGTGGCCCGGCGAGCTGTGCGCGGCCTTCGCCGACGCCGGGTTCGCCGTCGCCCGCTACGACCAGCGGGACGCGGGCGAGTCCACCCGGCTGCCGAAACCCGCCGCCCGGGGCAACCCCTTCGCCGCACTGGCCGCCGGCCGCGGTGCGGCCTACACCGCCGAGGACATGGCCGACGACGCGGTCGCCGTCCTGGACGCGCTCGGCTGGGAGTCGGCGCACCTCTTCGGGCACTCGCTGGGCGGGGTCGTCGCCCAGCGCGTGGCCCTGCGCCACCCGGACCGGGTGCGCACGCTCACCTCGTCCGCCGCGCTGCCCAGCGATGTCGGCGGGCTGGCCGCCTTCCGCCATCTGCGGCTCGGCACCCTCGCGAAGTTCGCCCGCGTCAAGCCCGCCCGGGACCGGGCGGGGCGGATCGCGACCGGGCTCGCGGTGGCGCGGCTCTGCGCCTCGCCCGGCTACCCGTTCGACGAGGCGGAGGCCCTGGCGCGGATCACCGCCGACGTGGACACCGGCATCGCCGACCCGGACGCCCAGTCCCGCCAGATCGGCGCCCCCTGGAACGGCCCGCCCTTGCCCGAACTGCGCCTCCCCGCCCTGGTGTTGCACGGCACGGACGACCCGCTGCTCAAGCCCTCCGCCGGCCGGGCCACCGCCGCCGCGATCCGCGACGCCCGGCTCGTCCTCCAGCCGGGCGTCGGCCACGACATCCCACGCGAACGGCACGCCGCCGTCGCCGCCGAGCTACGAGCCCTCGCGGACCAGGCACCCCGGGGTGACCACGACCGCCCGTAACACCCCTCCCGGGTGCCGGGCGACCGCACGTAATACCCCTCCCGGCTGCTGGGCGGGCCCACCCGTAACGCCCTCCTCACACCCGCCCCGGGTCAGGCCGCCAGCAGCACGCCGCCCATCGGGCCCGTCGGACCGGCCGGACGAGTCGGACGGGCCGGACCCGTCGTCCGCACCGACCGGTGACCGCCCGCCGCCCCCAGTGACCCGACCCCGGACCGGGACCGGGACCGCACCGCCGTGATACTGACCAGCCGCTCCCCGGCCAGCGCCAGGACGTCCGCGAGTCTCAGGCCGAGCGCCTGGGCGGCGGCGGCCAGCACCTCGGAGGAGGCCTCCTTGCGGCCGCGCTCCACCTCGGAGAGGTACGCCATGGAGATCCGGGCCGCCTCGGACACCTCCTTCAACGTCCGCCCCTGCGCCAGCCGTTCACGGCGCAGCACTTCTCCGACGAGGTCACGCCAGAGCGGTTCCCGGGGCAGGCCCGGCAGCTCCGGCGTCGCGGGGATCGCCGGAGACGCCGCCGTCGGGAGCGGGCGCAGAGGGATCACGTCGGCCTGGTTCGTCGCTCGGATGCTCACCGCCCCAGCCTAGGAGCGCGGCACCGCCCCAACACGGCCCCGGCGTTGCGCTCCGGGCGGATCTGCTGACGGCGAAGTCGCGTGACAGCCCGCCGGTTCCGAAGGGCAAGGGCGGACGTCGTGGTCACGCCCGGGCTATCGTCCCGACCGACAGCGGGTTCTCTTCAGGGGGGTCAGGATGAGGCGAGAACGTCAGGCCGCAGGGCGTGCGGGGCACCACGATCCGCACGTGCTCCGGCAGCGCCCCTGGTTCGCCGCCAACGAAGTCCTCGCCTTCCTGCTGGAGCTCGCGGCGATCGGCTGCCTCGCCTGGTGGGGCTTCACCGCCATGGACGGAGTCCTCGTATCGGTGCTGCTCGGTCTCGGGGTGCCAGCTGCGGCCGTGACCCTGTGGGGGCTGTTCGCCGCGCCCCGCGCCCGGTTCGGGCCTCCGCTCGCGGGGGTGCTGGCGGTGAAGACACTGGTCCTCGGCGGTGGTGCGGCGGCGGCGGTGTACGGGGCGGGGCACCCGGTCGCCGCCGGGGTGTTCGCCGTCGTGCTGTTCCTGAACACAGGCTGCGCGGAGTACTACCGCCGGCGACGGTAGTAGGCGATCGCGAGAGCGATGGTGATGGGTCCCCAAGCGGCGAGAGGGGTGCCGACAGCCGTCGCCAGCCCGTTCCAGGCACCGTTGGTGTACCCGATGGAGTCGACGACGCCGTGCAGGGTGAGGTCGCGGTTGTCGCCCAGCGGGACGGCGGTGAACAGGAAAGTGAGGATCAGGCCGCCGAGTACGGCGGGGACGACGGCCGCCATCGGCCGGACGCGTCTGCCGCCGATGAGCGGTATCCAGGCGGGCGCCACCTCTCCCCAGCCCCGGACCAGTCCGATGGTCAGGATCGCGATCACTTCCGTCAGCACGCTGAGCCCGAGCACGTACGGGATGCTCAGCCAGTAGGCCGGCAGGCTGCCGTCCTGAGCCTCCTGCCCCATCGTGTAGTGCACGGCGAAGGGCAGCCGCCACAGGCACGCCGGCAGCAGTAACAGCGGTAACGCGTAGGCCAGGCGCATCGCCCAGCGGGGAACGGGCCGCTCGGTGTCGTCGACGGACGGCGGGCGGTGAAGGATCTTCAGCGTCATGACTCCACCCTCGCGGAGCAGGCACGACGAGGAATCCCCCGCGCGAGCCAACCCGCTCCCCCGCGCGGGGGAGACGACACCTGGCGGCTCGCCCACACGGGGTAGCGGTTCCGGCGTCGGCCGGTGCCGGCCGACGCCGGAGCCGGACGTACCGTCAGATCAGGCCCTGCGCCAGCATCGCGTCCGCGACCAGCTCGAAGCCCGCGATGTTCGCGCCCACCACGTAGTTGCCGGGGCTCCCGTACCGCTCGGCGGTCGTGTAGCAGGAGTCGTGGATGTGCCGCATGATCTCGGCGAGCCGCTCCTCGGTGTGGGCGAAGGTCCACGAGTCCCGGGACGCGTTCTGCTGCATCTCCAGGGCGCTCGTCGCGACCCCGCCCGCGTTGGCCGCCTTGCCGGGGGCGAACGCGACGCCCGCCTCCTGGAACACCCGCACCGCCTCCGGGGTGGTGGGCATGTTGGCGCCCTCCGCGACCGCCTTGACCCCGTTGCGCACGAGGTCCAGCGCGTCCGCCTCGTGCAGTTCGTTCTGTGTGGCGCAGGGCAGGGCCACGTCCACGGGGACCGACCACACGCCCGTACCGGGCACGAACCGGGCGTGTGCGCCGCGTCGTTCGGCGTACTCCGAGACCCGGCCCCGGCCGGTCTCCTTGATCTCCTTGAGGAGAGCGAGGTCGATGCCCTTCTCGTCGACGACATAGCCGCCGGAGTCCGAGCAGGTCACCACGGTCGCACCGAGCTGCTGGGCCTTCTCGACGGCGTAGATGGCGACGTTGCCGGAGCCGGAGACCGCGACGGTCTGGCCCTCCAGCGACTCGCCCCGGCTGCGCAGCATCTCGGCGGTGAACAGGACCGTGCCGTAGCCGGTGGCCTCCGTACGGGCCTGTGCGCCGCCCCAGCCGAGGCCCTTGCCGGTGAGGACGCCGGACTCGTAACGGTTGGTGATCCGCTTGTACTGGCCGAAGAGATAGCCGATCTCGCGGCCGCCGACGCCGATGTCACCGGCCGGTACGTCGGTGTACTCCCCCAGGTGGCGGTGGAGTTCGGTCATGAAGGACTGGCAGAACCGCATGATCTCGGCGTCGGAGCGGCCCTTGGGGTCGAAGTCCGCGCCGCCCTTGCCGCCGCCGATGGGCATGCCGGTGAGGGCGTTCTTGAAGATCTGCTCGAAGCCGAGGAACTTCACGATGCCCAGGTTGACCGAGGGGTGGAAGCGCAGCCCGCCCTTGTAGGGGCCGAGCGAGCTGGAGAACTCCACCCGGAAGCCGCGGTTGACGTGGATGTCGCCGGAGTCGTCCGACCACGGCACCCGGAAGATCAGCTGGCGCTCGGGCTCGCATATCCGCTCGATGATGCGCGCGTCGACGAACTCGGGGCGCTGCGCCAGCACCGGACCGAGCGTCTCCAGGACCTCGCGGACCGCCTGGTGGAACTCCTGCTCACCCTGGTTGCGGCGCAGGATCTCGGCGTAGAGCGGCTCGATGACACGGGCCGCGGCGTCGTGCGTGCGGGCGGAGTCGGGCGAGTCGGGGATGACCGGCATCTGATTCTGACCTTCCGTGGTCGGGCTCGTGCGCGTCGGCGCCCCCGTCCCGGAGAGCGCCACCGGTCCGCCTCCCCCGCCGGAGCCCCGCGGACTCCCGCTCGGGAGGACCGCGCGGCCGTCGCCCGGCCGGGCGATACGCATGACCGTCGTACGGTCCGATTCTCCAGTGCGGCCCGATGATCTTCGAGGACCATCCATATATTGACCATGATCAGGCGTTTTGCTCAGCGTCCCGACCGCCCTGCCGGGCGCTGCGCCGTCCTCCGAACCGCCGTTGCGGGCGGACCGCGCACCCCGGGCCCGCACCCCGCCCACGGCCTCCGAGTGGCGAAGGTCACATTCCGGATCAGCTCTCGTGCGGGTCGCGCAGCATCCAGAGCCCGACCCCGGAGGCGATCGCGGTGACGCCCGCCGCGACGCTCAGGGCGATCTGGAGGCCGCTCTCCTCGACGGCGAGACTCAGGAAGACGTTGGCGGCGAGTGCGGCGGACAGGACGAGCCAGAGCAGGGACTTCATGACGGCGATGCCTCCGTGGTCGGTGATGCTCCGAGTCTGTCGGCCGGGGCCCGCCGCGGGGAGGGAGAGCGCCCCCGTATCGGGGGTGGAGCGGGCTACACCCCGCCGTTCCCGGGCCGACCGGGAACGAGGCATCCGCGCGGCCCAGGACCGGCAACCGTAAGGGTCCCGTGAAAACAAGGCCGGGGCACGGGAGTTACCCGCCAGGAACAGGGACACCCCGCCTGACGATCAGTCATGATGCCCCCATGACGAAGCCGCGGGGGCATCGGAGAGGTCAGCCTCCTGACGAGTTACGGGCGCTGTACGGACCGCGCCGGGCCGGGACCGGCCCCACGCGTCCCCGTCCTGTCCCACCCGCGCCACCGCCCCCGCCGCCGTACGGGCACACGCTTCCGCGGGCCGCGTACCCGGCGTACGCCCGCCCCTCGGCGTATCCCGCCCCGGCGCCCAGGAGGCAGCCGCGCATCCCCAAGGGCACGGGTGACATGCGGCGCTATCTGGCGGTCGGGCTCGACGCCTATCTGTGCCTGCTGGCCGTCGGGCTGCTGGTGCGGTCCTGCCTGAACGCCGGCGGGGCGGGGCGCGCGGTCGCCCTGCTGGTCGTGCAGCTGATCGCGCTGTCGTTCGCCAACCAGGTGCTGCTGACGATGGCCGTCCGCGCGAGCGCCGGAAAGCTGATCATGGGCGTCCGGGTGATCCGGCTGCCCGACGCGGGCCGTCCGGGGTTCCGCCGGCTGGTGCTGCGCTGGCTGTACGGGCTCCTCTGGCTGCCGTGCCAGCCCTGGCGCCGGCTCCGGGGCCCAACGGCTCCGGGCCCCGCCGAGCGCCCTTCTGGCCGCCCCGCGGAACCGCACGAGGACCTCGCGGGGGTGCGCCAGGTGCGGCGCAGCGACCTGCGGTACTACCGGGCGGCGGTGGCGGAGGAGCGTACGGGCTGAGCCCGGTCTTCCGCCTCCTGTGCCGTACGGTCCCGGGCCGTGCGGTCCCGGGCCGCCCGCATCGCCGCCGCGGTGGCCGACGCGTCGTACTCCGGGCCGACGCCCGGGACGATGATCACGTCACCGCCGAGATGCCGGGTACGCAGCGGCAGGATCTCCTGGTACGCGGGCGAGGCGTACCAGGCGTGGGCCTCCTCGACCCCCGGAAAGCCGACGACGACCAGCCCACCGGGCCAGGCCCCCTCCACCACCTCCACCTCGGTGCCGTGCACCAGGAAGCGGCCCCCGTAAGGCTTCATGGTGGCCTGGATCCGCTCGATGTAGCTCAGCACCTCGTCCTCGACGGGGCCGTCGGCGGGGTGCAGGTGGGCGATGGCGTACGCGGTCATGGTCCGGTCCTCCGTCATGGGGCGGGGTGTTCTGCGGGACACCCACGATGCTGCCGGGCGGGGCGGAGGGCGTCGATTACCTCGGAGGTCATGCCCACTCGAACTGCCTCCCCCAACGCCGAAGGCGGCGGCCCCGGAGTGTTCCGGGGCCGCCGCCTTCGGGCGGGGACGGGGGTGGTGCGAGGGGAAAGCGGGTGGACCGGGCGGGTCCGGTGGATCAGGCCGTGGATCAGGCCTGGGAACCGGCCGTCCACTCGGCCCAGCTCATGTTCCAGCCGTTGAGGCCGTTGTCCGGGGAGATCGTCTTGTCCGGGGAGTTCTTGACGATGACCACGTCGCCGACGATCGAGTTGTCGTAGAACCAGGCGCCGGGCGCGTTCGGGTCGTTCGCACCCTTCACGTCGGCGAGGCCCACGCAGCCGTGGCTGGTGTTGGCGTTGCCGAAGATGCCCTTGCCCCAGTAGTTGCCGTGGATGAAGGTGCCCGACGTGGACAGCCGCATGGCGTGCGGCACGTCCTTGATGTCGTACTCGCCCTTGCCGTCGTCATCGGTGAAGCCGACGGTGGCGCCGTTCATCCGGGTCTCCTTGTGCTTCTCGGAGATCACCATCTGACCGTTGTACGTGGGGTTGTCGGGGGAGCCCGCGGAGATCGGGATCGTCTTGATCGTCTTGCCGTCGCGGGTGACCGTCATCGTCTTGGTCTTCGCGTCGACGGTCGAGACCTGGTTGCGGCCGACCTTGAAGGTCACGGTCTTCTGCTGGACCCCGAAGACGCCGTCCGCGCCCTCGACGCCGTCCAGCGCCAGCTTCAGGGTGACGGTGGAGCCGCCCTGCCAGTAGTCCTGCGGGCGCAGGTCCAGGCGCTGGGAGTTGAACCAGTGGCCGACGACTTCCTGGCCGCTGCTGGAGGTCACGGTGATGCCGTCCTGGACGGCCTTCTTGTCCGTGATCGCCTTGTTGAAGTTGATCGAGACGGGCATCCCGACGCCGACCGTGGAGCCGTCCTCGGGGGTGAAGTTCCCGATGAAGCTGTTGTCGGGCGAGACGGTGGTGAAGGAGCTGTTCTCGTGGGCCTTGCGGCCCTTCGAGTCCTCAGCCGTGGCGTCGATCTTGTACGTGGTGGAGCGCTCCAGCTGGCCCGCGGGCTTCCAGCTGGACCCGTCGGCCGCCAGGGTGCCCTCGACCGGGGTGCCGTCCGCCGTGGTCATGACGACCTCGGTGAGCTTGCCCTTGGCGACGGTGACCTGGGCCGCGTTGTTGATGCTGGCGTTGGTCGCGCCGTTCTTCGGCTTGATCGCTATCTGCGCCTCGGAGGCGTCCTCGGCCGCCGCCTTGTCCACCTCCTGCTGCGACGACTCCGAACTCCCGGCGCTCGTCTTTCCGCCCTTGTCGCCGTCGTCGGTACAGGCCGAAAGCACCAGCACGCCGCCGAGCAGTGCGGACATGGCCATAAGGCCCCTGCGCCGCTTGCTGTCCGTCATCACACGCTTCTCCATCGTTGCCGATTCCCCAAAATCCCCGGACGGGGCCGCCAGGCGGCTATTCCCCGTCAATGTTCCAAGAACACCCGGAAAGGGTGCTCCGTTCCGCATCCACGACAGATGTGGGGAACACCACTCATCGACGCGGCCGCGCGGGCGGTGGTTCCCGCGATCGGGCCCCGGTTTTCCGTCGCCGCACGGCGCGGCCCCGGTCCGCGGGTGAGCGGGGCCGGGGCCGGTGTTCTCACACGTCACACCCGCTGCGCGGGGTCACCGTCCTCGCCGTCGTTCTTCCCATTGTGCGCGACCGCGTCGCCGTACCCCTCCTCGTCGCCCTCGTCCTGTGGCAGGAAGAGGTCCTCGTCGCCGTCGTCCGCGTCGTCCCAGCCCTCCGCGTCGGGGTCGTACTCGATGCTCTCGCTGCTCCAGGAGGCCTGGGCGAGTTCGACCCCGGGCACCTCGCTGACCAGGTCGAAGGGGTCGACCAGTGAGGCGAGGGCCTCTGCACCGTCTGCCCGGACCGTGGCCTCGGCATGCATCCGCTCCTCGGCGGTGTCGGTTCCGGCGACCGCCGCCACGGGATCCCCGTACTCGGCGGCGATGGATTCGAGGGCGGTGCCGGTCAGGGCGTCGAGGTCGGTGACCTCCAGCACCATCTCCACGCGAAGTCGAACAAACCTGGATGTCTCTTCTGTGCTCATAGGCCGGAGCGTAAGGCTCGGCGAGGCCACGACTTTCCACCGACCCGCTGCTTTGCTTAGCATCGGCCCACGGGGCTAACTCATGGTTGTCGCAAGGGGATCGAATCTGTGTCCGTCGCTCGTCGCACACTGCTGACCGCCACCGCCGCAGGCACGCTGCTGGCCGCTCTCTGGTTCGTCCCGTCGGCCAACGCGACCGGGGAGACCGGGGCAAACCACCCGAAGTCCGTCCCGGCCGCCCCCGCCGACCGCGCGGCCGCCGAGCAGGCCGCCGGCGCCCCTGACGACGCCTCGGAGGCGCGCCTCGCCGACACCGGTCCCGGCGCGGACACCACCCCGTATCTCGTCGGCGGCACCGCCCTGTTGGGCCTCGGCACCGCCTTCGTCACCTACTCGGTCCGCCGCTCCGTGGCCGGTACGCGCCCGGCGCTCTGATCCCGTACGCACGAGAGGGCTGCCGCGCCCCCCGGTGCGGCAGCCCTCTTACGTACGTACGGGGGCGGCTCAGGCCAGCGGTCCCGTGACCGGTTCCACCGCAGCGACCAGGCGCCCTTCCCGTACGAACGTGTCGGCGGCGGCCAGGTCCGGCGCGAGGAAGCGGTCCGGGCCCGGGCCCTCCGCGCCGGCGGCCCGCAGCGCGTCCACGGCGGCCTGCGAGGCGGGGGCGGGGGCGAGGCCCTCGGCCGCGCGGATCTCGACGGCGCGGGTGGCGGCGTACAGCTCGACGGCCACGATCCGGGCCAGGTTGTCCACGGCGGTACGGAGCTTGCGCGCGGCGGACCAGCCCATGGAGACGTGGTCCTCCTGCATCGCGGAGGACGGGATCGAGTCGGCCGAGGCCGGGACCGCGAGCCGCTTCATCTCGCTGACCAGGGCGGCCTGCGTGTACTGGGCGATCATCAGGCCCGAGTCGACCCCGGCGTCGTCCGCGAGGAACGGCGGCAGGCCGTGCGAGCGGTTCTTGTCGAGCAGCCGGTCGGTGCGGCGTTCGCAGATCGAGCCGAGGTCGGCGGCGACGATCGCGAGGAAGTCCAGGACGTACGCGACGGGCGCCCCGTGGAAGTTGCCGTTGGACTCGACCCGGCCGTCGGGAAGGACCACGGGATTGTCGACGGACGAGGCCAGTTCGCGGCCCGCGACGACGGCCGCGTAGTCGAGGGTGTCGCGGCCCGCGCCGTTGACCTGGGGGGCGCAGCGCACCGAGTAGGCGTCCTGGACCCGGGGCGCGTCGCCTGTGACGTCGGCGTGCCGCCCCGTCAGGCCCGAACCCGCCAGCACGCGCAGCATGTTGTCCGCGCTGACGCCCTGGCCGGGGTGCGGGCGGATGGCGTGCAGCTCGGGGGCGAGGACCTTGTCCGTGCCGAGCAGCGCCTCCAGGGAGAGGGCGGCGGTGATGTCGGCCGAGGTGTAGAGGTTACGCAGGTCGGCGAGGGCCATGACCAGCATGCCGAGCATGCCGTCGGTACCGTTCAGGAGGGCCAGGCCCTCCTTCTCGCGGAGCTCGACCGGGGCGATGCCGTGCGCGGCGAGCAGCTCGCCCGCCGGGCGGACCGTGCCGTCGGGGCCCTCCGCGTCGCCCTCGCCCATCAGGGTGAGCGCGCAGTGCGAGAGCGGGGCGAGGTCGCCGGAGCAGCCGAGCGAGCCGTACTCGTGGACGACGGGCGTGATGCCCGCGTTCAGCACGTCGGCCATGGTCTGGGCGACCTCGGGGCGTACGCCGGTGTGACCGGAGGCGACCGTCTTCAGCCGGAGGAACATCAGCGCGCGGACCACCTCGCGCTCGACGCGGGGGCCCATACCGGCCGCGTGCGAGCGGACAATGTTGCGCTGGAGCTGCGCACGCAGCTCGGGGCTGATGTGGCGGCTGGCGAGCGCGCCGAAGCCGGTGGAGACGCCGTAGACCGGCTCGGGCTTGGCGGCGAGCGCGTCCACGATGAGACGGGCGGCGGCCAGCGCTTCCACGGCGGCGGCGGAGAGCTCGACCCGGGCGCCGTGGCGGGCCACGGCGACGACGTCCTCGGCGGTGGTTCCGGACGTCCCCACCACAACAGTGTGCATATCCATATTCAGCAGCGTACGGACTGAAACCCTTCATGTCACTAGTGGTACCGCGCCGGACCCCTTACGGCACCGGCCGGGCACGGAGGCGGCTTGCCCGCCGCGCGCGCTGCCGGAATCCCGCACGCGTGCGCCGACTCCTGCTGCTCGCCCCGTTGTTGCTGTTCACCGTCTCCGGCTGCGGAGTGCTCCAGTCCTCCGAGGGCGAGGCGACGGACGCGGCACGAGATGTGGCCAGGGGTGCGGGCGAGCGGCTCCACGGCCAGCGTCCGCGTACGGCGGAGGAGGCCGGGTACGCCGTGTCCCGCGTCGACGGGGTGGAGGTGCTGCGGGTGAAGGGCGCCTCGGCCCACGACGGGGACGGCATCGAGGTGACCGTCCGCACGTCCGGCTCGGCGTACAACGAGATGTTCGACCCCGATCCGGTCACGGTGCGGCGCTGTTTCGCGATACGGGTGTCGCCGAAGTCGAAGTGGCGCGAGGATCCGCGCGACGTGGACTGCCCGGACGGCCCCCGGCTCACCTTCGCCCCGCCGCCCGAACCGCCCCGGCTGCCGTACGAGGAGCTCCGCGCGAAGCTGCCCCGGGTGCCGGAGGGCGGCCGGGTGGACGAGGCCGAGGTCCGCCGGGCGGTCGCCGCGCTGGACCTGGACGCGGCGATCCGTACCGAGGTGGAGGCCGACGCCGACCGGGTCGGCGTCCTCCTGTCGGTGAAGGGCGACGGCCACGACCCGCAGGACTGCCTCCTCGGCCATGTGCGGCCCGGCGCCACCGAGGTGTGGACTCCGGCCCGGATCCAGCGGATGCCCGGAGAGGGCGGCTGCACCATCGGCAACGCCCTGACCCCGATGCCGCCGCCGCACTGAGCCCCCGGGCCGTCGCGCCGAGACCGCTGAGCCCGGGGCCGCCGCCGCTCACGGCCTGTTGCCGCGCAGCCTGCGCCGGTCGTGCGCGGACTTCGGCGGGGAGTCCGCGAGCCGGATGACCTCGCCGTCCCGCCCGGCCACCACGGGCCCCGACGAGCGCGCCGCCTTGGCCCGGTACTGGGCGGCGTCCGCGAGCCGGAACAGCCGGCGGGCCGAGCGCACCGGGCCGATCGGATCGCCGGTCGACGCGACCCCGCAGGCGACCCCGTCGCCCAGCTCGATCACCGCCGCCCGGTCGCAGAGCTCGGTGGCCACGCCGACCACCGCGTCCGCCGGGGGGCCGGCCGCGAGCAGGCAGAACTCGTCGCCGCCGAGCCGGGCCGCCAGCGCCTGGGGCAGCATCGCCCCGCACAGCGACAGCACCGAGCCGAAACGTTCCAGCAGGCGGTCGCCGACGGCGTGGCCATGGGTGTCGTTCACCGCCTTGAGGCCGTTGAGGTCGCAGACGACGAGGCTGACGACGGTGTCGTCGACGCGGTGCAGCTCGATGGCCTCGTCGAGCCGGATGTCGACCGCGCGGCGGTTGGCGAGACCGGTCAGCGGGTCGGTGAAAGCCAGTTTGCGGACCTCCTCCAGGCGCTCGGTCTGGGCGATCCCGGAGGCGACGACGGCGGCGAGCACGGTCGCGAAGTCCGCGTCGGCCCGGTCGAAGACGGGCTGCCCGGCCGGCCGCGCCACATACAGCTCGCCCCACGCCCGGCCGTGCAGCACGATCGGCGCGACCACGCAGCAGCCCCGGCCGCGCCGCCGGAGCGCGGCGACCCGCTGGTGGCAGTACGGGCGGGCCCCGCGCGCCGGACCGCCCGCGCCGGGCAGGCCGTCGGCGGTCTCCACCCAGGCGTCGGGCTCGCCGCCGCCGGCCCACCGCTCGTGCAGGAACTCGGTGATCTCCGGGAACTCATGGACCGGATAGGCCTCCTCCTCGGGGAACTCCTCCTCCCCGTCGGCCCGTTGCCCCGCGTTCACCAGCACCCGCAGCCTGCCCCGGTCCCGCTCCCACACGGAGAGCGCGGCGAAACTGCCGCTCAGCGCCTCGCAGGCGCCCAGCGCCGCCGCCCGCCACGAATCACGCGGCGTGTAGGCCGCGGCCATGGTCTGCGCCAGCGAAACCACGGCCCGCAGCCGCACATCGTCACCACCCATTTCTACAGTTTATGTAGATTTGTCCCCTTTTGAATGACTTGATCAGCTTGATGCGTAACTAATTTCAACTATTCCTTCGCCTTGTGCTCACTCTGCGTGAGGCACGCGCGTCGTCACTCGCCGGGCCAGTCGGGGCGCCGCTTCTCGTTGAACGCGGCCACCCCCTCCGCCCGGTCCCCGGAGAAGGCCACCGACCGCCAGGCCGCGTCCTCGACCTCCAGGCCCGCGCGCAGGTCGAGGCCCTGGCCCAGCCGGAGCGCCTTCTTGGCCGCGCGCAGCCCGACCGGCGAGTTGGCGGCGATGCGGCCGCCCAGCGCGAGGGCCTCCTCGCGGTCCCGGCCCGCCTCGACCAGCTCGTCCACCAGGCCCAGCTCGCGCGCCTCGGCCGCCTCGACCCGGCGGGCGCTGAACACCAGCTCGGCGGCGCGCGCCGCACCCACCCGGCGCGGCAGCAGCTGCGTACCGCCGCCGCCCGGGATGACGCCCACCGACACCTCGGGCAGTCCGACCACGGCGGTGGCGTCGGCGACGATCACATCGCAGGCGAGGGCCAGTTCGAAGCCGCCGCCGAGGGCGAAGCCGTGCACGGCGGCGATCACCGGCATCGGCAGCTCCAGGACCCCGGTGTAGGCGGCGCGGGCGGTGGGCCGCTGGCGTACGAGGTCGGCGTCCGTGAAGGAGTTGCGCTCCTTGAGGTCCGCGCCCACGCAGAAGGCCCGGTCGTGGCTGGAGGTGAGGACGGTGGCCCGGACGTCCCGGTCGGCGCCGAGCGCCTCGCAGGCGGCGGCGATGGAGCGGGCCATGTCGGTGGAGACGGCGTTCATGGCCTTGGGCCGGTCGAGGACCAGCTCGGCGACGTGGTCCTGCCCCTCGTGCCGCCGTACGACGACGAACTCCCCGTACCGCTGCTCGGACGTGACGGTCATGGCTGCACCCCTGTCGGTCGACGGCGCCCGTTAACGAGCGTTACCCGGCAGGAATCCTAGACAGGACCGCCGGACCGCCGACAGGTGCGAAGCCGTAACCGCTCAGGAGCCGGTCTTCCCCCGCCGGGCCAGCAGCCACGGCTCGACCACGCCGAGCCCGCGCACCGGGCGCTGCCACATCGGCTGGAGCCCGAAGCGGTACGTGGGCAGCGGCGGCTCGTCGTCGGGCTCGCGGCCCTCCTTCTCGGCGAGCCGGGCCCGTTCGGCGGCGGCCGCGACGGCCTCGGCGGCCTGCGCCTCGGACTCCGGGGCGTCGCCGTGCCGGACCAGCTCCTTGGCGAACGCCCCGTCGACCAGGACGGCGTCCTTCGGAGCTATCGAGGTGAGCCGGCTGGCGAGGTTCACCGTGGTGCCGAAGACATCGCCCATCCGGGTGGTGACCGTGCCGAAGGCGATGCCGACGCGCAGGGCGGGCATCGTCTCGTCCTGGGACATCGCCTCGATCAGCCGGAGCGCTATCTCGGCGGCCGTGCCCGCGTCGTCGGCGGCGAAGAGCACCTCGTCGCCGAGGGTCTTGATGAGCCGGCCGCCGTGCGCGGCGACCAGGTCGGCGGCGGTCGTCTCGAAGGACTCGACCAGCTCGCCGAGCTCCTCCTCCTCCAGGCGCCGGGTCAGCCGGGTGAAGCCGACCAGGTCCGCGAAGCCGACGGCGAGCCGCCGGTCGACCATCTCCTCGTCGTCTGCGGCCTGCACGACCCGGCCGGTGGCGGCGGCCAGCTGGCGCCGCCACACATAGACGAGGAACTCCTGGAGCTCCGGTAGCAGCAGCTCGACCAGCGGATACGTGACCTCGGTGCGGGTCATGCCGGGCTCGGGCGGCTCGGTCAGCCCCTCCAGGAACGAGTCGATCTGCCATTCGGCCAGCCGGGCGGTGGTCTGCCCGGTGGAGCGGGCGACCTGGATCGCCATCGGCTCGCTGAGCAGCCCGGCCTCGACGAGACCGGCGAGCCGCCGCAGGGCGAGCACATCGGCCTCGGTGAGCGCCTTGGCCTGGCCGATGTCGGCGAAGCCCATGGCCCGCCAGAACCGGGAGGCCAGGTCCATGGAGACCCCGGCGGTGCGGGCCGCCTGGAAGGGCGTGTAGCGCCGGTCGGCCCCCAGGATCAGCGCTTCGAGGCGGATGGCGAGGGGGTCGTCGGTCGGTTCCACCGTGTGGTCGACCTCGTGGTGGGGTGTGGCGTGGACCGAGGAGTCCGACCCGGGCTCCTCACCCGCGCCGGACGTCGTGTCGCCGACGGTCACCAGCCGCCTCCTGCCCGTTCCCTGCGCACTGCCCTGCCGATCTGTCGCTGGATCGCCTCAACGATACGGCAGGTGTGCCCCAGCTCACGTCCTTGGTTGCCCGCCGTCGGTGCGTCGCGCGTGACAACTCACGCATACGCGGTATCCGCCGATACGCCCATCGGGGCGGCAACCCGCCTCAGGTCAGGCCGCCCGCCGCGCCCCGCAGATGGACGATGTCCCCGGCCGACACCGGCTGCTGGAGCCCGCCCTCGGTGGACAGGACGAGCCGCCCGTCGCCGTCGATCGCGACCGCCTCGCCGACCAGCGACTTCCCGCCCGGCAGCTCGGCCCGCACGGTCCGGTCCAGGGTCGCGCAGCCCGCCGCGTAGGCGGCCTGGAGCCCGCTCGCGGCCGCGTCGCCGTCGGCCGCCTTCCACCGGCCGTACCAGTCCTCCAGCGAGCGCAGGACGGCGCGCAGCAGGGTCTCGCGGTCGGTGGAGACGGCTCCGGCGAGCGCCAGGGATCCGGCGGTGGGGGCGGGCAGCTCGTCGGCGCGCAGCGAGACGTTGACGCCGAGGCCGACGACGATGCCGTCCCCGGCGAACTCGCCGAGGATGCCGCCGGTCTTGCGCTCCTCCCCCGGTGGGGTCTCCCCTGGACGGAGCTTGTCGGAGCCCTTGGGGATCGTCACGAGCAGATCGTTGGGCCACTTCAGCGACATGTCGACACCCGCCGACTTCGCGAGCCCGGTCGCGGCGGCGACCCCGGCCAGCAACGGCACCCATCCCCACCGCTCCACGGGGATGTCGCCGGGCTCCAGGTACACGGAGAAGAACAGCCCGGAGCGCGGCGGTGCGGTCCAGGTCCGCTCCAGCCGTCCGCGCCCGGCCGTCTGCTCCTCGGCGACCAGTACGGTGCCCTCGCCCGCCGCCCCGGTACGGGCCCGTCCTGCCAGGTCGGTGTTGGTGGACCCGGTGGACTCCACGACCTCCAGCGACGTCCACAGCGCGTCCGGCCGGAGCAGTCCGCGGCGCAGCGCGGTCACGTTGAGGGGCGGCCGGTCCAGGTCCGACCAGCGGTTGTGTGGCGCATCCGGTGGTGTCATGCAACCCAGCCTAGGTGTGGCAAAGGACGCACTGCCTTTCCGGAGGCGCGCCGATACCCTACGAGTCAGTAGCCAGAGCCGGACTGACGGCTGGCCGTCCCCCCGTGACCGGTGCCAGACGTCGTCCCCGTGACCAGGCAGGGAGCCGCCCCCCGATGTCCGAGCCGCTAAGCGACATCCACACCACCGCGGGCAAGCTCGCGGACCTGACACGCCGCATCGACGAAGCGACGCACGCCGGTTCGGCCCGCGCGGTCGAGAAGCAGCACGCCAAGGGCAAGCTGACGGCCCGTGAGCGGGTCGAGCTGCTGCTGGACGAGGGCTCCTTCGTGGAGCTCGACGAGTTCGCCCGGCACCGCTCCACCAATTTCGGCATCGAGAAGAACCGCCCGTACGGGGACGGTGTCGTCACCGGTTACGGCACCGTCGACGGCCGCCCGGTCTGCGTGTACTCGCAGGACTTCACGATCTTCGGCGGTTCGCTCGGCGAGGTCTACGGCGAGAAGATCGTCAAGGTCATGGACTTCGCGCTGAAGACCGGCTGTCCGGTCATCGGCATCAACGACGGCGGCGGCGCGCGGATCCAGGAAGGCGTCGTGGCGCTCGGCCTGTTCGCCGAGATCTTCCGCCGCAATGTGCACGCCTCCGGGGTGATCCCGCAGATCTCGCTGATCGTCGGCCCGTGCGCGGGCGGCGCGGTCTACTCCCCCGCGATCACCGACTTCACGGTGATGGTCGACCAGACCTCGCACATGTTCATCACCGGCCCCGACGTCATCAAGACGGTCACCGGCGAGGACGTCGGCTTCGAGGAGCTGGGCGGCGCCCGTACGCACAACACCACTTCCGGGGTGGCCCACCACATGGCGGGCGACGAGAAGGACGCCATCGAGTACGTCAAGTCGCTGCTGTCGTACCTGCCTTCGAACAACCTCTCCGAGGCCCCGGCCTTCCCGGAGGAGGCGGACCTCGCCACCACCGACGAGGACCGCGAGCTGGACACGCTCATCCCGGACTCGGCGAACCAGCCGTACGACATGCACACCGCGATCGAGCACGTCCTGGACGACGCCGAATTCCTGGAGACCCAGGCCCTGTTCGCGCCGAACATCATCACCGGCTTCGGCCGGGTCGAGGGCCACCCGGTCGGCATCGTCGCCAACCAGCCGATGCAGTTCGCCGGCTGCCTGGACATCAACGCCAGCGAGAAGGCGGCCCGTTTCGTCCGCACCTGCGACGCGTTCAACGTTCCCGTCATCACCTTCGTGGACGTGCCGGGCTTCCTGCCGGGCGTGGACCAGGAGTACGGCGGCATCATCCGGCGCGGCGCGAAGCTGATCTACGCCTACGCGGAAGCGACGGTCCCGCTGATCACCGTCATCACCCGCAAGGCGTTCGGCGGGGCGTACGACGTGATGGGCTCCAAGCACCTGGGCGCCGATCTGAACGTGGCCTGGCCGACCGCGCAGATCGCCGTCATGGGGGCGCAGGGCGCGGTGAACATCCTGCACCGCCGCACCATCGCCGCCGCCGAGGACCCGGACGCGACCCGTGCCGAGCTGATGACGGACTACGAGGACGCGCTGCTCAACCCGTACGTGGCGGCCGAGCGCGGTTACGTCGACGCGGTGATCATGCCGTCCGACACCCGGGCCCACATCGTCAAGGGCCTGCGTCAACTCCGTACGAAGCGGGAATCCCTTCCCCCGAAGAAGCACGGCAACATCCCGCTGTAGCCGTCGGCACTTCCCAGAGAGGCCTGCCCATGATCAAGGTCGTACGGGGCAACCCCACCCCGGAGGAGCTGGCCGCCGCACTGGCGGTGGTCCGGGCGCGCGCCGCGGCGGCGTCCGCCGTGTCGTCCGGCGCGCCGCTGCCGCCCGAGCAGTGGTCCGACCCGGGGCGCATCGCCCGCACGGACCGCCCGCGTCCGGGCCCCCGCGCCTGGGCCCGGACGTACTGGCCGGCCTGAGCGGAACCGGGCGCCGCGGACTCTTGAGTACCCGTACTCAGGCGCGGCGGCGCCCGGCGCAGCAGGATCGGAGGCATGCTGTGGTCCGACCCCGAGAACAAGCCGCCGAAGGAACTGCGCGACGCCCAGGCGATGATGCGCAGAGCGGGCGTCCTGCTGGCGCTGGCGATGCTGGTGGCGATGTTCGTGCTCGGCATCCACTGATACGCGCGCGGCGGCCCCGGCGGTACGCCCACCGGGCCCTGCGGGGTCCACGGCCCTTCCGGCCCCTTCTACGATGGCCCGCATGACTGATCAGCGCCGTCTCGTGCTCGCCTCCGCCTCCCCCGCCCGCCTCGGTCTGCTGCGCCAGGCCGGGTTCGCCCCCGAGGTGATCGTCAGCGGTGTGGACGAGGACGCCCTGAGCGCACCGACCCCCGCCGAGCTGGCGCTCGTCCTGGCCCGGGCCAAGGCCGCCGCGGTCGCGGAGCGCCCCGAGGCGGCGGGCGCCCTGGTCATCGGCTGCGACTCGGTGCTGGAGCTGGACGGCGAGGCGCTCGGCAAGCCGGCCGACGCCGAGGAGGCGACCGCCCGCTGGAAGTCGATGCGCGGCCGGGCGGGAGTGCTGCAGACCGGGCACAGCGTGATCGACACCGCCACCGGCCGTACGGCGTCGGCGACGGCGTCCACGGTCGTACGGTTCGGCGAGCCGAGCGACGCCGAGGTCGCCGCCTACGTGGCCTCGGGCGAACCGCTCCATGTCGCGGGGGCGTTCACTCTGGACGGGCGCTCGGCGCCGTTCGTCGACTCCATCGAGGGCGACCACGGCAATGTCATCGGGCTCTCGCTGCCGCTGCTGCGCCGGCTGCTGGGCGAGCTGGACGTCTCCGTCACGGAGCTGTGGGTCTGAGGCCGAAGCCGCCGGGCGGCGGCTCAGGCCGCCGCCGGGGCCGTCTCCCCGCCCGCCTTGTCGTCGGCCCGGGTCTCGGGCCCGTACGCCAGCAGGGTGAACACCAGCAGGGCCAGCACCAGCATCATGAACGCGAAGGCGCCCCAGCCCACCAGGCCCACGGTGACCGCGCCGAGGACGCCGTGCACGACGGCGCAGCCGATCAGGACGATCCGTCCGGCGCGTCCCGGAGCGCGGTCGCGTATCCCGGCGATCAGCGCTATCAGCCCGCACAGGACCAGCAGCAGTCCGGAGACGCCGCCCATCACCCAGGTGCCGGTGGACATGGCGTCCGGGTCCAGGCCGGCGAGCGACATGTTCTGGTTCTCGGCGACCGTGGCCAGGACGGCATTGATGAGCACGATGCCCACCGCCTCCCCGAACAGCACGAGCGCCGTCACGATCGCCACCGGTCTGCGCATCAGCGTCCCACCCCTGTTACCTCTGGTACGTGCGTAGCGCGGACCCTACTCATGGGTATACCTCCGGACAAGAGGTTGGACGAGCCCGGGCGGCGGGCAAAGAATCCGGCGGCCGTTCGTAGGGAGTCCACAAAGAAACGCCGTGAGGCGTTGACCTTAAGGACAGAGACCTGCACCACACCGGGTGGTTACTGTGCGGTTGAGGATCCCGGCGTACCGTGGTGCCACAAGGGATTTCACTACTGGGGCAAGCCTCGGATCACACTCCGTGTGGGCAAGCTCACCATTGGGGACGGGTCGTACGGCCGTGTCGGTAGTCCCTAAACTCAGCTTGTTTCGAGGAGGGAGTCATCGTGCGCAAGGTGCTCATCGCCAACCGTGGCGAAATCGCTGTCCGCGTTGCTCGGGCGTGCCGGGACGCGGGGATCGCGAGTGTCGCGGTCTACGCCGAACCGGACCGGGACGCTCTGCACGTCCGGGCCGCCGACGAGGCGTTCGCTCTGGGCGGTGACACCCCGGCCGCCAGCTATCTGGACATGGCCAAGGTGCTGCAGGCCGCGGCCGACTCGGGGGCGGACGCGATCCACCCCGGTTACGGATTCCTGTCGGAGAACGCGGAGTTCGCCCAGGCCGTCCTGGACGCCGGGCTGACCTGGATCGGCCCGCCGCCGCAGGCCATCCGCGACCTCGGTGACAAGGTCGCCGCCCGGCACATCGCCCAGCGCGCCGGCGCCCCGCTGGTGGCCGGCACCCCCGACCCGGTCTCCGGGTCCGCGGAGGTCGTCGCGTTCGCCGAGCAGAACGGGCTGCCGATCGCGATCAAGGCGGCCTTCGGCGGCGGCGGGCGCGGACTGAAGGTCGCCCGCACGCTGGAGGAGATCCCGGAGCTGTACGACTCCGCGGTCCGCGAGGCCGTCGCCGCGTTCGGCCGGGGCGAGTGCTTCGTCGAGCGCTACCTCGACAAGCCCCGCCACGTGGAGACCCAGTGCCTGGCCGACTCCCACGGCAACGTGGTCGTCGTCTCCACCCGTGACTGTTCGCTCCAGCGCCGCCACCAGAAGCTGGTGGAGGAGGCCCCGGCCCCCTTCCTGACCCAGGCGCAGAACGACGAGCTGTACGCGGCGTCGAAGGCGATCCTGAAGGAAGCCGGCTACGTCGGCGCGGGCACGGTCGAGTTCCTCGTCGGCGTCGACGGCACGATCTCCTTCCTGGAGGTCAACACCCGCCTCCAGGTCGAGCACCCGGTCACCGAAGAGGTCACCGGCATCGACCTCGTACGCGAGATGTTCCGTATCGCGGACGGCGAGGAGCTGGGCTACGACGACCCGGCGGTGCGGGGTCACTCCTTCGAGTTCCGGATCAACGGCGAGGACCCGGGCCGCGGCTTCCTCCCCGCCCCCGGCACGGTCACCGTGTTCGCCCCGCCGACCGGCCCCGGTGTCCGCCTGGACGCGGGCGTCGAGTCGGGCTCGGTCATCGGCCCGGCGTGGGACTCGCTCCTCGCCAAGCTGATCGTGACCGGTGCGACGCGTGAGCAGGCGCTCCAGCGCGCCGCCCGCGCGCTGGCGGAGTTCCAGGTCGAGGGCATGGCCACCGCGATCCCGTTCCACCGGGCCGTCGTGGCCGACCCCGCCTTCACCGCGGACCCGTTCACCGTGCACACCCGGTGGATCGAGACCGAGTTCGTCAACGACATCAAGCCCTTCGCCGCGCCCGCCGACGCGGACGCGGAGGACGAGGCCGGACGGGAGACCGTCGTCGTCGAGGTCGGCGGCAAGCGCCTGGAGGTCTCGCTGCCGTCCTCGCTGGGCATGTCGCTGGCGCGGACCGGTCTCGCCGCCGGTGCGAAGCCCAAGCGCCGTGCCGCGAAGAAGGCCGGCTCGGCCGCCTCCGGCGACTCGCTCGCCTCGCCCATGCAGGGCACCATCGTCAAGATCGCGGTGGAGGAGGGCCAGGAGGTCAAGGAGGGCGACCTCGTCGTCGTCCTGGAGGCCATGAAGATGGAGCAGCCGCTGAACGCGCACCGCTCCGGGACCGTCAAGGGCCTCACCGCGGAGGTCGGCGCATCCGTCTCCTCCGGCGCCCTGATCTGCGAGATCAAGGACTGACCGCCCAGCACGCTGCGAAGGGGCCCGGCCCGCGTCCTGAGACGCGGGCCGGGCCCCTTCGTCACAGTGGCATCCTGGAACCCACGAAGGTCCTGAGGACCGAGGGAGGGGCGGAAGCCATGGCAGGGGCGATCCCGATGGAGACGAGCACGGCGCAGCCGCCGGCCCGGCCGATGCGCGCGGACGCGCGCCGGAACCACGACCGGTTGGTGGGCGAGGCGCGCAGGTCCTTCGCCGAGCACGGCACGGACGCCTCGCTGGAGGACATCGCCCGGCGGGCGGGCGTGGGCATCGGCACCCTCTACCGGCACTTCCCGAACCGGGACGCCCTGATGAACGCGGTCTTCCAGGACGCCCTGGGCTCACTCCTGGACCGCTCGCGGGAACTGGCGGCGGCGGAGGCCCCGTGCCGGGCGCTGGTGGAGTGGCTGGGCGCGATCGTCACTCATGCGGGTGAGTACCGCGGCCTGGCGCACGGCCTGATGTCCGCCTCGCGCGACGAGACCTCGGCGCTCGTGCAGTGCCATCTGCCGCTGCGGGAGGCGGGCGCGGGGCTGCTGCGCCGGGCCCAGGAGAGCGGGTCGGTGCGGGGCGACGTCTCGATCGACGATCTGCTTCAGCTCACCAACGCGATCGCGTTGGCGGCCGAGCAGTCGCCGGACGACCCGGAGTTGGCGGAGCGGCTGCTGCGGCTGACGCTGCGCGGGCTGAAGTAGCGGGGCCTTTCAGGGCTCCGCCCCGGACCCCGCTCCTCAAACGCCGGAGGGGCTGAAATGCGAGCGGGGGTTCGGGGGGGGGCAGCGCCCCCGACACGGGCAGGCCTACCGCCGCCGCAGGTCAGCCACCCGCGCTCCCCGCTCGCCCGGCACATCCGCCAGGGCGGAGGCGCTGCGCAACTGCGGGCCGAGGCCGCCGTTCTGCGTGCGCCGCTGGCCGGGCAGTGGCATGTCCCGGCGGGGCCGGCTCCCCGGTGGGGGGCCGGCCCCGCCGGACGCGTCCGCATCCGGACCGGCCACCGTGATCTCCACGCCCTGGTCCGCCAGGGACTGGAGCTCGGCGGCGGCCCGCTCGTCGTGGATCGGGGGCTCGTCCGTCACCAGGCGGGTGATCAGCTCCGTGGGCACCGTCTGGAACATGGTGTCCGAGCCGAGCTTGGTGTGGTCCGCCAGGACGACCACCTCGGCGGCGGCCTGCACGAGAGCCCGGTCGACGCTGGCCGAGAGCATGTTGGAGGTGGACAGGCCACGCTCCGCCGTGAGGCCGCTCCCGGAGAGGAAGGCCCGGGAGACCCGCAGCCCCTGGAGGGACTGCTCGGCCCCGCTGCCCACCAGCGCGTAGTTGCTCCCGCGCAGGGTGCCGCCGGTCATGACGACTTCGACCCGGTTGGCGTGGGCCAACGCCTGGGCCACCAACAGGGAGTTGGTGACGACGGTCAGACCGGGGACCCGCGCGAGCCGTCGGGCCAGCTCCTGCGTGGTCGTACCGGCGCCGACCACGATGGCCTCGCCCTCGCCGACGAGACCTGCGGCCAGGTCGGCGATAGCTGTCTTCTCCGCGGTGGAGAGATGGGATTTCTGCGGAAAGCCGGACTCCCGCGTAAAACCGCCCGGCAAGACCGCACCGCCGTGCCGGCGGTCGAGGAGTCCTTCTGCCTCCAGTGCCCGCACGTCCCGCCGTACGGTCACTTCGGAGGTCTGGACGACGCGGGCGAGCTCACGGAGCGATACCGCCCCGTTGGCGCGCACCATTTCGAGGATCAACTGACGACGTTCTGCAGCGAACACGAAACTGACAGTAACCTGGCCGTCGGTGAGTTTTCAGCAGTTTGCGCCGAATAACAGAAGTTGTACTTCAAAGGAGCCTCCAAGTGGTATAGGAGGCCCCTTTGTTGTTCGGCGGTGATCGTCAGGCGGTCACAGCACCGTCCGGACTGCCGGGGGTTGCCGGGGAATGTCGGGTTTCCCGGGTGCTCAGCCCTCGCCCGTGAGCTTGCGGGTGTGCAACTGCCGGGCCACTTCTGCGATCGATCCGGACAGGGACGGGTACACGGTGAAAGCGTTTGCGATCTGCTCCACCGTCAGGTTGTTGTCGACCGCGATCGAGATGGGGTGGATCAGCTCGCTGGCGCGCGGTGCGACGACGCAGCCGCCGACCACGATCCCCGTACCGGGACGGCAGAAGATCTTGACGAAGCCGTCGCGGATGCCCTGCATCTTGGCGCGCGGGTTGCGCAGCAGCGGCAGCTTGACGACCCGGGCCTCGATCTTGCCCGCGTCGACCTCGGCCTGGCTGTAGCCGACGGTGGCGATCTCCGGGTCGGTGAAGACGTTGGCGGAGACGGCCTTGAGGTTCAGCGGGGCGACCGCGTCGCCGAGGAAGTGGTACATCGCGATCCGGCCCTGCATCGCGGCGACCGAGGCCAGCGCGAAGATCCCGGTGACGTCGCCGGCCGCGTAGACGCCGGGGGCGCTGGTGCGCGAGACCCGGTCGGTGAGGACGTGCCCGGAGTCCTTGAGCCGTACGCCGGCCTCCTCCAGGCCCATGCCCGCGGTGTTCGGGATCGCGCCGACCGCCATCAGGCAGTGCGAACCGGTGATGACCCGGCCGTCGGCCAGCGTCACCTCGACCCGGTCGCCGACGCGCTTGGCGGACTGGGCGCGGGACCGGGCCATGACGTTCATGCCGCGGCGGCGGAAGACGTCCTCCAGGACGGCGGCGGCGTCCGGGTCCTCGCCGGGCAGCACCCGGTCACGGGAGGAGACGAGGGTGACGCGCGAGCCGAGCGCCTGGTAGGCCCCGGCGAACTCGGCGCCGGTGACACCGGATCCGACGACGATGAGCTCCTCGGGCAGCTCGTCGAGGTCGTAGACCTGGGTCCAGTTCAGGATGCGCTCGCCGTCCGGCTGCGCGTCCGGGATCTCGCGCGGGTGGCCGCCGGTCGCGATCAGCACGGCGTCGGCGGTGAGCCGCTCCTCGGTGCCGTCGGCGGCGGTGACGACGACCTGGCGGGACCCGTCGGCCGCCTGGAGCCCGTCGAGCCGGCCCCGGCCGCGCATCACGCGGGCGCCGGCCCGGGTGACGGAGGCGGTGATGTCGTGGGACTGGGCGAGCGCGAGGCGCTTGACCCGGCGGTTGACCTTGCCGAGGTCCACGCCGACGACCCTGGCCGCCTGTTCCATGTGCGGGGTGTCGTCGGCGACGATGATGCCGAGCTCCTCGTAGGAGGAGTCGAAGGTGGTCATCACCTCGGCCGTCGCGATCAGGGTCTTCGAGGGCACGCAGTCGGTGAGGACCGAGGCCCCGCCCAGACCGTCGCAGTCGACGACGGTCACCTCCGCGCCGAGCTGGGCGCCCACCAGGGCCGCCTCGTAGCCGCCGGGGCCGCCGCCGATGATCACGATCCGGGTCACGAAAAGTCCGCCTCGCGTTGTGTAACCCGCGGCCGTCTGCCGCCCCGGCCGGGGGTCCGGGGGATCGCCCCGGGGGAATGCAGTACGTACTCCATTGTCCCGCACGCGCCAAAGTGCTTCGCCCCGGGGCCCTCCATACGGGAAAGAGGGCGTCCGCCGTACGGGAACCAAAGCTTCCGGCGTACGGGGACGGGCCGCCGGAGCCGGTGCCGCGCCGCTCCCCGTACTCCCCCGACCGGGGCCTTCGTCACAGGAACCGCCGCTCCCGCGCCCACCTCCCGTACCCTCGGTCCCATGTCGCTCTACGCCGCGTACGCCGGCAACCTCGACGCGCGGCTGATGACCCGCCGCGCCCCGCATTCCCCGATGCGCAGCACCGGCTGGCTCAACGGCTGGCGGCTGACCTTCGGCGGGGAGCAGATGGGCTGGGAGGGGGCGCTGGCCACCGTGGTGGAGGCGCCGCGCTCCCAGGTCTTCGTCGCGCTGTACGACCTGGCGCCGATGGACGAGGACTCCATGGACCGCTGGGAGGGCGTCGGGCTCGACATATACCGGCGCATGCGGGTGCGGGTGCACACCCTGGACGGCGAGGAGCCGGCCTGGATGTACGTGCTGAACGGCTACGAGGGCGGGCTGCCCTCGGCGCGCTATCTCGGTGAGATCGCCGACGCCGCCGAGTCCGCCGGCGCCCCCCACGACTACGTGATGGGCCTGCGCAAGCGCCCCTGCTGAGCGCGGTCCGCGCGGCGGCTTTCGTGCGAAGCCACAAAGCCACCCGGCGAGTCTTTGCACCGGTACATCTACGCGCGTAGGGATTCAGCGGTTACGCTCATCCGCGTGAACGCATCTGTTATTCCGGACAACATCCAGGGCGACCCGCAGGCAGCCGCTGCCGGGGCCGCCGCCCGTCTGCGCGAGCTGACCGGCGCCGAGACCCATGACGTCGCCCTGGTCATGGGCTCCGGCTGGGCGCCCGCGGGCGAAGCGCTCGGCGTCCCGGAGGCCGAGTTCCCCGTGACTGAGCTGCCCGGCTTCCCGGCGCCCGCCGTCGAGGGCCACGGCGGCACGGTCCGCTCGTACAAGATCGGCGAGAAGCGCGCGCTGGTCTTCCTCGGCCGCACGCACTACTACGAGGGCCGGGGCGTCGCCGCCGTCGCCCACGGGGTCCGTACGGCGGTGGCCGCGGGCTGCAAGACCGTCGTCCTGACGAACGGCTGCGGCGGTCTGCGCGAGGGCATGCGCCCGGGGCAGCCGGTCCTGATCAGCGACCACATCAACCTGACGGCCGCCTCCCCGATCATCGGCGCCAACTTCGTCGACCTGACCGACCTGTACTCCCCGCGGCTGCGCGCGCTGTGCAAGGAGATCGACGACTCCCTCGAAGAGGGCGTGTACGTCCAGTTCCCCGGCCCGCACTACGAGACCCCGGCCGAGATCAACATGGTCCGGGTCATGGGCGGCGACCTGGTGGGCATGTCCACGGTCCTGGAGGCCATCGCTGCCCGCGAGGCGGGCGCCGAGGTACTCGGCCTCTCGCTCGTCACCAACCTGGCGGCGGGCCTGTCCGGAGAACCCCTCAACCACGAGGAGGTCCTCCAGGCCGGCCGCGACTCGGCGACCCGGATGGGCGCACTGCTGGCGAGGGTGCTGGAGCGCATCTAGGTCCTGCCGCAGCCGGTCCGGGCGGGGCATGTCAGCCCGTCCGGCGTTTGAGGACCGGGGTCCGGGGCGGAGCCCCGGCCTCGCCCCGGACCGCCCGCACCCCACCACCCCCGTACCCCCGCCCCCGTACCCCCTTCCGCACACCCCGAAAGGCGGACCCCGTGCAGCACGACCTCATCGCGCAGGCCAGGACCTGGCTGGCCGAGGACCCCGACCCCGAGACGCGCGCGGAGCTGGGCGCGATCATCGAGGCGGGTGACGTCCAGGAGCTCGCCGCCCGTTTCGCGGGCACGCTCCAGTTCGGCACCGCCGGGCTGCGCGGGGAGCTCGGGGCCGGGCCGATGCGGATGAACCGGTCCGTGGTGATCCGGGCGGCGGCCGGCCTCGCCGCCTATCTGAAGGCCCAGGGCGAGGAGGGCGGGCTCGTCGTCATCGGCTACGACGCCCGGTACAAGTCGGCGGACTTCGCGCGTGACACCGCCGCCGTGATGACCGGCGCCGGGCTCCGCGCCGCCGTGCTCCCCCGCCCGCTCCCCACCCCCGTACTGGCGTACGCCATACGGCATCTGGGGGCCGTCGCCGGGGTCGAGGTCACCGCCAGCCACAACCCGCCGCGCGACAACGGCTACAAGGTCTACCTCGGCGACGGCTCGCAGATCGTGCCCCCGGCCGACGGCGAGATCGCGGCAGCCATCGCCGCGGTCGGCCCGCTGGCGGGCGTGGTCCGCCCCGAGGACGGCTGGCAGACCCTCGGCGAGGAGGTGCTGGAGGCCTACCTCGCCCGTACGGACGCGGTCCTGGCCGCCGACAGCCCCCGTACCGCGCGCACGGTCTACACCGCGATGCACGGCGTCGGCACGTCCGTGCTGACCGCCGCGTTCGCGCGGGCCGGGTTCCCCGCGCCGGTGCTCGTCACCGAGCAGGCCGAGCCGGACCCCGCGTTCCCCACCGTGGCCTTCCCGAACCCGGAGGAGCCCGGCGCGATGGATCTCGCGTTCGCCACCGCGCGCCGGGCCGCGCCGGACCTGATCATCGCCAACGACCCGGACGCGGACCGCTGCGCCGTCGCCGTGCCCGACACCGCCACGGAGGGCGGCTGGCGGATGCTGCGCGGCGACGAGGTGGGCGCGCTGCTCGCCGCGCACCTGGTGGAGCGGGGCGCCACCGGCGTGTTCGCCGAGTCGATCGTGTCGTCCTCGCTGCTCGGCCGGATCGCCGAGAAGGCGGGCCTCGGTTACGAGGAGACGCTGACCGGCTTCAAGTGGATCGCCCGGGTGGACGGCCTGCGGTACGGCTACGAGGAGGCGCTCGGTTACTGCGTCGACCCCGAGGGCGTCCGCGACAAGGACGGCATCACCGCCGCCCTGCTCGTCGCCGAGCTCGCCTCCGTACTCAAGGAGCAGGGCCGTACGCTGCTGGACCTGCTGGACGACCTGGCCCTGGCCCACGGGCTGCACGCCACCGACCAGCTCTCGGTGCGGGTGGAGGACCTGTCGGTCATCGCGGACGCCATGGCCCGGCTCCGTGAGCAGCCGCCGACCGCGCTGGCCGGCCTCGCCGTCACCTCGGCCGAGGACCTGTCGCGGGGCACGGACCGGCTGCCGCCCACCGACGGGCTGCGCTACCACCTGGAGGGCGCCCGGGTGATCGTCCGCCCGAGCGGCACCGAGCCGAAGCTGAAGTGCTACCTGGAAGTCGTCGTTCCGGTGGCGGACCCGGCCGGGCTGCCTGCCGCGCGGGCCCGGGGCGCGGAGCTGCTGGACGGGATCAAGCGGGACCTCGCTGCGGCGGCGGGCATCTGACGGACCGCGTCGATCGGACATGAGGCGGCGCGTCGCACGCAGCGGACGCGCCGCCCAGCACGAAAGGGCCGGCGCCCCCAGGAGGGGCGCCGGCCCTTTCGGCGTTCGGTGGCGGCGGCCTCAGCCGATCGCCCCGACCACCACGAGCAGGACGGCTCCGGCGACGGCCGGGGCGATCACCTCGTACGCCCAGCGCACGGAGCCCCGGTCCGCGCCCTCGGCGGTCGTGTCACCGGCCCGCTCCGCGATGTCCCGCAGGTCGCGGACGGTCTGGTCGGCGGACGCGGTGCGCGCGGCGGAGTCGCGGACGTCGGCGCTGACCGACGTACGGCCGTAGGGGTCGTCGTGCGCCGCGCGGGCGGCGGTGCGGGCCGCGCGCTTGCGGGCGCGCAGCGAGACGGGGATCGCCCACAGCTGGTACTTCGTGCCGTCCTGGGCGAGCAGCTCGGAGGAGTACGAGGCGCGTACGTCGGCGACCTCGGTCCAGGGGAGCTGGATCGTCCGGAACGGGTTGCGGATCCGGATGCGCTCGTCGTCCGCGAAGACGGCGGGCCGCAGGGTGAACGCCACGACCAGCGGCACCACGAGGAGCAGCGCGGCCACCGCGAGCCACGGCACCCGGCCCTCGCCCCGGATCATGGCGTCCCCGGCCATCCAGGCGATCAGCACAAGCAGCAGCGAACCGCAGACCAGTGCGGCGACGGAACGGTAGGTCCGGGTCGCGGGCGGCTGCTCCGCGGGAGGTGTGGGGCTCGTCATGGGGCCGATTCTGCCTGACGGGCGCGGAGGGCGGCGGAGCGGTGGGCCGCGGCGGCCGAGGGGAGGCGGATCGCACGGATGGCCCGGCCCCCTGTACAGGTCGCTACGCGCGTAGATATGCTCCTCTGGTGACCATGCCCACCACTGCTCCCGCATTTTCCGACGCGACGGCGTCCGACAGTGCGCTGCGCCGCTTCCTGTTCGGGCTGCCCGGCGTCGACGCCGTCGGCCTCGAAGCGCGCGCCGCCTCCCTCGGAACCCGTTCGATCAAGACGACGGCCAAGGCGTACGCCATCGATCTCGCCATCTCGATGATCGACCTGACGACGCTGGAAGGCGCGGACACCCCGGGCAAGGTCCGGGCTCTCGCCGCCAAGGCCGTCAACCCCGACCCCACCGACCGCACGACCCCGCGCACCGCGGCCGTCTGCGTCTACCCCGACATGGCGGCCACCGCCGCCGCCGCCCTGGCCGGCTCCGGAGTGAAGGTGGCGTCCGTGGCGACCGCCTTCCCGGCGGGCCGTGCCGCGCTGGACGTCAAGCTCGCGGACGTCCGCGACGCCGTGGCGGCCGGGGCCGACGAGATCGACATGGTGATCGACCGGGGGGCGTTCCTCTCCGGCCGGTTCCTGAAGGTGTACGAGGAGATCCTCGCCGTGAAGGCGGAGTGCGGGGCCGCCCGCCTCAAGGTGATCTTCGAGACCGGCGAGCTGTCCACGTACGACAACATCCGCCGGGCCTCCTGGATCGGGATGCTCGCGGGCGCGGACTTCATCAAGACCTCGACCGGCAAGGTGGCCACCAACGCCACCCCGGCCAACACGCTGCTGATGCTGGAGGCCGTGCGCGACTTCCGGGCGCAGACCGGCGTACAGATCGGTGTGAAGCCGGCCGGCGGCATCCGCACCACCAAGGACGCGGTCAAGTTCCTCGTCCTGGTGAACGAGACGGCGGGCGAGGACTGGCTGGACCGGCACTGGTTCCGGTTCGGCGCGTCCAGCCTGCTCAACGACCTGCTGATGCAGCGCCAGAAGCTCAGCACCGGCCGTTACTCCGGCCCCGATTACGTGACGGTGGACTGATAGCCATGGCATCCGCATTCGAGTACGCACCGGCGCCGGAGTCCCGTTCCGTCGTCGACATCGCCCCGTCCTACGGGCTGTTCATCGACGGCGAGTTCACCGAGGCCGCCGACGGCAAGGTCTTCAAGACGATCTCGCCGAGCAGCGAGGAAGTCCTCTCCGAGGTGGCCCAGGCGGGCGCGGCGGACGTGGACCGGGCCGTGAAGGCAGCACGTAAGGCGTTCGAGAAGTGGTCGGCGCTGCCCGGCTCCGAGCGCGCGAAGTACCTGTTCCGGATCGCCCGGATCATCCAGGAGCGCAGCCGCGAGCTCGCCGTTCTCGAAACCCTCGACAACGGCAAGCCGATCAAGGAGACCCGCGACGCGGACCTCCCGCTGGTCGCCGCGCACTTCTTCTACTACGCGGGCTGGGCCGACAAGCTGGACCACGCGGGCTACGGGACGAACCCCCGGCCGCTGGGCGTGGCGGGCCAGGTCATCCCGTGGAACTTCCCGCTGCTGATGCTCGCGTGGAAGATCGCCCCGGCGCTCGCCACGGGCAACACGGTGGTGCTGAAGCCCGCCGAGACGACGCCGCTCTCCGCGCTCTTCTTCGCGGACATCTGCCGCCAAGCCGGGCTGCCCAAGGGTGTCGTCAACATCCTCACCGGATACGGGGACGCGGGCGAGGCCCTCGTCACGCACCCGGACGTCAACAAGGTCGCCTTCACCGGTTCGACCGCCGTCGGCAAGGCCATCGCGCGCTCCGTCGCGGGCACGGACAAGAAGGTCACCCTGGAGCTGGGCGGCAAGGGCGCGAACATCGTGTTCGACGACGCCCCGATCGACCAGGCCGTCGAGGGCATCGTCACCGGCATCTTCTTCAACCAGGGCCAGGTCTGCTGCGCGGGCTCCCGGCTGCTGGTCCAGGAGTCGGTCCAGGACGAGGTGCTGGACGCGCTGAAGCGCCGGCTCTCGACCCTCCGGCTCGGCGACCCGCTGGACAAGAACACCGACATCGGCGCGATCAACTCCGCCGAGCAGCTGGCCCGGATCACCTCCCTGGTGGAGACCGGCGAGGCGGAGGGCGCCGAGCGCTGGAGCGCGCCGTGCGAACTGCCGTCGTCGGGCTACTGGTTCGCGCCGACGCTCTTCACGAACGTCACCCAGGCCCACACGGTGGCCCGTGACGAGATCTTCGGCCCGGTGCTCTCGGTGCTCTCGTTCCGCACCCCGGACGAGGCGGTCGCCAAGGCCAACAACAGTCAGTACGGCCTCTCGGCCGGCATCTGGACGGAGAAGGGCTCCCGCATCCTCGCGGTGGCGAACAAGCTCCGCGCGGGCGTCGTCTGGGCCAACACGTTCAACAAGTTCGACCCGACGTCGCCGTTCGGCGGCTACAAGGAGTCGGGCTTCGGCCGCGAGGGCGGCCGCCACGGCCTGGAGGCGTACCTCGATGTCTGAGAACAACCGACTTGGCGTCTTCAAGACCTACAAGCTGTACGTCGGGGGCAAGTTCCCCCGCTCCGAGAGCGGCCGGGTGTACGAGGTGACGGACTCCAAGGGCCAGTGGCTCGCCAACGCGCCGCAGTCCTCCCGCAAGGACGCGCGCGACGCGGTCGTGGCCGCGCGCAAGGCGTTCGGCGGCTGGTCGGGCGCGACCGCGTACAACCGCGGCCAGGTCCTCTACCGCGTCGCGGAGATGCTGGAGGGCCGCAAGGACCAGTTCGTCCGCGAGGTGGCCGCGTCCGAGGGGCTGTCGAAGTCCAAGGCGGCGGCCGTGGTGGACACGGCGATCGACCGCTGGGTCTGGTACGCGGGATGGACCGACAAGATCGGCCAGATCGCGGGCGGGGCCAACCCGGTCGCGGGCCCGTTCTTCAACCTCTCCACCCCGGAGCCGACGGGCGTCGTCGCGGTCCTGGCACCGCAGAAGTCGTCGTTCCTCGGCCTGGTCTCGGTGATCGCCCCGGTCATCGCGACCGGCAACACGGCGGTCGTCATCGCCTCGGCGGACGCCCCGCTGCCCGCGCTGTCGCTGGGCGAGGTACTGGCCACCTCGGACGTTCCCGGCGGCGTGGTCAACATCCTGTCCGGCGGCACGGCGGAGCTGGCGGCCCCGCTCGCCGCCCACCAGGACGTCAACGCGATCGACCTCACCGGCGCGGACACCGCGCTGGCCAAGGAGCTGGAGATCGCCGCGGCGGACAACCTGAAGCGCGTCCTGCGTCCACAGCCTGTGGACGCGGACGGCGCGTCGGACTCCGCCGACTGGTCGGCCTCCCCCGGCACGCACCGCCTGACGGCCTTCCTGGAGACCAAGACGGTGTGGCACCCGACGGGCGCGCTGGGAGCCGCGGGCTCCTCGTACTGAGTACGGACCGCCCACCAGGTGCCCGGACGGGGCCGCCCTCCCACCCCGGGGCGGCCCCGTTCGCCGTGTCCGCGTGCGTCAGCCGGTGACGAGCTTGGTCACCGACCCCACCACGGGCAGATCGCTCAGCGCGCCGCCGCTGGTGATCGGGTCGGTGACGATCGCCGTGGTAACCGGCTTGAAGTCGGCGATCTGGGTGCCCACGGCGTTGTCGAGCGGATCCACCCCGGTGCCCGCCAGCGGGTCCAGCTGAAGGTCGGTGATCGGGGCGACGCTGCTGGCCAGCGAGGTCCCGAGCGCGCTGGTCACCGCGGGCCCGGCCGTCTCACCGACCGCCTGGAGGGCGGAGACGCCCTGCTCCGGGACCTCGGCCGCGGCCGGCAGCTGGACGGCCTGCGCGGCGCCCGCACCGGCCCCCAGGGCGGCCCCCAGCGCGGTGAAGGTCAGACCGGCGCGCAGCAGGGCGCGACGTTCGGGCTTACGTGCATGAAGTGCCATGTTTTCCACCTGATCGAGCCTGGTCGGGTAATCGTCCGTACGCGCAGAGTAGTTGAGGTGTGATGCTGGATACCAACAGGAGGCCCGAGGGGTCCCCTGCGCGGGTCAATGCCTCACACTTCTGTTCTGTGAGTTCCCGTTCCCTCCCGATCCCGACCCGCGTCGTGCTGCTCGCGGGCCCCTCCGGCTCCGGCAAGTCCGTCCTGGCCGCCCGCACCGGCCTTCCGGTGCTGCGCCTCGACGACTTCTACAAGGAGACGGGCGACCCGACGCTGCCCCGGGTGCCCGGCTCCACGGACATCGACTGGGACTCCGTCGCGTCCTGGGACGCGGACGCGGCGGTGGCCGCCATCGCCGAGCTGTGCCGGTGCGGCCGTACGGACGTTCCGGTGTACGACATCGCCACCAGCTCCCGTACGGACCACGAGACCTTCCACATCGAGCGGTCGCCGCTGTTCGTGGCGGAGGGCATCTTCGCGGCGGACATCGTGCAGCGCTGCCAGGAACTGGGCCTGCTGGCGGACGCGCTGTGCCTGCGCGGCCGCCCGTCCACGACGTTCCGCCGCCGGCTGGTGCGCGATCTGCGCGAGGGCCGCAAGTCGGTGCCGTTCCTGCTGCGGCGCGGCTGGCGGCTGATGCGGGCCGAGCGGCGCATCGTGGCCCGTCAGACGGCCCTGGGGGCGTATCCCTGTGGCAAGGAGGAGGCGTTGGGGCGGTTCGCCGCGGCTGCGGCGGGGCGGTGTCGGCGGGCTCCTGCGGCGCGGGCGTCGTAGCCCGGGGGGTGTGCCTGCGGCGGGCCTTCTCCCCGCCCCGCCCCTTCCCGTAACCGGGGCTCCGCCCCGGACCCCGCTCCTCAAACGCCGGAGGGGCTGGAAAGGGAACTCCGGAGGGGCTGGATGTGCGGCCCCGGAGGCGCTGGAAGGTGGACGCCGGAGGGGCTGGATGTGCGGACCGGAATGACCAGCGGGGTCGTACAGGCCCCCCCGGCCTGTACGACCCCGCTGTGTTTCCCCCGTGTTCCCCCGGGTCCCCTCGGTCCCCGTTTTTACTGCTCCCCCGTACTTCCCCCGTGGCCCCCGCCTCCCCCGAAGCGGAGGGCCCAGCCTCAGGCCACCAGCTCGCCGAAGGACTCCTGCTCGTCACGTCCGAAGCTGAGGACCTCGTCCTCGCGCAGCCGGCGCAGGGAGCGCCAGATGCTGGACTTCACCGTGCCGACACTGATGTCGAGGATCGACGCGATCTCCGGGTCGGTGCGGCCCTCGTAGTACCGCAGGACCAGCATCGTGCGCTGGAGTTCGGGCAGCCGGGCGAGTGCCTGCCACAGCACCGCCCGCAGCTCCGTGCCGCGCATCGCGTCCGTGTCGCCCACCGTCTCCGGCAGTTCCTCGGTCGGGTATTCGTTGAGCTTGCGCCTGCGCCAGGCGCTGATGTGCAGATTGGTCATGGTGCGGCGCAGATAGCCGCCGACCGCCGCCTTGTCGCTGATCCGGTCCCACGCCCGGTAGGTCGAGAAGAGGGCGCTCTGCAGCAGGTCCTCGGCCTCGAACCGGTCGCCGGTCAGGTGGTAGGCGGTCGCGTACAGGGAGGCCCGTCGCTCCTGGACGTAGGCCGTGAACGCCGATTCGGCGTCCGCGTTCTCCGTCCGGGTTCCGCGATCCCCCGTGGCCTCCCCGTACGCGCTCGCCGCCCCCTTGGGTGCGTCGACCACCGCCATGTACGGCATGCGCACCTGCTCCGCAGCCGTCTGGTGCTGACGCCCGGTGCTCCGAACACACCCCCGTACTCCCCCAAGCTCTCGGCTGCGCTCGAGCAGGGAGGTACCCCCCGCTGCACCGGACTTCTCCATGCTCCGGCCGACGTCGTGGAGACGCGTGACAACTGCGCTTGAGCTGGTGCTGTGCAGTGCGTTCATCTCGCGCCCCCTATCGGTGGAGTCCGTTCGTTCCTTGCTGACCAAGAGCTTGCCGGGGCAGTTTCATGGCGCTGTCCCCCGACTGTCACAGGCCTGTCACAGGGGCGGTTGCGGCCGTGCCCGGACAATCGGACCGGGCCACAGGTCGAACTGAAGCGCCACCATGGGCCAGAATGACGCTCGTGCCTTTCCTGTTGCTGATCGAGGACGACGACGCCATCCGCACGGCCCTCGAACTCTCGTTGTCACGCCAGGGCCACCGTGTGGCCACCGCGGCGACGGGAGAGGACGGCCTGGAGCTGCTGCGCGAGCAGCGGCCCGACCTGGTCGTGCTGGATGTGATGCTGCCCGGGATCGACGGTTTCGAGGTGTGCCGGCGGATCCGCCGCACCGACCAACTGCCGATCATTCTGCTGACCGCGCGCAGCGACGACATCGACGTCGTGGTGGGACTGGAGTCCGGCGCGGACGACTATGTGGTGAAACCTGTCCAGGGCCGGGTGCTGGACGCCCGGATCCGGGCGGTGCTGCGCCGCGGGGAGCGCGAGTCGACCGACTCGGCGACCTTCGGCAACGTGGTGATCGACCGCTCCGCCATGACCGTCACCAAGGACGGGGAGGACCTGCAGCTCACGCCGACCGAGCTGCGGCTCCTGCTGGAGCTGAGCCGCCGGCCCGGCCAGGCCCTGTCCCGGCAGCAGTTGCTGCGCCTGGTGTGGGAGCACGACTACCTGGGCGACTCCCGTCTGGTGGACGCCTGTGTGCAGCGGCTGCGCGCGAAGGTGGAGGACGTGCCGTCCTCGCCGACCCTGATCCGTACGGTGCGGGGCGTGGGCTATCGGCTGGACTCGCCTCAGTGACCGAAACCGCCAAGCGGTCCCTGCGCGCCGGGCTGCGCTGGACCAGTCTGCGGCTGCGGCTCGTCGTGGTCTTCGCGCTGGTGGCGCTGACGGCCGCGGTGTCCGCGTCGGGGATCGCGTACTGGCTCAACCGCGAGGCCGTGCTGACCCGTACCCAGGACACCGCGCTCGACGACTTCCGCCGGCAGATGCAGGACACCGCGGCGGGGCTGCCGACGCGTCCCACCAAGGACGATCTTCAGCGGGCCGCCGGGGAGATGGCGTCCAGCAGCCCAGGCTACAGCGTGCTGCTGGAGGCCGAGCGGGAGCGCGGCAAGCCGATCGTGGGCTACTCCGACCTGGACACCTTCACGCTGTCCGACGTACCGGACTCGCTGCGCGAGCAGGTGGCCCGCAAGCAGCCGCTGACGTCGAGCAACGAGCACGAGTACCACCTGTTCTGGCAGCGGACGAGCATCGCGGGCACGCCGTATCTGGTCGCCGGTACGCGGATCATCGGCGGCGGCCCGACCGGCTACATGCTCAAGTCCCTGGACCAGGAGCGGCAGGACCTCAACTCGCTGGCCTGGTCGCTGGGGATCGCCACCGCCCTGGCGCTGGTCGGCTCGGCGCTGCTCGCGCAGGCCGCCGCGACGACGGTGCTGCGCCCGGTGCAGCGGCTCGGCGACGCGGCCCGCAAGCTCGGCGAGGGCAAGCTCGACACCCGGCTCACCGTCTCCGGCACGGACGAACTCGCCGATCTCTCCCGTACGTTCAACAGAACGGCGAGCTCGCTGGAGAAGAAGGTCGCGGACATGAGCGCGCGGGAGGAGGCGAGCCGCCGGTTCGTCGCCGACATGTCGCACGAGCTGCGCACCCCGCTGACCGCGATCACCGCGGTGGCGGAGGTGCTGGAGGACGAGGCGGACACCCTCGATCCGATGATCGCGCCCGCCGTGCATCTGGTGGTCAGCGAGACCCGGCGGCTGAACGACCTGGTGGAGAACCTGATGGAGGTGACCCGCTTCGACGCGGGCACGGCCCGGCTGGTGCTGGACACCGTCGACGTCGCCGACCAGGTGACCGCGTGCATCGACGCGCGGGCCTGGCTGGACGCGGTGGACCTGGACGCGGAGCGCGGCATGATGGTCCGGCTCGACCCGCGCCGGCTGGATGTGATCCTGGCCAATCTGATCGGCAACGCCCTCAAGCACGGGGGTTCGCCGGTGGGCGTCCGGGTGCGGACCGAGGGCGAGGAGCTGGTCATCGAGGTACGGGACCACGGTCCGGGCATCCCCGAGGACGTGCTGCCGCACGTCTTCGACCGGTTCTACAAGGCCAGCGCCTCCCGGCCGCGGTCGGAGGGCAGCGGGCTCGGCCTCTCCATCGCCATGGAGAACGCGCACATCCACGGCGGTGACATCACGGCGGCGAACTCCCCGGACGGCGGTGCGGTCTTCGAACTGCGGCTGCCGCGCGACGCCGAGAAGCTCGCACGGAACGACGAGGCGGGCGCGGGGGCCGCGGACGAGGACGGGGCGACGTGAAGCGCGGCGATGTGACGTACCGGAGGCGGAGCCCGCTGCGGCGGCGCACGGCCGTCCCGCTGGCCGTCCTGCTGGCGGCCGCGGCGCTGGCCTCCGGGTGCGGGATCCGTACGACCTCGGTGCCGGTGGACGCGGGGGCCGCGCCCTCCCGGGTGCCGTGCCGGCTGTCGCCCTCCGACGTGACCACCCGGTCGCCGGACAGTGTGACCGCCGAGGTGTATCTGGTGTGCGCCTCGCAGCTGGTCACCGTGGACCGTCCGGTGACGGCGGACGCGGTCGGCACCGACCGGATCGCGGTCGCCCGCGCGCTGCTGAAGGAGGTCCAGCAGGCGCCGCCCGCGAGCGAGCGGCGGGCCGGGTTCACCACCGCGGTTCCGGCGGGGCTGCGGGTGGATCCGGCCAAGGACGGCGACCCGGCGGGCGCCCTGCGGCTGAGCAGTCAGCCGGAGGACCTGTCGGCGGAGGCGCTGGCCCAGCTGGTGTGCACGTACGCGGAGAGCGAGACGCTGGTCCGGGACGGCTCGGTGGTGCTGGGCGGGCCCGGGGACTACCCGCCGCGCGGCTATCTGTGCACCTCGCAGACGAAGACCCGGCCGGGCGACCTGGCCACCCCGGACGCGCTCCGGCTGGACTGACGCGGACCGGGAGCGCTGTTCGTACGCGGCCGCGGCGGTACGGAACCGATCCTGCCGGTCATGGCGTCTTGGTGGGCGTGCGTCACAGTTCGGACGGCCAGACCGTCATCCACTTCCGCGCGGCGGGCGTCACTCTCCTTGTCGCGCATCTGCTGTTCGTCGGGTGGCTGACGCTGCGCCCGCTGGACGTTCCCTGGATCACGGCGGCGAATTTCGAGCCGCTCGCCGGGATCAGGGCGGATCTCGCGCTGGGACCGGCCGAGGCGACCCGCCGGATCGGCGGTGCGCTGTTGCTGCTGGCCCCGCTCGGGGTGCTGCTGCCGATGGCCGGGGGGCGGATCTTCGTCTCGCCCTGGGTCTCGTTGCTGCGTACGGTCACCGCCGGGGCGCTGATCTCGCTGGCCATCGAGCTGGGCCAGACCGGGGTGCCCGGTCAGGTCGTCGACATCGACTCGCTGCTGTTGAACACCACCGGGGTGGTGCTGGCCCATCTGCTGGTCGTGCCGGTCTGCCGGGCGCGGCTGCGCCGCGCGGGACTTCCCGGGGTGCGGGATCTGCCCTACTTCCGTCACGAGACCCGTCTCAGGGACGAGGCCCCTGGGGGGCCGACCCCGACGATTACCGGGGTCGGCCTCGCACCGTAGAGCGATGCTTTGTCCCCCTTCGCGGCGGCACCATGGATACATCGGGGAGCAGGGAAAGCTGCTCCCGCCGCTACGGTTCGCGAAGGAGCCCGCCATGGCTGCCGCACTTGTCCGCCCCCGCGAAGGCCGCATGATCGGTGGAGTCTGCGCGGGCCTCGCCCGGCGCTTCGGTATCTCCACGAGCACGATGCGCGTCATCTTCGTCGTCTCCTGCCTGCTGCCCGGTCCGCAGTTCCTGCTCTACCTGGCGCTGTGGGCGCTGCTGCCCTCGGAGAAGTCCGCCTCCTCCGCGACGGCCTGGTGACGCGCAGCGACACGGGGAGCGGATACGCACAGTGGGGCGCACACCCTGGATCAGGGTGTGCGCCCCACTGGCATGTGCGGGTGGCGCCGGAGGCCCGGCGCTCGGGGCTGATCGGCCTGTACGGCCGGATCGGCCTGTACGGCCGGTTCAGCCTGTTGGGCCGGATCGGCCTGTTCGGCCGGATCAGCCGCCGAGCGGGATCCCGTTGGCGGAGAGGCCCTGGGTGGGCAGTCCGCCGAGCAGGCCGGTGACCGGGGCGGCCGCGTCGGTGGCGTCGCCGCCGAGGACCTTGCCGACGGTGTCCTGGACCGGCGCGTTCTGGGCCGCCTTGGCGACGGTGTCGAGCGCCATCGTCGAGACGGGGAGCGCCCCGGCCGCGGTGTCCAGCGGCAGCGAGGGGGCGGCGGAGGCGCTGCCGGCGGCGGCAGCGGCGAAAGCGGCGCCGAGAGCGGCGACACCGAGAGTCTTGGCAGCAGACTTCTTCATGGAGAATTCATCCTTGGGGAAGGGGATGTGAGCGGCTCTGCAAGCTAGCCATCCCGCAGCTCACTCCGCAAACATCGCGACACGCGGAAAAGGGCCGGGATTTCTCCTCCCGGCCCTTTCACGTGTCGCGTCCCTCAGCCTCCGGAGGCCGCAGAACCACTGGTCACAGCGGTCTGACGGAAAAGCCACTCCGACTTCAGCTCGGCGTATCCGGGCTTGACGACGTCATTGATCATCGCGAGACGTTCGTCGAAAGGAATGAATGCTGATTTCATCGCATTGACTGTGAACCACTGCATGTCGTCGAGCGTGTATCCGAAGGCCTCGGTCAGCCGCTCGAATTCTCCGCTCATGCTCGTCCCGCTCATCAGCCGGTTGTCCGTGTTCACGGTGATCCGGAAGTGCAGCTTGCGCAGCAGCCCGATGGGGTGCTCGGCGTACGAGGTGGCCGCGCCGGTCTGGAGGTTGGAGGTCGGGCACATCTCCAGCGGGACGCGCTTGTCGCGTACGTAGGAGGCGAGGCGGCCGAGGGTGACCGAGCCGTCCTCGGCGACCTCGATGTCGTCGATGATCCGCACTCCGTGGCCGAGCCGGTCGGCGCCGCACCACTGGAGGGCCTGCCAGATCGACGGCAGACCGAAGGCCTCGCCCGCGTGGATCGTGAAGTGGTTGTTCTCGCGCTTGAGGTACTCGAACGCGTCGAGGTGGCGGGTGGGCGGGAACCCGGCCTCGGCGCCCGCGATGTCGAAGCCGACGACGCCCTGGTCGCGGTAGCTGTTGGCGAGTTCGGCGATCTCCAGGGCGCGGGCGGCGTGCCGCATCGCGGTGAGGAGGGCGCCGACGCGGATGCGGTGGCCGTTGGCCCGGGCGATGCGCTCGCCCTCGCGGAAGCCCTCGTTGACGGCCTCGACGACCTCTTCGAGGGTCAGGCCGCCTTCCAGATGCTGCTCGGGGGCGTAACGGATCTCGGCGTAGACGACACCGTCCTCGGCGAGGTCCTCGGCGCACTCGGCGGCCACCCGGAACAGCGCCTCACGGGTCTGCATGACGGCGCAGGTGTGGGCGAACGTCTCCAGGTAGCGCTCCAGCGAGCCGGAGTCGGCGGCCTCGCGGAACCAGATGCCGAGCTTGTCGGCCTCGGTCTCGGGGAGGGAGTCGTAACCCTGCGCGCGGGCCAGCTCGACGATGGTGCCCGGCCGCAGGCCGCCGTCGAGGTGGTCGTGGAGCAGCACCTTGGGGGCGCGCCGGATCTGGTCGGAATCAGGGACATTCGGGGTCTGGCTCGTCATCTTGGCACTCTAGCGCCTACGCGCGTAGAGCGCCTCGTGTCGATGCGTAACAGTGACCGCGAAGTCGGGTGGAGTACACCTCGCCTTCTGACACTGTTCTGTCATGGCACAGCGCGCACTTCCCCTGCCCGAAGCCAGGCTGGGACGGGCCGTACAGACGGCCGGAGCAACGGACGAGGTCAGCGGCGTGGTTCTGCTGCTCCCGGACGGCGAGGCCGACTCACGCCGCCGCCCCTCCACCCTGTCGTACGCGGTACAGCTGCCGTTCGCCCGTTCCCTGGCCCGTGCCGGGGTGGGCGACGGGCTCGCGGTGCATGTGCTGCGCTACCGCTGCCGCGGCTGGAACGCGGACGACGCGCATCCCGCCGAGGACGCCGCGTGGGCCGCCGACGAGGTACAGCGGCGGTACGGCGATGTGCCCGTCTGCCTGGTCGGGCACGGGATGGGCGGACGGGCGGCGCTGCGGGCCGCCGGGCACGGCGCGGTCACCTCGGTGCTGGCGATGGCCCCGTGGCTGCCGGAGCGGACGGCGGACGGACCGGAGCCGGTGAAGCAGCTGATGGGGCGGCGGGTGCTGATCGTGCACGGCACCAACGACGAGCGCACCGACCCGGAGCTGTCCTACCGGCTGGCCGAGCGGGCGAAGAAGTCCAACCGGGACACCTGTCGCTTCGAGGTGCACTCGGACGGGCACGCGTTGCGCCAGCACCGCTCCGAAGTGGTGGCGCTGGCCGCCGACTTCGTCCGCGGCTCGCTCTTCGCCCGGTCCTACGCCCGCCCGGTCGCGGACGCGCTCGCCGCACCGCCGCCGCTGGGCCTGCGGATGCCGCTGGCCGCCGGGTTCGGGCGGTCGCTGCGGCACTGATACGGGTGCCGGATCGGGGTGGGCTCAGGCCTGCCGCCGCCGCACGAGCCCCCGGAGCAGCAGCGCCGTGGCCGTCCAGGCGGCCGCGCAGCCGACGGCGGCGACCAGCAGGACGAGCCAGAGGGTGTCCGTGGCGGTGGCCGCGGTGACGGCGATGCCGGCCGCCAGCAGGGTCGCCGCCATCACCACGACGACCTGTGCGGTGGGGGTGTCCGTGGCGCGGGTGGCACGGCGGCGGTGCAGCCACCCGGCTCCCCGCAGGAAGACGCCGCCGACGATCAACAGGGCGAGCCCCATGGCCAGTCGGACGGTCGCGTCGCGGCCCGGCCCGGCGGTCGTGTCCTGGCGCAGCTCCCCCGCTTCCACCGCCCACACCACGTCGCGCCAGGACAGCACGGTGACCCGGTCCCCGGGCGCCAGCTTCTCCCAGACGGGCCCGTGGCCCCGCATCCGTACCCTGAACGGCGGTTCCTCGGCCTCGCCGTCGAGCGTGACCCAGTTGGTGACGGCCTTGTTCGACCGGCCGGTCGAGGTGGAGACGACGGTGGCGGGCCACTCGGAGAGGCAGTCGCCGCTCTCGGGCGCGGCGACCTCCGAACACGGCCGTGCGGCCCGGAAGTCGGCGGCCTCGGAGAGCGACCCGGGCAGCAGCGCGAACAGGACGGCGGCGGCGAGCACCATCACCGAGCCGACGACGGACGCGAAGACGACGCCCTTCAGGCTCGGGAGTCCGGGCGACTGCGGATGCGGGTGCGGATAGGGAGGGGAGGCGCGGTTCACCGGGCCATTCTCGCGCACCTGTTCCCCTCGGCCCCGGCTGTTCCCCTCGCCCCCGGCTCCCCTCAGTCCGGCTGCTCCCCTCGGCCCGGCTGTTCCCCTCAGTCCGGCAGCAGGTTCCCCCGGCGTGAGAGCAGGAAGCGCTTGAAGGCGGCGACCGGCGGGGTGTCGGGGTGTCCGTCCAGCCAGGCGACGCCGATCTCGCGGGCCGCGCGCGGTGCGGTGACCGTCAGTTCGACGACGCCGGGGCGGGCGACCGCGGGCGGCGGCAGCAGGGCCACCCCGAGCCCGGCGGCGACCAGTCCGCGCAGGGTCTCCGCCTCCTCGCCCTCGAAGGCGACCCGTGGGGTGAAGCCCGCCTCCGCGCAGAGGTCGTCGGTGATCCGGCGCAGCCCGTAACCCGGCTCCAGCGTCACGAACGTCTCGTCGGCGGCCTCCGCGAGGCGGATCCGGCGGCGGGAGGCGAGGCGGTGGTCGTCGGGGACCACCAGGCGCAGCCGCTGTTCGTCGAGGCGGCGGGCGACCAGGTCGGGGGCGTCGGGAACGGGTGAGGTGAGGCAGAGGTCGAGGCCGCCCGCGCGCAGCCGCTCGATCATCGCCTCGCCGTAGTTCTGCACGAGCTGGAAGCGGACCTTGGGGTGGTCGACCCGGAAGGCTCGGATCAGGGCGGGCACGGTCTCCGAGCCCATGGTGTGCAGGAAGCCGAAGGAGACCCGGCCCGCCGTCGGGTCGGCGTCCGCCCGGACCGAGTCGGCGGCCTTCTCCACCTCGGCCAGGGCCCGTTCCGCCGAGCCGAGGAAGGTGCGGCCCGCCGGGGTGAGCGAGACGGTGCGGCCCTTGCGGGCGAACAGGGCGACGCCCAGGTCCGTTTCGAGCCGGACCATGGCGCGCGAGAGCGTGGACTGCGGAACGCCGAGCTCGTGTGCGGCGCGGGTCACATGCTCGTGGCGGGCGACCGCCTCGAAGTACGCGAGGCGGGGCGCGAGCACGGCCCGGATGTCTTCTTCGTAACTACTCGGTGACAGCCGAGGCCCTGAGCTGCGTTCATGCACCATGGGATCGATTATGGCAGTTTCATGCATTGGACGCATGAAACGTCTCGCTCTACTTTCGACGTATGCCTCCCGCCAGTACCGGGGCATCCACCGTCGCCGTGGATGCCTCTGCCCCGTCGTCCCCCGTCACCACCACCGCCGCGCCCGACGCCGCCACCCATGAGCGTCTGGAGCCCGGCCGCCCCGGCTACCGCCGGATGAGCTTCGCCCTCTTCGCCGCCGGTGTCGCGGCCTTCGCCCTCCTCTACTCCACCCAGGCGCTGCTGCCCGCCGTCTCCGCGTCGTTCGACGCGACCGCCGGGCAGGCGAGCTGGACGGTCTCGGCGGCGACCGGGGCGCTGGCCCTGTTCGTGCTGCCGCTGAGCGCGCTCTCGGAGCGGTTCGGGCGGCGGCAGATGATGACGGCCTCGCTGGCCGTCGCGGTGCTGGTCGGGCTGCTGGTGCCGTTCGCCCCGTCGATGGGCGCGCTGATCGCGCTGCGCGCCGTCCAGGGTGCGGCGCTCGCCGGACTGCCGGCCTCCGCGATGGCGTATCTGGCGGAGGAGGTGCGGCCCAAGGCGCTGATCGCCGCGATCGGGCTGTTCGTCGCGGGCAACAGCATCGGCGGCATGAGCGGCCGCATCCTCACCGGCTGGGTCGCCCAGGCCTGGGGCTGGCGCGCCGCGCTCGCGGCGGTCGGGCTGCTCGCGCTGGCGTGCACCGTCGTGTTCCACTTCCTGATCCCGAAGGCGAAGAACTTCCGTCCCGGTTCGCTGAACCCGAAGGCGCTCGCGAAGACCGTCGCCGGTCATCTGGCCGATCCGCTGCTGGTGCGGTTGTACGCGATCGGCGCGCTGTTCATGACGGTGTTCGGCGCGGTCTACACGGTGATCGGCTACCGGCTGGTCGAGGAGCCGTTCAGCCTGCCGCAGGGCGTCATCGGGTCGATCTTCCTCGTCTACCTCGTGGGGACGGTCTCCTCCGCCGCCGCCGGACGGCTGGTGGCCCGCCTCGGCCGCCGGGGCGCGCTCTATCTGGCGGTCTCCACCACGACCGCCGGGCTGCTGCTGTCGCTCGCGGACCAGCTGGCCGCCGTACTGCTGGGCCTGGTGCTGATCACGGCCGGCTTCTTCGCCGGGCACGCGGTCGCCTCGTCCTCGGTGAGCCGGACGGCCACGACGGGCCGGGCGCAGGCCTCGGCGCTCTACCAGTCGGCGTACTACCTGGGCTCCAGCGCGGGCGGCACGCTGGGCGCGGTCGCCTTCCACGCGGGCGGCTGGACGGCGACGGTGGCGCTCGGTCTGCTCGCGGTCCTCGGCGTCGTCTCGATCACCCTGTACGGGACCCGGGTGGCGCGTGCGGAGCGGCGGGCGCTCGTCCCGGCCACCCGCTGAACCGCTGACCCCCTGACCCGCTCCGCCGGCCGCTGAAGCACAACCGAGACATTCCGGCGCGCAACCACCGCTCCCCTTCGCACGTCTACCAGGCGTAACCAACAACGCACTGTGGGCGAAGGGGAGTTGGCGCGCATGGGAGTCACGGCGAAGATACCCGTAAGACGGTTGCGGCGCGGGGTGGCACTGTCCGTCGCCGGACTGGTGGCCGCCCCGGCCCTGGTCCTGGGCACCGGCACCGCCGCCCACGCGGCGTCCTGCACGAAGTCGGTGGGACCGCACCAGAAGCAGGTCGAGAAGTTCCTGAAGCGGCCCGTGGACGGCAAGCAGTCGACGGCCGACTGCAAGGCGATCCAGAAGTTCCAGAAGAAGCACGGGATCACCCCGACCATCGGCTACGCCGGTCCGCTCACCTGGCGCACGATGAACACGATGCTCGCCCAGAAAGCGGCCGGGAAGAATCCCAACAAGGCGAAGAAGTGCCCCACCGACAAGGGACGCATCGCCTGTGTCGACCTGACCCGGCAGCTGAGCTGGATCCAGGACGGCAAGAAGCTGACGTACGGGCCGGTGCCGGTGCGGACCGGCCGGGACGGCGCGGAGACCCGGACCGGGGCCAAGAAGATCTACTGGCGCAACATCAAGCACTGGTCGACCATCTACAAGGTCTGGATGCCGTACTCCCAGTTCTTCGACGGCGGCCAGGCGTTCCACTCGGTCACCAAGTCCATGTACAACCCGCCGGGCTCCGGCGGCTGCGTCAACATGCGCCCCGCCGACGCGAAGGCATACTGGAAACTGCTGAAGAACGGCGACGACGTGTACGTGTACGGGCGCAAGCCCGGGACCTGAGCGAGGCGCTGAGCGCATCCCGAGGGGTGCCGGACGGATCGTGGCCGGAGCCACGGCGGCCGGTACCCCTTGTTCGTTTTCCGCCCCCGACTGTCAGTGGCCTGCGGTAGCTTCCGACGTACCGGGTGACGGATGCCACAGCGCGGCTGCGCGCGACAGGGGTGGAGCGATGAGCGACCTGACCACGACGACGGACGCGGGAGCGGCGGCGGGCGGCGAGGGCGGCGATGCCGGGATCGACAGCCGTCTTGAGGGGCACCGGGTCGAGCTGACCGGCTACTGCTACCGGATGCTCGGATCCGCCTTCGAGGCCGAGGATGCGGTGCAGGACACCCTCGTCCGCGCCTGGCGCAACTTCGACAAGTTCGAGGGCCGCTCCTCGCTGCGTTCCTGGCTCTACCGGATCGCCACCAACGTCTGCCTGGACATGCTGAACGCGGGCAACAAGCGGGCCCGCCCGGTCGATCTGACCGGGCCGACCCCGCTCGCCCAGGCCGCGCTGAGCCCCCGCCCGGAGAACGTCTGGCTGGAGCCGATGCCCGACGGCCGGATCCTGCCGTCGCTCCAGGACCCGGCGGAGGCGGCCGTGGCGCGCGAGTCGGTGCGCCTGGCGTTCGTCGCCGCCCTCCAGCACCTGCCGCCCAAGCAGCGGGCCGTGCTGATCCTGCGCGAGGTGCTCGCCTGGAAGGCCGCGGAGGTCGCCGAGCTGCTGGAGACCTCCGTCGCCTCGGTCAACAGCGCGCTCCAGCGGGCCCGCGCCACGCTGACCGAGACGGAGAGCCGCCCGGGCGATGCGGCGGACCCGCTCGACGAGGAGCAGCAGAAGCTCCTGGAGCGCTATGTGAAGGCGTTCGAGGGCTATGACATGGCGGCTCTGACCGCGCTGCTCCACGAGGACGCGGTGATGACGATGCCGCCGTTCGACCTGTGGCTCCGGGGCACCGGCGACATCACGGGCTTCATGACCACCATCGGCGCGGCCTGCGCGGGCTCCAAGCTGGTGCCCGTCTCGGCCAACGGCTCCCCCGCCTTCGCGCACTACAAGCCCGCCGAGGACGGCACCGGGTTCGTGCCGTGGGCGGTCCAGGTCATCGACGTCCAGGACGGGGCGATCACGGGGATGCACTGCTTCCTGGACGTCCCGCGCTGGTTCCCGCTGTTCGGCCTGCCGGACCGGCTGCCGGCGGACGCGTAGCAGTCGTCGGCCGTAGGTACGCCCGTACGGGTCCGGCAGCCGCCGGGCCCGTACGTCGGCGCACTCCGGCAGCGCTCCTCCGCGGTCAGCGCGCGTCCGGCACCCGTTCCCCTGGGCCCTCCTCCAGGGCCACCACATCGGCCAGCCCCACCAGGTCCAGCAGTGACCGGAGTTCGGGCGGTACGCGGCACAGCCGCAGGGTGCGGCCGGACCGGCGGGCGACGAGGGCCAGCCGGGCCACCGCCTCGACGAGGGTCAGATCGGGCCTGATCACTCCGCCCACGTCGCAGTCCACCGCCGCGCCCGGGGCGAGCGCGGCTCCGCGGGGGCCGGCCAGAGCACGCTCCAGCTCGGCGCAGAGGTCGGGTACGACGGCACGGCTGACCCGCCCGGTCACGGTCAGGACGATCGGATATTCGGCATCCACACCAGGCAGACCGCAGCGGCGGGCGAAATTCATCGGAGCCCGGTGCGCGACGCCCGCCACGGAGGGGCTGTTTTGCGTCAACTCCGGAATTCCTGTGTTCCTTCTGTGAACCAATCCCCCCAACTTTCCCTCTAGTTCGGTGAACCGACGGCCGCAGCCGTCATTCCTGCGTCTCTGCGGACCGGCGGGTTGAGGAACCATCGAGTTCTCCAGGGGGAGAGTTGCGCAGACACGTGAGGAACGCGTGCATACCGGCGGTCGCCGCGGCGGTGGCCGTGGCACTGGCGGCGGGTATGACCCAGACCGCCGTCGCCCAGCCGGATCCGAAGGGGGCGTCCGGCACCCGGGCCAAGGCCCAGGACCGGGAGTCGCGTCAGCTGACGCTTGTCACCGGTGACCGGGTCACCATCGACGCCCAGGGCAAGCCGGTCGCCTTCCGGCCCGCGAAGGGCCGGGAGAACATCCCGGTCCAGCGGATGAGCAGCAAGGGCCACACCCTCGTCGTCCCGGCCGACGCCCATCGGCTGATCGTCTCCGGCAAGCTCGACCGCCGGCTGTTCGACGTCACCGAGCTGAGCCGTCCGGAGAACCTCCGGGCCCAGCGGGACGGTCTGAAGCTGATCGTCGGATACCGGGGCAAGCAGGCCGCCGCCGCGAAGGCGCAGGTCCGCGACGCGGGCTCCACCGAGGTCGGCCGGAGTCTCACCTCGCTGAACGCCGAGTCGGTGACCACGCCGACCGCCGACGCGCCGGACATCTGGAAGGCGCTCACCGACCGGGGCGCGGACGGTGAGCGGGTCACCACCGCGGCCGGCATCGACCGGGTCTGGCTGGACGGGGTGCGCCGGGCGAGCCTCGACAAGAGCGTCCCGCAGATCGGCGTTCCGGCGGCCTGGAAGGCCGGGTTCACCGGGAAGGGCGTGAAGATCGCGGTCCTGGACACCGGGACGGACGCCACCCACCCCGACCTCAAGGGTCAGATCCTGGCGGAGAAGAACTTCAGCGCCGCCAAGGACACCAAGGACCGGGTCGGCCACGGTACGCACGTCGCGTCGATCGCGGCGGGCACCGGCGCCAAGTCGGGCGGGAAGTTCAAGGGCGTGGCCCCGGACGCCAAGCTGCTCGCGGGCAAAGTGCTCGACGACGACGGGTTCGGCGAGGACTCCGGCATCCTGGCCGGAATGGAGTGGGCGGTCGCCCAGGGCGCCGACATCGTCAACCTGAGCCTCGGCGGGTCCGACACCCCGGAGGTGGACCCGCTGGAGGCTGCGGTCGACAAGCTGTCGGCCGAGAAGGGCGTCCTGTTCGCGATCGCCGCGGGCAACGAGGGCGACGGTGCGGGCACCGTCGGCTCGCCCGGCAGCGCGGACGCCGCGCTGACCGTGGGCGCGGTCGACGACAAGGACCTGCTGGCGGACTTCTCCAGCCGTGGTCCGCGGATCGGTGACGGTGCGATCAAGCCGGATGTGACGGCTCCCGGCGTGGACACCACGGCGGCCATCCCGCCCGGTTCGCTGATCGCCCGGGAGGTGGGCGAGAAGCCCGCCGGTTACGCCACCATCTCGGGTACGTCGATGGCCACGCCGCATGTCGCGGGCGCGGCCGCCCTGCTCAAGCAGCAGCACCCCGACTGGACGTACACCGAGCTGAAGGGCGCGCTGACCGCGTCGACGAAGCCCGGTGCGTACAACCCGTTCCAGCAGGGTTCCGGCCGGATCGCGGTGGACCGTGCGATCGCCCAGAGCGTGATCGCCGAACCAGTCTCGGTGAGCTTCGGGGTGCAGCAGTGGCCGCACGCCGACGACAAGCCGGTCACCGAGAAAGTCACGTACCGCAACCTCGGCACGAGCGACGTCACCCTCGATCTGAAGGCGACGGGCACCAACCCGAAGGGCAAGCCCGCTCCGGCCGGCTTCTTCACGCTCGGCGCGGACAAGGTCACCGTTCCGGCGGGCGGCACGGCGGAGGTCACGCTGACCGCCGACACCCGGCTCGGCGGCACCGCCGACGGCACGTACTCCGCCTACCTGGTGGCCACCGGCGGCGGGCAGACCGTGCGCACGGCCGCCGCGGTCGAGCGCGAGGTGGAGAGCTACGACGTCTCCATCAAGCACATCGGGCGGGACGGCCGCCCGGCCGTCTACGTGGACAGCACGCTCTTCCGCTTCGGCGCGGAGTCCGGCAACCCGTTCCTGAGCCCGCGGGTCGTCGACGGCACGGCGAAGATCCGGGTGCCCAAGGGCACATACGCGGCCAACTCCACGGTGTACAAGGACCCGGACGACGTCACCAAGGGCGCCGACTGGATCGCGCAGCCCAAGGTCGCGGTCACCAAGAACACCTCGCTGACGTTTGACGCCCGCAAGGCGAAGCCGTTGAAGTTCACCGTGCCGGACGCGAAGGCGAAGGGTGAGCTGTTCTCACCGGACTACGCGGTGGAGGCGGCGAACGAGGCGGTCTCCTTCGGCTGGGTGATGGATTCGCCGGCCGGCCTCCGTACGCTCCACGTCGGCCCGAAGATCACCGACGGTTCGCTCGCCCAGCACTGGTCGGGTACCTGGAGCAAGGGCGCGTCGACCGAGTACGACATCGCGGTCGGCGGCACGGTCAAGCAGCTCGCCACCGGCTTCGAGCGGAAGTTCACCACGGGGCAGCTGGCCAAGGTGAAGATCGCCATGGGCTCGGCCGCGCCGAAGAAGAAGGGCGCGATCACCGCCTTCCCGTACCTGCCCACGCAGGGCGGGAGCTGGGCCACCGCGATCGACCAGAAGCTGCCCGGCACCCGCACGCTGTACCTCTCCACCGCGGACAAGGTGGCCTGGAGCTTCGACTTCGACCAGCAGGGTCCGGTCGACGAGGACGGCTGGCCGACGTACGAGGCCAGCTACCAGGTCGGCCAGGAGGCGACGTACAAGGCGGGCAAGACGTACACGAAGTCCGTGAACACCGGGGTGTTCGGCCCGCTGGTCGACAAGAACTACGGCGTCGTCCGTGAGGGCAACGAGATCATCGGCTCCCTCCCGCTGCTGGCCGACGGTCAGGGCAACGCGGGCGGGATGGTGTTCACCTCGGCCAAGACCGTCCTCTACCGCAACGGCAAGAAGCTCGGCCAGAACGCCGATCCGGTGACCGGCTACGAATTCTTCAAGGTCCCGGCGGGCGCGGCCGACTACAAGCTGACGACCACGGTCAAGCACAGCGCGAAGGTCAGCCCGCTCTCCACCCGGGTGGACGCGGCGTGGACGTTCCGCTCGAAGAAGACCGCGTTCACGATGCTGCCCGTCTCCACCGTCCGGTTCACCCCGGCCGTGGGCGCCGACGGCCGGGTCAAGGCGGGCAAGACCGTCTCGGTCCCGGTGAAGGTGCACGGCGCGGCCGCGGGCAAGAACCTGAAGTCGCTGAAGACGTACGTCAGTTACAACGGCGGCAAGACCTGGAAGAAGGTCACGGTCAAGAAGGGCAAGATCACCGTCAAGAACCCGGCCAAGGGCAAGGCGATCTCCTTCTCCGCCAAGGTCACCGACAAGAAGGGCAACACCTCGTCGGTGAAGATCTACAACGCGTACCTGGGCAAGTGACCGGGCACGACGGGTAGTTCACCCTCGCACGACGACGGCCCGCCGCACGGATCCTCTCCGTGCGGCGGGCCGTCCGCGTGTCAGCTGATGGGGAAGACGCCCGTGTCCAGGACCAACCCGAATGGCTCGGGGAGGGTCAGCTCCCGCCCGTACTCGACCGTCTCCAGCACCCGGTACGTACCGCCGTCCGGCTCGCCGTAGAGCGTCGCGGTGGGGCGGCCGGAGTGCCAGGGGTCGAGGAGGAGAAACAGCTCGACTCCGGCCTTGGCGTAGCCGTTGACCTTGCCGACGCGGTCGTGGTTGGCGTTGGCGCGTGAGGTGATCTCCACGACGAGGCGGGCCTCCTCGGCGGGGACGGTGTTGCCCGGCCCGGAGGCGGTGGCACGGTCCACGACGACGAGGTCCGGGATGTAGATTCCGCCCCGGCCCGGGAGGGAGAGGCCGAGGGTCTGGTAGATCCCCCACTCCTCCGGGATGACGGTGTAGAGGGGGCGTTGGAGAAGGGAGGCGGTGCTGCTGTGGTCCCTGGACGGCGGCGGCGACACGGTGACGATCTCCTCGATGATCTCCACCTTGCAGCCCTCGGGCGCGTCCGTCTCCTCCCAGAGCCGGACGAGGTCGTCCCAGTCCTGGCCGGGGTCCGGCGCGGGGTCGACGGCGAGTGGGTCCATGGCGGTCTCCTCTGTCGGTACGTCGCCTCGGGCCGAGTCCAGCATGCCGAACGGGACCGGCGGCAGTCCACCGGTCCCGTTCACCCGTACGAGGAAACCGCAGGTCAGGCGATACGTTCCCGCACCACCGGCAGCGGTGCGAACGAGGTGCCGGCCGGGGCGATGTCGTACGCGTCGGGCAGTGCCTTGAGGGCGTAGTCGAACTTCTCGGGGGTGTCCGTGTGCAGCGTCATCAGGGGCTGGCCCTCGGTGACGGTGTCGCCGGGCTTGGCGTGCAGCTCGACGCCCGCGCCCGCCTGCACCGGGTCCTCCTTGCGGGCGCGGCCCGCGCCGAGGCGCCAGGCGGCGACGCCGACGTCGTAGGCGTCCAGGCGGGTCAGGACGCCGGAGGAGCGGGCCGTCAGCACGTGCTGCTCGCGGGCGGTCGGGAGGGTGGCGTCGGGGTCGCCGCCCTGGGCGGAGATCATGCGGCGCCAGACGTCCATCGCGGAGCCGTCGGCGAGGGCCTTCTCGGGGTCGGCGTCCTTGAGGCCCGCCGCGTCCAGCATCTCGCGGGCGAGGGCGAGGGTCAGGTCGATGACGTCCTGCGGGCCGCCGCCGGCCAGCACCTCGACCGACTCGCGGACCTCCAGGGCGTTGCCCGCGGTGAGGCCGAGCGGGGTGGACATGTCGGTGAGCAGCGCGACCGTGCGGACGCCGCTGTCGGTGCCGAGCGCGACCATGGTGGAGGCCAGTTCGCGGGCGTCCTCGATGGTCTTCATGAAGGCGCCGGAGCCGACCTTGACGTCCAGGACGAGCGCGCCGGTGCCCTCGGCGATCTTCTTGGACATGATCGAGCTGGCGATCAGCGGGATCGCCTCGACGGTGCCGGTGACGTCGCGCAGCGCGTACAGCTTCTTGTCGGCGGGCGCGAGACCGTCACCGGCGGCGCAGATGACCGCGCCGGTGGTGTCGAGGACGTTCAGCATCTCCGCGTTGGAGAGGTGGGCCCGCCAGCCGGGAATGGACTCCAGCTTGTCCAGGGTGCCGCCGGTGTGGCCGAGGCCCCGGCCGCTGAGCTGCGGCACGGCCGCGCCGCAGGCGGCGACCAGCGGGGCGAGCGGCAGGGTGATCTTGTCGCCGACGCCGCCGGTGGAGTGCTTGTCGGTGGTGGGGCGGGAGAGCGCGTCGAAGTTCATCCGCTCGCCGGAGGCGATCATCGCGGCGGTCCAGCGGGCGATCTCGGTGCGGTTCATCCCGTTGAGCAGGATCGCCATGGCGAGGGCGGACATCTGCTCGTCGGCGACCTCGCCGCGGGTGTACGCGTCGATGACCCAGTCGATCTGCTCGGGGGTCAGCTCGCCTCGGTCCCGCTTGGTGCGGATGACGGAGATGGCGTCCATGGGAGTCCTTCCGGCCGGGTGCGTACGCAAGAGTCCTCGTTGACTCTACGCGCATAGAGAGAGAAGAGCGGTGGCCCTTCCGGGAAGGGAAGGGCCACCGCCGGGAGATACGGGTTCAGCCGAGGTGCTGCGGGCCGAACGACTGCGGCAGCATCTCGTCCAGCGTGCGCCGCCCGTCGGGCGTCTCCAGGAGGAGTTCCGGCCCGCCGAACTCGTACAGCAGCTGTCGGCACCTGCCGCACGGCACCAGGATCGCCCCGGTGCCGTCCACGCAGGTGAAGTGGGTCAGCCGACCGCCGCCGGTGGCCTGGAGCGTGGAGACCAGACCGCACTCGGCGCAGAGCGAGAGGCCGTAGCTGGCGTTCTCCACATTGCAGCCGGTGATCGTGCGGCCGTCGTCCACCCGGGCGGCGACCCCGACCGGGAAGCCCGAGTAGGGGGCGTACGCACGGGACATGGCGTCCCGTGCGGCCTCCCGCAGGGCCTCCCAGTCGGCCTCGCCGAAGGCGGTGGCGGCGGGCGGCGGCGTCACTTGCCCTCGCCCTTGCGGTAGCGCATACCGTCCGCCTTCGGCATGCGTAGCCGCTGTGCGGAGAGCGAGAGCACGAGCAGCGTGACGATGTACGGCGTGGCGCTGACGAACTCGGTCGGCACGGTGTCCGTGGCGAGGTACCAGACCAGGACCACCGCGGCGATGGCGCCGCTGATCGCGCCGGGCACGAACTTCTTGCGGTAGAGCTTCCAGGCCGCCAGGACGGCCAGGACCACCACGAGGAGCAGCAGCAGCGCGTGGACGGAGTCACCGCCGTTGCGGAGCTGGAGCGCGTCGGCGAAGCCGAACAGGCCCGCGCCCATGGCGAGACCGCCGGGCCGCCAGTTGCCGAAGATCATCGCCGCGAGGCCGATGTAGCCGCGGCCACCGGTCTGGCCCTCGTTGTAGATGTGCGAGGTGACCAGGGAGAGGAAGGCTCCGCCGAGTCCGGCGAGGCCGCCGGAGGCGATCACCGCGATGTACTTGTAGCGGTAGACGTTCACGCCGAGCGACTCGGCGGCCACCGGGTTCTCGCCGGCCGAGCGCAGCCGCAGACCGAAGGCCGTCTTCCACAGGATGAAGAAGGTGGCCACGAAGAGCGCCAGGGCCACCAGCGTCAGCACGGAGACGTTGGTGATCAGACCGCCGACGACGCCGGCCACGTCGGAGACGAAGAACCAGTGGTGCTGTTCCACCGAGTGCAGCCAGTCCGAGACCCCGGGGAGCGTCACGGTGGTGATGTCCTCGGCGGGCGGTGACTGTTTGGGGCTTCCGCCCTTCGTCGCCGCCTCACCGGTGTTGAACCAGAGCTTGGCGAAGTAGGTGGTGAAGCCGAGCGCCAGGATGTTGATGGCGATACCGGAGATGATGTGGTCGACACCGAAGGTGACGGTGGCGACGGCGTGCAGCAGCCCGCCGAGCATGCCGCCGACGACGCCGGCGAGCACACCGATCCAGGGGTTGGTCTGCCAGCCCGCCCAGGCGCCGAAGAAGGTGCCCAGGATCATCATGCCTTCGAGGCCGATGTTGACCACACCGGCCCGCTCGGACCAGAGGCCGCCGAGACCGGCGAGGCCGATCGGCACGGCCATGGCCAGCGCGGCGCTGATCTGGCCCGCCGAGGTGACGTCCTGCGCGCCGGTGATGGCGCGCACCGCGGAGAGCGCCAGGAGCGCGCCCGCGACGATCAGCAGGATGACGGGGAGGGAGAACCGGGTTCGGCCGCCCTTGCCGCCGGAGACCTTGGGGGCCGCGGGCGGCGGAGTGGAAGTCGCCGTGGCGGTCACGCCGACACCTCCTGCTGGTCGGAGTTACGGGCCTGAGCGGCGAGCTCCTCGCCGACCCTGCTCTGCTGACGCTTGATGCCGTAGCGGCGGACGACCTCGTAGGCGATGACGACGCACAGGACGATGACGCCCTGGATGACGCCGACGATCTCCTTGTCGTACCCCTCGAACTCCAGCTTTCCGGTGCCGCGCTCCAGGAAGCCCCACAGCAGCGCGCCGAGCGCGATGCCCACGGGGTGGTTACGGCCCAGGAGGGCGATGGCGATACCGGTGAAGCCGATGCCGATCGGGAAGTCGCCGCTGTACTCGTAACTGTCGTTGAGCAGCGTCGGCATGCCGATGAGGCCGGCCACCGCGCCGGAGATGAGCATCGAGGTGACGACCATCTTCTTGACGTTGACGCCGCTGGCCTGCGCCGCCGAGCCGGACTGGCCGACGGTCCGCAGGTCGAAGCCGAACCGGGTGCGCGAGAGCACGAACCAGTAGGCGATGCCCGCGAGGACCGCGATCACGATGAAGCCCCAGATCGGGGTCGGCGTGGTCGGGAACTCGAAGAAGTGCGAGGACTCCGGGATCGGCTTGGTGGAGATCTTCGTTCCGGCCTGGTCCAGGTGGCCGAGGCGGCCCTGCTGGAGCAGGTAGCCGATGATGGCCGTCGCGATGGCGTTCAGCATGATCGTCGAGACGACCTCGCTGACGCCCCGGGTGACCTTGAGGACACCGGCGATACCGGCCCACATGGCGCCGACGATCATCGCGGTGAGGATGATCAGCGGGATCTGGAGGACACCGGGCAGGGTCAGCGCGCCGCCGAGGGCGGCGGCGAAGAAGGCCGCCAGGCGGTACTGGCCGTCGACGCCGATGTTGAACAGGTTCATCCGGAAGCCGACGGCCACCGCGAGACCCGCGAGGTAGTAGGTCGTCCCCTTGTTGAGGATGTAGACCTGGCTGTCCGCCTTCAGCCCGTAGTCGAACATGATGCCGAAGGCGCTGAACGGTTCCTTGCCGGTGGCCGCCAGCACGAGGGCGGTCACCAGGAACGCGACCACGATCGCGAGTGCCGGGGCCGCGATGCCCAGGAGCAGCCGCTCCTTGTCGAACTTCTTCATCGGTCCTCTCCCCCGTCCCGGGGGTCGGTGCCGGCGTCGCCGTCGGCGTCCGGTGCTTCGAGATGCCCCGAGGCCGCGCCGGTCATCGCCGAGCCGAGCTCTTCCGGGGTGATGGTCGCCGGGTCGGCGTCCGCGACCAGGCGGCCGCGGTACATGACCCGCAGGGTGTCGGACAGGCCGATCAGCTCGTCCAGGTCCGCCGAGATCAGCAGGACGGCGAGCCCTTCGCGGCGGGCCTCACGGATCTGGTCCCAGATCTGCGCCTGCGCGCCGACGTCCACACCGCGGGTGGGGTGGGCGGCGATCAGGAGCTTGGGCGAGTGGCTCATCTCCCGGCCGACGATCAGCTTCTGCTGGTTGCCGCCGGAGAGGGACGCCGCGGTGACCTCGATGCCGGGGGTGCGGACGTCGTACTCGCGCACGATGCGCTCGGTGTCGGCGCGGGCCGCCTTGTTGTCCAGCAGCCAGCCGCGGCTGTTGGGCTTCTCGGTGACGTGCCCGAGGATGCGGTTCTCCCAGAGGGGCGCGTTCAGCAGCAGGCCGTGCCGGTGGCGGTCCTCGGGGATGACGGCCATGCCGTCCTCGCGCCGCTTGCGGGTGGCGGTACGCGAGATGTCCGCGCCGTCCAGGGTGAGGACGCCGTGGTCGAGGTGGCGCATGCCCATGATGGAGTCGACCAGCTCGGACTGCCCGTTGCCCTCGACCCCCGCGATGCCGAGCACTTCGCCCTTGCGGATGGTGAAGGTGATGCCGTCCAGCACGACGCGCACGACGCCGTCCGGGTCGGTGACGGTGAGCCTGAGGTCCTCGACGGTCAGCATCGGAACGTCGGTGACGGTCGACTCGCGGGTCTCCGGCGAGGGCAGCTCGCTGCCCACCATCAGCTCCGCGAGCTGCTTGGTCGTGGTGTTCGCGGGGTCCGCGGTGCCCACCGTCGTACCGCGCCGGATCACCGTGATCTCGTCCGCGACGGAGAGCACTTCGCCCAGCTTGTGCGAGATGAAGATGACGGTGAGGCCTTCGGCCTTGAGCTCGCGCAGGTTGTCGAAGAGCGCGTCGACCTCCTGCGGCACGAGCACGGCGGTCGGCTCGTCGAGGATCAGGGTGCGGGCGCCCCGGTAGAGGACCTTGAGGATCTCCACCCGCTGCCGGTCGGCGACCCCGAGGTCCTCGACCATGGCGTCCGGGCGGACCCCGAGGCCGTACGCCTCCGAGATCTCCTTGATCTTGGCCCGGGCGCGGGAGCCGATCCCGTACAGCTTCTCGGAGCCGAGGACGACGTTTTCCAGGACCGTGAGGTAGTCGGCGAGCATGAAGTGCTGGTGCACCATGCCGATCCCGCGGTCGATGGCGTCGCCGGGGTTGTTGAACGCGGCCTGCTCGCCGTCGATCGTGATGGTCCCCTCGTCCGGCTTCTGCATGCCGTAGAGGATCTTCATCAGGGTGGACTTCCCGGCGCCGTTCTCGCCGACGAGGGCGTGCACGGTACCGCGGCTCACGGTGATGTCGATGTCGTGGTTGGCCACGACCCCGGGGAATCGTTTGGTGATGCCGCGGAGCTCTACGGCATGAGGACTGCTGGACGCTTTGATGACGCACTCTCCTTGACAGGAGCGGAGGGCGGAGGGACGAGGAGGGCGGCGTTGCCGCGATCGGAGGACGGGGCGGGCAGGGACGTGACGGTGGCGGGTGAGCGTGGCGGGTGGGGTGGCGAAAATACCGCGCCCGACGGAAGCTACGCGCGTAGCGCCACTGATCGGCCGCCCGGTCGGCGAGCGGGCCACGGACACGTACCCGCATACCGGGCACTCCGGTGGGGGCGTGTACGTGAATCGGGGCCCGGGGACGCTGCCGAAGCCGCGCTCCCGGACCCCGATGTCAACGAACCGGTCAGGTCGTGGTCTTGACCTTGATGGTGCCGTCGACGATCTTCTTCTTCGCCTCGTCGATCTTGGCCTGGATGTCGCTGAGGTGGTCACCCGTGGTGGTCAGGCTGACACCGTCCTCGGCCAGCGAGTACGACTGGGTGCCGGACAGCGGCTTGCCCTCGTCGACCGACTTGATGAGGTCGAAGACACCGCTGTCGACGTTCTTGACGACGGAGGTCATGATCGTCTCGGAGTACTTCGACAGGGCCGGGTCCTTGGCCTGGTCGGAGTCGACGCCGATGGACCAGGCGCCCTTCTTGCCGGCCACGGCCTCGATCGCACCGGCGCCGGAGCCGCCCGCGGCGGCGAAGATCACGTCGGCGCCCTTGTCGAGCATGCCCTTGGCGGCGGCCTTGCCCTTGTCGGGGCTGCCGAAGCCGGACAGGTCCGAGCCCGTGGACAGGTACTGGATCTGCACCTTGGCCTTCGGGTCGGTGTCCGTGACGCCCTGCTGGAAGCCGGCGGCGAACTTCTTGATCAGCGGCAGGTCGACGCCGCCGATGAAGCCGACCTGACCGTCCTTGGACTTCAGCGCCGCCGCGACACCGGCGAGGTAGGAGCCCTGCTCCTCGGTGAAGACGATGGAGGCCACGTTCTTGGCGTCGGAGACCGAGTCGATCAGACCGAACGTGGTGTCCGGGTGCGACTTGGCGACCTTCGCGATCGCGTCCGAGTAGGCGAAGCCGACCCCGATGACCGGGTTGTAGCCGCCCTCGGCGAGCGAGCTGAGGCGCTGCTCGCGGTCGGCCGGGGTCTCGCCGCTCTTGGCGGTGAGCTCCTTGGTCTCGGCGCCGAGGTCGGCCTTGGCCTTGTCGAGGCCACGGGCCGCGGAGTCGTTGAAGGAGTTGTCCCCCCGACCGCCGACGTCGTAGGCCATGCCGACCTTGAGCTTGCCTTCGGAGTCACTGGACTCGGTGGACGACTCGCCGCACGACGTGGCGGTGAGCGCGAGGGCCGCGGCGACAGCACACGCGGCGGTGATCTTGGATACCCGGCGCACGAGGAGGGTCCCTTCAGACTGGCCGAAAGCGCCTCTTCCGGCGCTGGTTTCGCGGCGATCGTAACGCGCGTAGATATCTGTTTAGCCCCAGTTCATGAGTCGTTACCAGATCGAAGCGCGAGGTCGACCCAGGGACATCGGCGGCCTTCGGAAGGCGACGCGAGCACGACCGTCCACGCCGTCAGCCTACGACGGCCCGGCCCGCCCCGCCGGGCATCCACGGGGCATGCGCGGGGCGGGCCGGACGGGCGGTCCCACGCGCTCGGGACGTGATGGTCCGACCGGCCCGGGACAGTCGTGCGCCGGTGGGCTCGGGGGTGGGCGTACACGGGCGGTAGCGGGCGTTCCGGTTGAAGCGTTCCAGCAGTACCCGTAATCATCACAAGCAGCCGAAATTACCTTTCCTTTACCGGTCACGTCGACTGCCCGATGCTTGCCATGTCGACCTACCGCTGATAAAAATCGACCAGGCATTTGACCGGCAGCGGTCCTGCCGACTGCATGAACGGGGAATCCGCCGACCAGCGGAATCAGGCATTTCACCACAGGGGGACTCGCGCTCTGCCGCGCCCTTTCGCCACTCGCCGCATTGCGGCACCTTTCCCTTTTGAGCAGGACGCTGCCCAAACATGGGGGAATCAATGAAGCGCGCGCTTTCCGTCTTCTCGATCGCGGCTCTGGCACTCGTGGGCGCCGGCGTCGTCGCACCGACGGCGTCCGCCGTACCGGTGGGCAACTGCAAGACCTGGGTCTCCAACGGAGCGCCGTACACCGGGTCCGCCTACTGCAGCAACATCGCGGCCTTCGATAAGTTCCGTGTGAAGGTCACCTGCGTCGACCCGCGGGGCAGCAAGTGGGTCGCCTACGGGCCGTGGAAGAAGAACACCCAGACGTCGACCGTGAAGTGCTCCGACAACCCCAACGTGGGTGTTGTCAACGCCGGAGTCTCTTTCAACGCCTGACGACCGCACCACTCACAGGGGGAACCATGAAGAAGATCATGAGCATCGCCGCGGGGCTTCTCCTCGCCGCCGGCTCCGTCGCCGTCTCCGCACCCACCGCAAGCGCGGCCAGCGTCGACTGCGACACATGGAAGTCGAGCACCGCGCCGTACAAGGGGTACGCCAAGTGCACGGGAATGCTCCCGTATCCGCTGGAAGGCGTGCAGGTGAGGGTGACGTGTATCGACGCCCGCGGTAGCCAGTGGCACGTCAACGGAAGCCGTGTGGGCAACGGGAAGACGTCCACCGCCAAGTGCTCCGACAATCCGAGCGTCGGAATCTACAAGGTGGGGCTGACGCGGAGCCGCATGTGAAATAACGGTTAGGCCGAAACGGGCCCGGGCCACGCGGTCGCACCACACCGACGCGCGGCCCGGGTTTCGCCGTTCACGTACGGCGGGAAAGGCGCCCCGGAAATATGCGGGTGCGGTTTCACTAAAGCGCGCCCTCACCGCTCGTCGACGCACCCGGTCCGCCCGGCCCGGGCCCGCCCGATCAGCCGTTCAGCAGTGCCGAGGCGGTGAACAGCTCGACCCCCACGGTGATGGCCTCTTCGTCCACGTCGAAGTTGCCGCGGTGCAGGTCGAGCCCGCGCGTGTCGCCCGGGGTGCGGACGCCGAGGCGGGCCATCGCGCCGGGAACCTGCTCCAGGTACCAGGAGAAGTCCTCGCCGCCCAGGCTCTGCTCGGTGTCCTCGATCGCATACGATCCGCGGCGCTCGGTCATCGCGGCGTCCAGCAGGCCGATGGACTCGGCGTCGTTCACCACAGGCGGCACGCCGCGGACGTAGTTGATGACGGTCTTGGCCCGGTGCATTCCGGCCACCTCGTCCACGGCGGCGTGCACCAGGTCGGGGGCCTCGCGCCAGGCGTCCAGGTTGAGGCAGCGGACGGTGCCGGACAGCTCGGCGTGTTGCGGGATGACGTTGGGGGCGTGTCCGGTCTCCAGGCGGCCCCAGGTCAGCGCGAGGCCGGAGCGGGCGTCGACCCGGCGGGCGAGCAGCGCGGGCACGTCGACGGCGATCCGGGCGGCGGCGGTGACCAGGTCGGTGGTCAGGTGCGGCCGGGCGGTGTGTCCGCCGGGGCCGTCGAGCGTGATCTCCAGCCGGTCGCAGGCCGAGGTGATGGCTCCGATCCGCAGCCCGATCCGCCCGACGTCCACCTTCGGGTCGCAGTGCACGCCGATGATCCGCCCGACGCCCTCCAGCACCCCGGACTCGATCGCGTCGACCGCACCGCCGGGCAGGACCTCCTCGGCGGGCTGGAAGATCAGCCGCACGGCGTTGGGCAGCAGCCCCTGCCGGTCGAGCCCGGCGAGCACGAGGCCCGCCCCGAGCACGGTGGTGGTGTGCACGTCGTGCCCGCAGGCGTGTGCCCGGTCGGGAACGGTGGACCGGTAGGGCACGCCCGCCTTGGTGTCCGGGATCGGCAGCGCGTCGATGTCCGCCCGCAACGCCAGCATCGGCGTCACCCCGTCCCACTCCCCCACGTCGCACATGAGCCCGGTCCCCACCGCGAGAACCTTCGGCTTCAGCCCGGCCTTCTCCAGCCGGTCCTTGATGGCCGCGGTGGTGCGGAACTCCTGGTTGCCGAGCTCGGGGTGCATGTGGAGGTCGCGGCGGAAGGCGATCAGCTCGGCACGGAGTTCGTCGGAGAGCCTGCCGGGCAGCGCACCTCCCCCGGGCTGGCCGGCCGGGTGGTGGGGGCGGGAGGCGCGGGACTTCAACTGGTTCACCTTAGGAAGCGTAGGCCCCCTGCCCCCTCAACTGGCCACAGATCAACAAAACTTCAGCCGCTCAGGCGAACAAATTTCCTGTGAGGACGTGTGACGCAGGGTGGTTGCGGGTATACCCGTTCGCCTTCCGCACCGGGGTCCGCGCCTGCGCGGACACGGTCCTCAGGTCGCCACCGACGACAGTCGCTGCACCCCCCGCGCCGTCTCCGTGACGCCGCTCAGGAAGCCCTGGGCGCGCGGCGAGGCCGTGGCGCGGAGCCATTCCGGGGCGATGTCGCAGACCGCGACGTTCACGCCCGTGCCGGCCAGGGCCAGCGGGAGGGTGTGGACGACCGTGGAGGGGAAGCTGACGATCGTGCGGCCGATGGGGCCGCGGCGGGCGATCAGTTCCAGCGGGAGGTCCGGGCGGACGATCTCCAGGCCGGTGGCGGCTTCCAGGGCGTGGAGCTTCTCGGCGGACTCGCGGCGGTGGGCGAAGTAGCGGGTGGCTCCGTGGGTGCGGGCCAGGGCCGTGACCGCTTCCTGGTACGGGACGGGGTCGACGACGCCCGTCTCGACCAGGGAGGTGCCGACGAGGTCCGCGCCCTTGCCGATGCTGGGCGGCCCGAAGCGGGCGCGGGTCCAGGCGAAGGTGTTCGGGGTGACCGCGATGCCGGGCGGAGCCTCGACCGGCATCGCGGTGAACACCTCGACCGTGTGGCGGGCCGTCGGGGTGAAGCGGCGGCGGGCCGTGGCGGTGACCGGGGCCAGGACCAGTTCGCGCGGTCCCGTACGGCCCCGGCGGTGCCAGCGGGTCAGTCGCTCGCCCCGGGCCAGCTGGGCGACGAACTCCATGGTGGCCGTGCCGTCGTCGACCACGGTGAGGTGATCGGCGCGGACCAGGGTAAGCAGGAGCTGGACGTACCGGGAGAACGGGTCCCCGATCACGATGTGGTCCGCGCGCCGGACCAGCCCGGCCAGGGCGCGCAAAGCCTTCAGGGGGGCGCCGGACTCGCCGCGCGCCTCCTGCCAGCGGACCGCGATGCCCTCGTCGCGGGCCAGCTCCGCCATCCGGCGCAGCTGACCGCGCGACATCGGGTCGACCGGGGGGAGGACGACGACCGTGGTGGCGGCCGGATCGTCTCCCCCCTGGGTGTGAACCCACTCCAGGACGTTCAGGAGCTGGACCGGGCTCTCGACGAAGGCGAGGTTCACCGGTCGGCGCTCAGACCGCGACCGGCTCGGGGGCCGGCGCGTTCTCGGTCTCGGCGACGACGCCCGCGACGCGGCGGAGCTTCTTCATCGGGCCGAGCTCGGACTCGTACACCTTCTTGACGCCGTCGCCGAGCGACTGCTCGATGGTGCGGATGTCGCGGACCAGGCGGGTCAGGCCCTGCGGCTCGACGGAGGCGGCCTGGTCGGAGCCCCACATGGCGCGGTCCAGGGTGATGTGGCGCTCGACGAACGTGGCGCCGAGCGCGACGGCGGCGAGGGTGGTCTGCAGGCCGGTCTCGTGGCCGGAGTAGCCGATCGGGACGTTCGGGTACTCCTGCTGAAGGGTGTTGATGACCCGGAGGTTCAGCTCCTCGGCCTTCGCCGGGTACGTGGAAGTGGCGTGGCAGAGCAGGATGTTGTCGCTGCCCAGGACCTCGACCGCGTGGCGGATCTGCTTCGGGGTCGACATGCCGGTGGAGAGGATGATCGTCCGGCCGGTGGCGCGCAGGGCGCGCAGCAGCTCGTCGTCGGTGAGCGAGGCGGAGGCCACCTTGTGGGCGGGGACGTCGAACTTCTCCAGGAAGGCGACGGCCTCGGTGTCCCACGGGGAGGCGAACCAGTCGATGCCGCGCTTGGCGCAGTGCTCGGCGATGGCGGTGTACTCCGCCTCGCCGAACTCGACGCGGTGGCGGTAGTCGATGTACGTCATCCGGCCCCAGGGGGTGTCGCGCTCGATGTCCCACTGGTCGCGCGGGGTGCAGATCTCCGGGGTGCGCTTCTGGAACTTGACGGCGTCGCAGCCGGCTTCGGCGGCCGCGTCGATCAACGAGATGGCGTTGTCGAGGTCGCCGTTGTGGTTGATGCCGATCTCGCCCGTGATGTAGACGGGGTTGCCGGGGCCGGCGGTGCGGGTGCCGAAGGTGCGCAGGCGGGAGGTGCTCATGGTGGTGCTTCCTTACTTGGTGGGGACAGCAGGGGTGTTGGTGGTGGTGAGGGTGGGGCCCAGCAGCCAGGCCGCGATCTCGCGGATGGCGCCGTAGCCCCCGGGAGTGGTCGTCACGGCGCGCGCGGCGGCGCGTACCGAGTCATGGGCGCTCGCGACGGCGACGGGCCAGCCGGCGAGCGAGAAGCAGGGCAGGTCGTTGACGTCGTTGCCGACGTAGAGGACCCGGTCGGGTGCGATGGAGTGCTCGTCGCACCAGCGCTTCAGCGCCTCGTCCTTGCGGTCGATGCCGTGCAGGACGGGGATCTGGAGCTTCCGGGCGCGGGCGGCGACGACCGGGTTCTGTTCGGTGGAGAGGATCAGGAGGGGCACGCCGGCCTTGCGCAGGGCGGCGATGCCGAGTCCGTCGCCCCGGTGCACGGCGACCGTTTCGCGGCCCTCGGAGTCGATCATGACCCGGTCGTCGGTCTGGGTGCCGTCGAAGTCCAGGACGACCGCGTCCACGTCCGCGAGGGAGGGCAGCGGGGCGGGGTCCAGGAGCGGGGCGAGCGCGCGGGCGCGGGCCAGGTCGTGCGGGTCGTCGATCTCCAGCACCCGCGCCGGGTCGGTGGGCACCAGCGCGGTGTGGGCGAAGAAGCGGTGCCGGTGGGTACGGAAGCCCGCCGCGTCCATCGCGTAGGCCGCGCCGGTCTCTAGGAAGTCCTGGGGGCGGTCCTGGCGGCGGGGGCGTACGGACTTGTCGTGGTTGACGCCGTACGTGCCCTCCTCGACCGCGTGCCCGTCGCGCCAGACGAAGCCGTGGAACGGGGCGACCGTGACGGCCGTATCGGCGCCCTCGTGGGCCACCGCCCTGGCCACGCCGTCGATGTCCTCGCGGGAGACGAACGGGCTGGTGCACTGGACGAGGAGGACCACGTCGACGGTGCGGGCGCGCTCGGCCTCGTAGACGTCCAGGGCGTGCAGCACGGCCGCCTCGCTGGTCGCCGTGTCGCCCGCGATGGCGGCGGGGCGCTCGACGCAGTGCAGCCGGTGGGCGGCCTGGAGGTCGGCGGCGGCGCTCCGGGCGGCCTCGGCGATCGCCCCGTCGTCGGTGGTGACGACGACGTCGGTGACCTCGGGGGCGCCGAGCGCGGCGCGGACGGCACGGGCGACCAGGGGGATGCCGCCGACCTCGGCGAGGTTCTTGGCGGGGACGCCCTTGGATCCGCCGCGGGCGGGGATCACGGCGAGGACGGTCGGGGTCGGGGGCGGCTGCATCGCTGCTCCTGGTGTCATGGCGGTTCCTGAGGTCGTCGAGGCCGCTGGGGTGGTCACAGCTCTCCCATCCGGCGGATCACCGGCGCGACGCGCTGGACGCCCTGGCGGTAGGCGCCGCGCGCCGCGTTGCGGACGGTTTCGCGCACCGCGCCCCGGACCCGGCCCGCCTCCTGCGGTGCGGCCGCCCCGGGCAGGGGCGTGCCGTCGGGGGCCAGGTGGTGGCGGGCGAGGATGCCGGGGAGGTATCCGGGGGCGGTGGCGGGGGTGTAGTAGGGGGCGAGCGGCGGGAGTTGACCGCCGTCGAGGAGGGCGGTGACCTTGGCGCGGGCGGTGTCGTAGGCGGTGCCGTACGAGCCGTCGGCGGCGACGCCCTGCCCGGACAGCCACTCGCCGTCGGGCCGGGGCCGGATCCCGCCGTCGAGCCGGTCCCAGGAGGTGAGGAGCCCGGAGCCGACGAAGTGGTGGTTGCCGAGGGTCTCCCGTACGCCGAGGTCGGTGAGGATCGCGGTCGGGATGCGGCGGTGCAGGGACTCCAGCGCGGCGGTCGAGGAGACGGTGACCAGGAGGTCGGTGCGGTCCAGGACCTCGCCCATGTGCCCGTACACCAGGCGGAAGTTGGGCGGCAGACCGCCGGGCAGCTTCTGTGCGAGCTTCTGGTAGGGCAGTTCCTCGATGTGCGTGGTGTGCTCGCCGGGCTTGGAGCGCAGCTTCAGCAGCACCTCGCGGCGCGGGTGCAGCCGGGCGTGCTCGACGAGCCGGCGGAGCAGGTACGTACGGTCGGCGCGGGAGGCCGGTACGGAGGGCTGGGCGGCGAACACCACGGTGTCGCGGCCCTCTTCGGGGCGGTAGGGGGCACCGCCGAGGAAGGGCAGCGCGGCCTCCGTGACGGCCGAGGCGTCGGCGCCCACCCCCTCGTACACCGCGCGGAAACGCCCCGCGTCGTGGGCCGAGTTGGCGAGGACGACGTCCGCCCCGTGGCGGAGCAGCAGCCCGTCGGCGAGCTTCTCGTAGACGACGCCCACGTATCCGGTGACGACGACGGGCCGGCGCGGCAGGTCGAGGGCGGCGAGGCCGTGGAGCATGGCCTGGACGCCGCCGCCGACGAGGGCGAGGACGACGAGGTCGTACCCCTCCTCGCGCACGGTGTGCAGGAACTCGACGGCGGTGACCTCGCGGACCCGCTCGGCGTCGATCCCGACCTCGCCGACCTCCGCGAGCTGGCGGGGCGTCGGGGTGGCCCGGCCGCGCAGCAGCAGCCCGCTGACCTCGACGGGACGCGCGTCCGGACCGTCCGCTTCGGCGGTCAGGCGGCGCGCGGTGAGCGCGCCCCATTTCCACCGGGTGTCGGAGTCGGCGAGGACGGCGACCCGCAGCGCCGGTCGGAGTGCGGCGGGGGTTTCGGCCGGTTCGGCCTCATTGCTGGTACGTGGGGGCACGTCCTAGAAGTTAGGAAGGCATTTCGATGCGCGGCCCAACGTGATGGCAACAGATGGTTAACAGCGAGCCGACGATTGGGGAGCGGCCCCGAATACGCCCTCAATTCCCGGTTCGGAAAAGGCGATTCACCTGGGCGTAGGGCGTTGTTCACCTGCTGGGCGCATTGCGGAAAAGGAAGGGTCCGGGGCCGCACCTAAGGTGATGTGCGTGGTTAAGCTCTCCGTCATCGTGCCGTTCTTCAACGTGCAGACCTACGCGCCCGACACCCTCAGAAGCCTGCGGGCCAACGCCCGCGAGGACTTCGAATTCCTTCTCGTCGACGACTGTTCGACCGACGGGACACGGGAACTGCTGGACCGGGCCGCCGCCGGGATTCCCGGTGCCGTGCTGCTGCGGCACGAGGCGAACGGCGGTCTGGCGACCGCGCGCAACACCGGTCTGGAGGCCGCCCGCGGCGAGTACATCGCGTTCCTGGACGGCGACGACTGGCTGGCTCCCGGGCACTACGAGCGGCTGCTGGCCCGGACCGAGGCGCTGGGCTGCGACTTCGTGCGCACCGACCACGTCCAGGTGAACGGCAGTTCACGGACCGTACGCCGGGTTCCGCACGGGCCGCACGGCGTGGTGAGCGACCCCCGGGCCGCGATCCTGCCCGCCCACCGCACCACGTCGGTGGACTACGCGTTCGCCTGGGCCGGCCTCTACCACCGGCGGCTGCTGGACCGGGGGCTGCTGCACTTCACCGACGGGCTGCGCACCGCCGAGGACCGGCCGTGGATCTGGCGGCTGCACCGGGAGGCGGAATCCTTCGCCGTCCTCGGTCTGCTCGGCCATTTCTACCGGCGTGGCGTCGCCACGTCGCTGACCCAGATCGGCGACGTCCGCCAGCTCGATTTCCTGCGCGCTTTCGACCAGGTGATCGCCGATACGGCCGCCGACCGCGACGCGGAACTGTTTCTGCCGAAGGCCGTACGCACGTACTGCGCGGTCATCGCCCACCATCTCGGTGATCCCGACAAATTCGAACCGGCCGTGGCCCGCGAACTGAAGTCGCGCGGCGCGGCGGCCCTGGCACGCCTGCCGCAGACATTGCTGGACGAGACTCTCGACTCCATGGACGTGACACGGGCGACCCGGGTGCGCAGGCTGCGCCGCCGCCCGGCCGCCGCGAAGGGGGCCTCGGCCGCATGACCATCCGGATCTTCCACGCCTCCTCGCCCGCCGCGGCGGTGCTGCTCGCCGCGGCGATCGACGCGTGCTGCTTCACCGAGCCCGACCGCCGGATCCTGCTGCTGTCCCGGACCGGGCCGGCTCCGGAGGCGGGTGCCGACGTCTCGGAGACCGCCGGGTTCGAGCGGCTGCGCGCCCGGTTCGACGAGGTGCTCTCGTGGAACGACGCGATCTTCCCCTTCCACCCGGACGGCTGGCTGCCCCGCGCCGACGACGCCCCGCTGTGGGAGCGGCACTTCCGGCGCGCCTGGGGGCTCGGCGACGAGGAGCTGGAGCTGGTCGTGGACTCCCCGCACGCAGGTCCCGCCCGGGCCCTCACCCAGGTGTTCGCCGGGGTACCGGTCGATGTGTACGCCGAGGGGCCCGGCGGCTACGGCCCGACCGGGGAGAAGATCCCCCCGCTGACCGGCACCCGGGTGCGGCGGCTGCTCCATCCGGACCTGGTGGCCGGGGTGCGCCCGCTGCTGCTGGGCGAGTACGGGGTGGAGCCGCAGATCGTCCCGGCCGAGGCGATCATGAAGGTGGTGGGTGAACTGGCCCACGAGGAAACGGAGTTGTCCGGAGCGGACCGGCCGGCTGTGGAGCTGCCGGGCGGCGAGGCGCCCGCGTTGCTGCTCGGGCAGGATCTCGCCGGGGCCGGGCTGATCCCGGCGGCCGAGGAGGCGCGGCTGCGGCTGGAGATGGTGCGCGGGGCCGTAGCCCTCGGCCACACCCGACTGGTGTTCGCGCCGGATCCGTACGCGCCGTGGGAGAGCCCGGCGGCGCTGCCCGCCGAGGCGGACCGGCTGGGCGTCGGGCTGACCGTGCTCGACACTCCGCGGCCCGTCGCGGCCGATGTGCTGCTGCACCGGCTGCGGCCCGCGCTGGTGGTGGGCTGCACCTCGGCCGCGCTGTTCGGGGCGGCCCGGTTCCACGGCCTCCCGGTGGCGACCGTCGGCACGGGGCTGCTCCTGGAGCGCCTGACCCCGTACGAGAACGCCGAGCGGATACCGGCGACGCTCGCCGACGCCGTGCTGCCCGCTCTCGACGACGCGGAGGCGGTCGCCGCGCAGAAGCCGGGCGGCGAGGCGGAGTTGGACGGTCTGCTGGCCGCCGTCGGCTTCGCGATGCGGCCGAAGGTCCGCGCCGATCTGCGCCCGGCCGCCGAGCGCTATCTGTCCGCACACCTGGACGGCCGCACCTGGCGCTACTTCAAGCGCCGCCGCCTGGCCTCGCTCGCGCTTCCCGGGGTGGTCCCGGCACGGCTGGCGTTCCTGCGGAGCAACCCGGCCCTGCGCCGGGTGGCCCGGCGGGCCCGGGCGCTGCGGGGCGGCGGGGGCTGAGGCACGGCGGGGTGGCAGGTGGGGTGGCAGGTGGGTGAGCGGCAGGGGCCGGGCGGGAGTCAGGTGCACTGCGGGAGCCGGGCGAGCGGCGGGGCCGGGCGCGGAGCCAGGTGCGCTGCGGGGGCCCGGGGGGAGTCAGGTGAGCAGCGGGGGCCGGGCGAGCGGCGGGGCCGGGCGGAGCCAGGTGCGCCACGGGGGCCGGGGCGGGGTCTGCGGGGCGTTCAGCCCAGCACCTTGCTCGCCCCCGCGCGGCCCCACAGCATGGCCGCGCCGAACGACAGGGCCGTCGTGGTCGCCGTCATACCGATCACCAGGGCTCCGGCGGCCGGGCCGCTCAGGTCCGCCCGGACGAAGGCGTCGTCGAGGACGCCGAGGACGAGCACGTGCACGAGGTAGGCCCCGAACGACGCGTCGGCCAGCCGGGTCAGCGTGGGCCGCATCCGCTCCGGGACGCGCAGGCCGTGCAGCGAGACCAGGACTCCGCAGCTGAACAGGCCCACCAGGATGTGGGCGTACGGGATCGCGTAGTGCACCTCGTGCTGGTACGCGATCACTCCCGCGAACCCGCCCGCCGCGAGCAGCAGCCAGGGCCACCGCCGTCGGCCGAACGCACCGGCCGGAGCGGCGAGCAGCAGCGCCCCGAGCACCGCGTAGATCAGCTGGTACGGGGCGAACGCCCAGCCGAAGCGGGGCAGTTCACGGCCGGTGGCCCCGGCCAGGTCGCCGAGGAGCGACGGAGCGGCGGCCAGGACCAGCAGGACCGCGCCGAGCCCCCACGGCCGCCTGCCCGCCCGGACCAGCACGACCAGGCCCAGGACCATGATCACGGGGAGGTAGGCGTACAGGTACCAGAGGTGGTAGGCCGGGCGGACCGAGGCGAAGACGGAGTCCAGGGCGAGTCGGCGGAGCGGGTCGTCGTTGGTGTCGCGCAGCTTGCCCCAGGCCAGGTAGAGCGCGGTCCAGACGGCTAGCGGCACCACGATCCGCACGATCCGCCGCCGCAGCCGCGCACCGTCCTTCGGCGGGGCCCCGACCAGGACCACCCAGCCGGCGATGGCGAAGAAGAGCGGCACGGCGAAGCGGCCCGCGGAGTCGGCGACCAGCCCGGCCCAGTAGGTGCCGGGCCCCTGCGACGCCGTCCGGCCCACGGTGTTCACGAACGCCGAGCCGGTGTGGAGGCCGATCACGGCGACCGAGCAGAGCAGCCGGATCAGGTCGATGTCGTAGCGGTGCTCGCGGACGGGACCCGTCGCCTCCGGGGCCGTCGGAGCCGGGGCGGGGGCGGGGGGTGTGGTGGACATGGTCCTCAGAGGGTGGGCGGGGCGGTGCGAAGGGAGGAGGCGGCGTGGTCCCCGTCGGCGGCGGACCGGGGCGCGGGAACCACCGGGCCGGTGCCCGGATCGCCGAACGGGTCCGGGAGACCGGTGAGTTCACGCAGCCGGGCGAGGTTGTCCCGGGTCACCGACCACAGCGCCCGCTGCCGGTCGTGGACGTCGGCCACCGCCGCCGGGTGGTCCGCCAGCACCGCGTGGGCCCGCTCCGCGAGCCGGGCGCCGAGGGCCCGTTCGTGGACGGAGACGCCCCAGTCGGGCCGGTCGATGTCGGCCAGGAAGTAGGCCAGTTTGGGGTGCGAGACCAGGCTGATGACGGGGGTGCCGCAGCCGAAGGGGATCATGCCGGCGTGTCCGCGCATGCCGATCACCAGGCGGGTGCGCCGGTAGAGATCGCGGATCTCGTCGTTGGAGAGGAGATACAGCGGCTCCACGGGGAGGGTGAGTCCGTGCTCCCGGCGAAGGTCGTCGACGAAGCGTTCGTCGGCGGGCATGTGCGCGGCGTAACGGACCTCCGCCGAGGCCGAGACGGTCCTGATCGCGGCGGCCATCTCCGCGAGGAAGTGCCCGTAGTCGTGGCCGAAGCGGAGCCCGGCCCGGTCGTAGGCACAGTTGATCAGCACGGTGTCCTCGCGCACCGCCGGTTCGGCGAGGCGGGGATCGAGATGGCGGGCGACCGTGGTGGGGCAGGGCTGGTAGCGCACCTTCTCGCGGAGGGAGGCGGGCAGCAGTTCGCGGACCCGGGCGACGGAGCCGTGGTTGCGCAGCCCGAAGAACGCGGACCGCTCGACCAGGGCCCGCAGCGAGGCCGCGAACCGTTCGCGGCGGTAGCGCTGGCCGTCGAAGACGTTGTAGCCGACGGCGAAGACCGCCAGGGGCGCGGTGATCCGGGCGAGCACGTCGTCGGGGATGTTCCACTGCCAGCCGCTGTTGCCGTTGGGCGCGGTGTCGGGGAGGAAGAGTCCGCCGCCGCCCACGATCACCGCCCGCCGGGCGTTGAGACGTTCGAGGCCGGCCTCGTCGACCAGCAGGTGCGCGTGCTGCTGGTGCCAGCGGTCCGGGCCGGTGTCGGCGGTGAAGCAGCTGCGGACCGCCTCGGGGAGCACCTTGTCGCCCGCGTTCTCCTCGCCGTCGGCGAACAGGGCCACGTGGGCGAGCTGTTCACCGGGCGGGGCGCCTGCGGCGGGCCGGTCCGGGATGGCCGCCTGCGTCGTACGGGCGTACCAGGCACGGCAGTTGGCGTCGGTTGGGTCGGCTTCCAGTCCGGCGAGCGCATAGCCGCGGGCGTCCTCGGTGCGGCCGAGTAGCCAGGCGAGCCGGGCGAGTTGACCGAAGGCGCGGGGGGCGAAGTCCGGTGAGGCGGTGGCCAGCAGCAGGTGCGTTTCGGCCTCCTCGTACCGGGACAGCGCCATCAGGCAGACGCCGAGCGTCTCGTGGCAGCGCGGCAGATCGGGGCGGCCCACGACGGCCTCGCCCAGCAGCGCCACGGCCTCGTCGTGCCGGCCGCGCCCCCGGTGGATCTCGGCGATCTGCCGGACCAGGTCGATCGGCGCCCGGCGCCCGACGGGGAACGGGAGCGCGAGGTGCAGCAGCAGATCGGGGTGCTTGGGGCCGGGAAGGGCGAGGTAGGCGGCCCGGAACGCTTCGTCGTCCAGGTCGAAGCGGTCCCGCGCGGCGTGGGCGGGTCCGGTACCCGATGGGGGCGTACCGGCGAAGTTCAGGACGACGACGCCCTCGGGGACGGCCAGGTCGTCGCGGAGCCGCAGTGCCCGGAAGTCGTACCGGGCGTCCAGGGGTACGAGGAGGCTCTCCGGGATGTCCCGCGCGCCTGGTGGCGGTACGGGCCGGTCGAGGTCCTGGCGCTGGATCACCAGCAGGCCGTCGTGCGGGTCCGGGGCGCCGTCGGGGCCGGGGCGCGGCACGGCGGCCACGCCCGTACGGAGTCGCAGCAGGGCGTCGAGCGGGCCGAGGACGACCATGGCGGGGGCGAGGGCGACCACGGTGTCGTACCCGTCGAGGCCGAACACCTCGTGGCGCCCGGCGGCGGTGCGCGGGACCAGCCGGGGGTGCAGCCGGCGGGCGGCGTCGAAGTCGGTGTCCGGCAGGCCGGGGTGCAGGACGACGATGTCCTCGCAGAGGGCCGGGTTGCTCAGCGCGAGGCTGCGCAGGATGGCCCGGAGGCCGGGCAGTTCGTCCGCGCCGGCGACGTACACGGCGAAGGCGATCCGGCGCTTCCCGGTCACGGCACGGCGGTCGTCGGCGGATGCGGACCCGGCCACGGGGGTGGAGTCGTGCGTCGTCATCTCAGCGTGATCCTCACTGCGCCTGCGGCCTCGTCCGGATGCGCGGTGCGCTCCCCGATCCACTCGCGCTCGCGCGGGGACAGGGCCGCCGGTCCTTCGAACCCGATGAGGTCCACCCGGGCGGGCGTGCCCAGGAAGTCGAGGAGCCGCAGCACGGTGTACGCGGTGCTCGCGGGGCCTTCGCCGTCGGCCGGCTCGCCGAGCAGCGCCGGATCGTGCAGCGGGCGGCGCAGCGAGGCGTCGCCGATCCGGTCCTGCGCTCCGGGGACGAGCCGGCTGCGCAGGGCGAGCCGCCAGCGCGGGAGCGGGTCGCCGAAGACCAGCCGGGTGGCCGCCCGCCGGTCCCAACGGGGGCCCTTCCACGGGGTGTCGCCGCTCAGGGTGCAGGCGTGCAGATCGGTGCGGGCGGTGGGGGCGGCATGGCGCGGGGCGTCGCAGCGTACGACCAGGTCGTAGCCCGCGATCAGGGCGGCCAGCGGGCTGCCGGGCCGCTGCTCCTGCTCGGCGGTGTGCGGCGTATCGGCGACCAGGCACACCGTCCGGCCCGCGACGAGCCGCCGCAGACCGGGTACGCCGATGGGCTCGGCCCCGCCGAGGAGCGGGTCGGCCATCGGGTCGTGGTCCGAGAGCCGGCGGTGCTCGGTGTAGAGCGCGGCGAGCCGGCGTACGGCCGGGTCGGCGGCCCCGAGTTCGGCGGTACGGCGGCGGACGAGGTCGGTGAAGGCGGCGCGGGCCTCGGCGGCGGGCAGATGGCGGGAGAGGCGGACGGCCCCGGCACCATCGGCACCACTGCCACTGCCAGTGCCGGTGCCAGTGCCGCTGTCGCTGCCACCGCCGCTGCCGCTGCCACTGCCACTGCCACTGCCACTGCCACTGCCACTGTTCGCGAACAGCGCCAACGCCTCGTCGATGCGGTCGCCCGCGGCGCGGAGGGTGGCGATCCGGCGTTCGACGTCGCGCGAGGCCGCGGTGTTCTGCTGGAGCGCGAGGTGACGTTCGTACGCCGTGATCGCCTCCTCGCCCCGGCCGAGCGCGTCCAGGGCGTTGCCGCGCAGCCGCCAGGCGCCCTTGGAACGGCTGCGCAGGGCGGTGGCCTCGTCGGCGAGGGCCAGGGCGAGACGGGCCTCGGGCTCGCCGCCGCTGTCCAGGGCCTGCTGCCCGGTCCGCAGCAGCGCGTCGAACGCGTCGGCGCCCGGGGTGGAGCACGCCGTGGTCAGGGCGCCGATCGACGCGATGAGCCGGGTGCGGCGGGCGTCGGTGAGGGGTCCGGATGCGGCGAGAGCGGCGAGGTGGTCGCCGCAGATCCGCAGGGCGGCCAGGAGCGCCGGTTCCGGTCCGCCGCCGGGTCGTCCCGGGGCGGGCGTCCCCGGCCGTCCCGCTATCGCCCGTACTGACGTGAGCAGCCCGGTGAGGGTCTGGCCCATGCTCGTTCCGCCGTTCTGTGAGTCGGACGCCGGCGCCGGGGGTCGTTGCCCCGGCCCCTGGTCAGAGGCCCAGGGTGCTGCGGGTGCGCCGTACGGTGCGGCGCAGCCGGACCGCCGCTCCCCGGGGGCCGCCGCCGGGCAGGGTGAGGCTCTGCAGACGGCGGCGCTTGAAGTAGTGCTGGGTCGTGGGGTCGAGGTGCTCCCGCAGCCATGCCTCGGCGTCGGGGCGCAGCCCGGGGTGGAGCTTGGCCTGCATGCAGTAGCCGACGGTCCGCAGCAGCGGGGCGAGGCTGTCCGGCGCGGTGCGCGGCAGACGGGGAACGCCCCCGGCGCCCTGTGCGTCCGGGTTGTCCGAGCCGTCCGGGGCGGTCGAGCCGTCCGGGGCGGGCAGCTCGTCCAGGTCGGGCACGAGGTGGTCGGTGATCGTCAGCGGGATGCGGTTGCTGTTCTCGTACGGGGTGATGCGGTCGAGGACCAGGCGGGTGCCGACGCGGGCGACGGGGATGCCGTAGTAGGCGGCGGCGGTGAACATCGCGGTGGAGAAGCAGCCGACGACGAGGGTGGGCGCGCACCGCTCGTACAGCGTCTCGGCGAGCAGCGGTCCGTCCAGGGTGGTGAGCCGTACGCCGGCCTCGGCGGCGGCCTCGTCCAGGGCGCGGGAGTAGCGGGCCGGGGCGGTGGGGTGCGGCTTGAAGAGGATGGAGGTGTGCCCGGCGCGGGCGGCACCGCGCAGCATCCGGATGTGCAGGTCCTCTTCCTCCTCCGGGGTGAGGATGTTGAGGGCGGCGAGGTACTGGCCGAGCAGCATCGCGGTGGGGGCGGCGGCCTCGGCGGCGGCGAGCCCCTTGTCGCCCTCGGCCGCGGCGGCGATCTCGGAGAGGACGGCGCGGAAGGCGTCGTCGGGGACGAGTTCGGGTTCGACGCCGGCCTCGGCGAGGAGGAGCGGGCGCACTCCGGTGACCAGGTCGAGGTGGAGGACGCGCCGGATGCGGCAGGCGATGGACTGGGGCAGCCGGTTGCGGGTGGGGCCGTAGCTCATCAGGCCGTCGGCGTAGACGTGCACGGCGCTCTCGGAGAAGATCGCGGCGAGCGCGCGGGCCGGGTTGACCTGGATGGACTCCACGGCCAGGTCGACGGGGGCGTCGGGCGCGATGTCCCAGGCGAGGCGGAAGGCCCGCTGCCACAGGACGGTCTCCTCGGAGCGGGGGCCCCAGCCGCTGGGGTGGTGCGGGCTGATCGCCTCGTTCCAGTCGACGACGGCGTCGAAGCGGGCGGCGAGGGGGCCGTAGCCGCGCATCTCCTCCAGGCGGAGGGCCGTTTCGGGGACGGCCGCGTTGTTGGAGACCAGCAGGATGCGGTGGCTGTCGGTGGCCCGGCCGAACTGTCCGGCGTCGAGCGCGGCGGCGAGGGTGGCCGCCCCGTACAGGGTGGAGACCTGGAAGACCTGGGTGCGCGGGGGCGTACGTACAGGCGGGGTTACAGGCGTGGTTACGGGCGCGAGCACGGGACCGGGCGCGGATTCGGACGTGGACACGGGCGCGGGTACGGACGTGGACACGGGCTTGGGTGCGGTCATCGGTCAGGCGGCCTTCTGCTTGGTCGGCTTGGTCTGCTTGGTGCGCAGACGGCTGAGCAGCGTGCCGCGCTTGTCGTCGATCATCGTCAGCGTGCGGTCGAGCACATCCTGCGGCATCCGGCCCAGCGCGGCGGTGGACTCGGCGCGCAACCGGCGGGCGGTGGCGGGCTCGTAGTCGTCGGCCTTCTCGTTGTGGAAGGCGATCATCGCGCAGTAGGTACGGACGGCCTTCGGCAGCAGGATGTCCGCGTCCCGGTCGGCACGGAGCTCGTCGAGCAGGGTGTCGTAGGAGGCGAAGAAGTCGAGCTGGCGGGCGTCCTTGATCTGGGTCAGGGAGGTGGTGACCCCGCGCCGGTAGAAAATGCCGTACAGCCCGAGCGCCGCGTAACTGCGGGCGCGCAGATGGAGCTGCCAGATCCACAACCGGTCCTCGGCGGTGCGCAGTTCGGTGGCGAAGCGCTGGGCGCCGTCCGCGAAGAGCCGCCGGTGGTAGATCCCGGCCCAGACGAACGGGTAGTCGACCATGGTCTCGCGCTCGGGCGCCCCGATGCCGTCGCGGGGGTCGAGCACGGTGTCGCGGAGCGGCGCGGGGGCGCGCCGCACGACGCGGGTGGTGCCGGTGGACTGGACGTGGTCGGTGCGGGCGAAGTCGCAGTCGAGGTCCTGGGCGGCGCGCATCAGCCGGACGAGATGGCCGGGGGCGTACCAGTCGTCGCCGTCGAGGAAGGTGAGGTAGTCGCCGTCGGCGGCGTCGATGCCGCTGTTGCGGGCGGCCGCGATGCCGACGTTCGTACCGTGTCTGATCACCCGGGCGCGCGGCAGCCGCTCGGCCCAGTGGTCGACGATGTCCTGCGTGCCGTCGGTGGACGCGTCATCGACCAGCAGGAACTCGATGTCCGGGTCCGCGTTGCGGGCCAGACCGGCCAGCGTGGTCGGGGCGTAGGCCGCGACATTGTGGAACGGTACGACAACGGACAGTTTCGGCACGCGCGCCCTCGCCTTCGATCATGGTCCCGACAACGTAGTGAGACGGCGGAAGGATCGGGTGACACCTGCCACGACAGCGGGTGAACTCTGCGCGTCCGCCGGATGACCGGGCACGCGCGGCGGAGAGGGTCCGGTGCTCGCACGGCGACGGAGGACCGACCGGACTTGACCTCAACAATGCTTGAGGTTCTACGTTCGGCGGCATGGACTACTCACACGACGACGCGGGACTCGCCCGCCAGCCGATCGGCTACTGGAGCTGGGCCGCGCACGAGGCGACGGTCACCCACATCCGGTCGGCGCTGGCCGAACACGGACTCACCCAGCCGCCCTGGTGGGTGCTCAACCAACTGGACGGAGCGGACGAGGAGGGGCGGGACCGGGCCGAACTGGTCACCCTGCTCAGCGGCTACCTCGACACCGGGGCCGACGGCATGGAGGAGGCCGTCGAGAGCCTCCTCGAACGGGGGCTGGCCACCGAGGACTCCGGCTCCCGGCTGCGGATGACCGCCGAGGGGCGCGCGCTGCGCGAGAAGGCGTACGCCCGGGTCGCGCAGGCGAGCGCGGAGATCCACGAGGGCATCGAGGAGGCGGAGTACGTCGCCGCGCTCAAGGTGCTCCAGCGGATGATCCACAACGTCGGCGGAAAGGCCTGGCACCACTGAACAGGCCGTTCCGGCGGCTCGATTCACCGGATGCCCGGACGCCCGGGCGCCGAGCGCCTCAGACGCTGCTGAGCGAGAGCTTGGCGGCGAACCCGAGGAACAGGACGCCCGCCGCCGAAGTGGCCCCCGCCGACAGCCGCTTGCGCCGACGGAAGGCGGCGGCCAGCCGGGTGCCGCCGAAGATCAGCACCGAGAGGTAAGCGAAGCTGGCGAGCTGGAGCAGCGTGCCCAGCACCAGGAACGACAGGGCCGGGTAGGCATAGCCCGGGTCGACGAACTGGACGAAGAAGGAGATCAGGAACAGGATCGCCTTCGGGTTGATCAGACTGACCACCAGCGCCCGGCGGTAGGGCCTCTCCATGGAGGCCGCGCCGTCGGGCGTCTCGGCCGTCTCGACCAGTTCGGCGGTACGCCGGTGCCGCTCGCGCCACAGGGACACGGCCGCCCGCAGCATCCCGATGGCCATCCAGGTCAGATAGCCCGCGCCCGCGTACTTGACGATCGCGAAGAGCAGGGGCGTGGTCTGGAGCAGGGACGCGGCGCCGAGCGCGGAGAGCGTCATCAGGACGGTGTCCCCGGTCCAGACGCCCGCGGCGGCCGTATAGCCGGTACGCACGCCGCGTCGGGCCGCGACGGAGAGCACGTACAACGAGTTCGGCCCCGGCAGAAGAACGATCAGCGCCAGACCGGCGAGATAAGTCGGAAGATCGGTGACACCCAGCATGGACGGAGTCTCGCACGCCGGCACGGGTCGCCGTCCAGGGGTTTCACCAGGCGATATCGACGGTCCGGCACCCTGCGGAAGAGGGCCGGGTCCGGCGGGCCGGACCCGGCCATGATCCACCGGGCGACCCCTCGGGGGGCTGGACGCGCGGCTTGCGTCCGACGGAGGATTCGGTGACCGGGCCGGGCGGGAATCCGTACAGGAGGCACCGGGCGGACGGGTGAGGCAGGGGGGACCGAGCGATGGCGGACACGAACAGCGGGTGGGACGGCCGAGGACCGGGCGGCGAGAAGGGCTCGCGGGCGCGGGGAGCGATACCGGGGCCGGGCGTATCGGGTCAGGCGCCCGGGAGCGGACGACCGCATGCGCGTCGCGTCACCGCCGTATCGATCGTCGCCCTGGCCGCCCTCGCGACCGGGTGCGAACCGGGGACCGCCACAGGGGCGCAGGACGCACCGCCGCCGGTGCGGGCCACGCAGGCCGCCGCGCCGACCGCGAGCCCCTCCCCCACGGCCCCCGCCACCGACGACGCCGCACCGCCCACGACCCCGCCGCCGAGCCCGTCGGCGTCCACCGCCGCGCCCGCCCCGGCCAGGACGACCGCCCGCCCCGCCCCCGAGCCGAGCACCGCACCGCCGCCGCGCGTCCTGATGCGGACCGGGTCCGAGAGCGACCAGGTGCGGGAACTCCAGGCCCGGCTCCGCCAGATCGGCCACTTCGGGCGCAACCCCACCGGCTACTACGGCTCCGTCACCGCCGACGCCGTACGGTCCTTCCAGGCCAAGCGGCGGCTGGCGGTCACCGGAAGCGCCGACGAGGTCACCTGGAAGCGGCTGCTGGCCATGACCCGGGTGCCGACGGCCGCCGAACTGCGCCCGCCGACCGAGCGGCCGGTGGCCACGCCGGACGAACGGTGCCTGAAGGGCCGGGTCCTGTGCATCAGCAAGAAGAGCCGGACCCTGGCGTGGATGATCAACGGCAAGGTCGTCTCCGCGATGGACGTGCGCTTCGGCTCGGAGTACACGCCCACCCGCGAGGGGGTGTTCGAGGTGTTCTGGAAGTCCCGGGACCATGTGTCGACGCTCTACGACACCCCGATGCCGTACGCCCTGTTCTTCAGCGGCGGCCAGGCGGTGCACTACTCCGCCGACTTCGCGGCCAACGGCTACGGCGGCGCGTCGCACGGCTGCGTCAACGTACGGGACAAGAAGAAGGTCGCGGCACTGTTCGACCAGGTGAAGAACGGCGACAAGGTCGTCGTCTCCTGGTGACCCGGCGCGCGGCCGGTACGGACGGGGAGAGAGGGCGCGGGCGGGACCGGGGGAACGTGTCCCGCCCGCGCCGATGCGCTGAGCCGAAGGTACGGGGGGAACCCCGGCTCGTTGCGCGGCCGATGACCAGTCGGCTCACTCTGTACTGCGCCCGGCCTCCGAAAAACGTCACACCTGGCTGTCCGGGCCGTTCGCCAGGCCGTTCACAGGACCGTTCATCGGCCCCTGGATCCGCAGGTCAGCGGGTGAGTACGGAGGCCGCGCCGGTGTTCTTCGGGAGCGGCGGGATCCCGGCATCCGCCCCGTCGGCGTCCGTCCCGGTCTCCACCGGCTTCTCCGGGGCGAAGCCGGAGCGCGGTACGGGCTGGAAGGAGACGGGCGGCAGCGAGCCGCCGCCTCCCGGTCCGCTCTGACCACCGTCGTCATCGTCGTCCCCGCCGCCACCGGAACCACCGGAGCCGCCGGAACCACCGCTCCCGCCACTGCCGCCGCTCCCGCCGAGGAGGCGGTCGCAGAAGCGCTCCAGGTTCTTCTCGCCCTTCGCGAACTCGATCAGCTGGCGTCGGCTCCGGTCGTCCAGGGTGCCGTTGCGGAAGGCCTTGCAGGCCTTGACGGACTTCTCGTACCAGTTCCCGGAGTCCTTGCCGTCGCCGGACCCGCCGGGACGTTCGTCCCGGTCGTCGCCGCCCCCGGAGGTCTCCTCCCGGCCGTCGCCGCCCGGCCGGTCCGGGGTGCCCGGACGGTCGTCGCCGGACTCCCGGCCGGTGTCGCCGGTCCGCGCCCCCTCGGGCTTCTCGGACCCGGCGGACTCCCGGGTCGCGGGCGAGGAGGACGCCTCCGGTGCGTCGGGCGAAGACGGGTCCGCCGGTGACGACGGGTCGTCGGCCGGTCCGCTGGAGCTCAGCGGCCCGGGGGTCACGGCAGCCGATACGGAGGTGGCGGGCGCGGGTGAGCCCTGTCCGCCGAAGGTTCCGGTGAACACGCCCGTACCGGCGGCGACCGCGACCCCGCCGAGCGCACAGCCCGCGAGCGAGGCGACCAGGCCGAAGCGGACCGGCCGGCTCCAGCGCGGGCGGCGGGGCGGGGTGCCGGGGGCGGAGCCGATATGGACGGCGTGCAGCATCCCGGGCCGGCCGGGGAGGGCGGCGCCGGCGTCGCGGCCGGCGAGCCGGTCCACCCCGTTGCCGTGGCCGGCCTGCCGGAACGCGGCGAGGACGGCGTCCTCGCCGGGGAGTTCGCCTGCCGCGGTACGCAGGGCGCCGCGGGCCGTGCCGAGCGCTTCGGCGAGCCGGAAGGCGTCGGTGCGGGCCTGGTCGCCGACGGGGACGACCGGTTCGCCGCGGAGAAGTCTCTCCGCCGCGTCCTTGTCAAGCCACTCGTAGTGCTCGTCGGCCATCACATGTCCTTCTGCGTCCACGGTCGCGAATGCGTCACACCGGGAGTGACCCCGGCGGGCGCCGCCGGACCGCCCCGGCCGGGCCGCTGGGAGGGCACGGCGCCGAGCCCGGTGCCTCCGCCCGCGTCGGAACCGGCCTCGCCTCCGGCACCCTGTGCCGGGCCGACGGCCGGGGTCCCGTCCGAGGTGAACGCACCGTCGGCGGCCCGGGCTGCCGCGAGCTGCTCGTCGGCGCCGAGGAGTTCGGCCAGTCGCTTGAGGCCGCGGTGGGCGGCGGTGCGTACGGCGCCGGGCCGCTTGCCCAGGGTCTGCGCCGCGCTCTTCGCGTCGAGCCCGACGACCACCCGGAGCACGACGGCCTCGGCCTGGTCCTGCGGCAGCTGGGCGATGAGGGACATGGTGCGGTCGGTGTCGAGCGCCTCGATGGCGTCGCCCGCGGTGTCCGACTCGGCGGCGCGCGCGGTCAGCTCGGTCTCGTCGCCGCCGATCGCGGGACGGCGGCTGCGCATCCGCAGGTGGTCCAGCGAGCGGTTGCGCGCGATCCGCGCGGCCCAGCCCCGGAACCGGTCGGCGTCACCGCTGAAACGGTCGAGGTCGCGCGCTATCTGCAGCCACGCCTCGGACGCCACGTCCTCGGCGTCCGGCTCCCCGACCAATGTCCGTATGTAGCCCAACAACCGTGGCTGCACCGCGCGGTACACAGCACGGAAGGCGTCCTCGTCCCCGTCCTGTGCCGCGAGCACCGCGGCAGTCAGCTCCGCGTCGTCCCCCAGCACTCCCTCAACCCGCCCTGCCGTCCTCAATCGCAGCTGGTCAACTGCTGCGCAACCCTGCGCGAACCAGCACGCTACGTGCTCGGCGGGGGCCACGTCCATGACTTGTACAACCCGCAACAATTCGTCGGGCGCCTTCCGGTGTGACAGAAAACGCAGTCATGGCGCTGAGATGAGTACGGGGTCGTGCTGCGACCCCGTGGAAGACGGCCGGGGCCTCTCCTGTGGGGGGTGGCGGCCCCGGTCGTCGCTCCTCTTCGCCCTGTGCCCCAACCAGGGCTGCCCTGCGTGCAGACCCCCGTGCGATCGACGGCGTGACCAACACCGCACGGATTCCGCCCGGCCGACCGGCGCTCCCTAGACTGCTCCAGGTGAATACCGCGCCCCGACCCGCCTCCGCCTTCCGTCTGATCGTGACGGGAGGCGGCACCGGCGGCCACACGTACCCCGCTCTCACCGCGATCCGCACCTTGCGGGCACGCCTGGCAACTGCCGGGCGCACCCTCGACGTCCTGTGGATCGGCACGGCGGAGGGCCTGGAGGCTCGGGTCACCAGCGCGGAGGGCATCCCCTTCACCACTGTCGCCACGGGCAAGATCCGGCGTCACACGAACCCGCTGAAGATGGTGTCGCCCGCCAACGTCCGGGACATGGCGCGCGTGCCGCTCGGGGTCGCCCAGGCGCGCAGCGCGGTCTCCGCCTTCCGGCCGGACGTCGTCCTCGCCACGGGCGGTTACGTAGCCGTGCCGGCCGGGCTCGCCGCGCGGATGTGCCGGGTCCCGCTGGTCCTGCACGAACAGACCGTCCGCCTCGGCCTCGCCAACCGTAAGCTCGCCGGCTCGGCCACGCGGATCGCCGTGTCCTCGGAGTCGACCCTGCCGCTTCTGCCGGAGAGCGTCCGGTCGGCGGCGGTGGTCACCGGCAACCCCGTACGACCGGAGGTCCTGACCGGCCACCCGGACAAGGCCGTGACCGCGCTCGGCCTCCACAGCTTCGACCGGCGGCTGCCGACCGTATACGTCACCGGCGGAGCGCAGGGCTCACAGCAGATCAACGACGTGGTCGGCGGCGAACTGCCGTGGCTGCTGGAGCGCGCCAACGTGGTGCACCAGTGCGGCCCCGCCCACCAGGAGGCGCTGTCCACACGCGCCGCAGGACTTCCGGCCTCCCTGGCCGCCCGGTACCACCTCACGGCCTTCGTCGGACCGGAGCTGCCGGACGTCCTGGCCCTGGCCGATCTCGTGATCTCGCGCAGCGGCGCGGGCACCCTGGCCGAGCTGACCGCCCTGGGCAAGCCAGCCGTCTTCATCCCGCTCGCCACGGCCGCCGGGAACGAACAGGCCCACAACGCCCGGCACCTGGAGGAGTCCGGGGCAGCGGTCGCGCTCCTCGGCGATGTCACCGGCGAGCACCTGCGCGATGCGGTCGGCCCCCTCCTGGGCGATCCGGAGCGCCGGGGTGCGATGGCCGCAGCGGCCAGGGCGCACGGTCGCCCGGACGCTGCGGAAAGGCTCGTGGACGTGATCCTGTCCGCAGCGTCCCGGTAGCCGCGGAGCCCGCAGTGGCTACGTAGTCCGCCCGCCCCCGGCCCCAGCTCCGGCGGCCGGCCATGTGAAACGCCGAGCCCCACCGAGACCCCACGACGCCTCACCGCCTACCGTGTACGAGCTCGTCCGCCGGTGCAGGGTGCGCGAAACAGCGCCTGGACGGTTTCGGTGGCCAGGTCGCGCAGCCAGGTGTGGGCGCGGTCGTCGTCGTAACGCTGATGCCAGAGCAGGTACAACGGGACATCGGGCAACGGGAGCGGCGGCGCCATGGAGACCAGGCCGAGCTGGTCCCGGGCAGTGCGGGTGACCGCATCGGGAAGGGTCACCACCAGGTCTGTGCTGAGGGCGAGTTGAAGCGCGAAGGCGGCCGTCGGTCCGGCGGCGACGACACGCCGTTCGAGGCCGTGCAACGTCAGGGCGTCGTCGATCGGGTCGCGCAGGCTTCCGCGCCGCGAGACGGTGAGGTGCTCGACGGCCGCGTAGCGTTCGAGGCTCATCGGGTCTTCGGCGAGCGGGTGGCCTGGGCGAACGGCGACGACCAGCCGGTCCGCGCCGACGAGACGGTGACGGACGTCGGGGAGCGTCGGAACACTGGAGCTGGATTCGAGGTCGATCTCACCCCGCCGCAACTCGGGCCCGTCCGTGCCGGGTTCGGCGGACAGCCGCAACCGTACGCCGGGCGCCTGACGGTGGACAGCGGTGGTCAGGTTCGTACCGCAGGCCGCGGTCAGGGCGTCATGCCACCGCACGGTGAACACCCGGTCCAGAGCCGCCAGGTCGAGCTCCCGCTCGGCGGACAGGAGCTGGTGGGCCTGCTGTACGAGGGCGTGAACCTGGGCACGCATGGCCAACGCGCGAGGGGTGGGGGTCATGCTGCGGCCGGTGCGGACCAGGATCTGGTCGCCGGTGGCCTTCCGGATGCGCCCCAGGGAACGGCTCATCGCCGGTGAGGTGACATGGAGGCGCGCCGCGGCGCCGGCGACGCTGCCCTCTTCCAGCAGTGCGTCCAAGGCGGTCAGCAGGTTCAGATCCAGTTGCATGACAGTAACTCTACAAGTGAAAAGCATGCACTTGTTGTTAACGACCGGGCGGCCTACTTTCGAAGTGCGGGGGCGAGACATACCGCCGCCCCACACCTACGAACCCCCGGGAGCCCAGCGTGACCACACCCATGCCTTTCGACGCCGGCACGAAGCTCATGTCCGAAGCGACCGCCGCGGTGGAGGCCGCCGGCGTCACACTGCGCGACCGCTACACCCCGCAGGCCCGGGGCGTAAGCCTTGACGAGGTCGTCGCGGAGATCCACGCCAACGACGACGCGGTACTGGAAGTGCTGCGCGAACCGCTGCTGCGGGCCCGGCCGGGATCGCAGTGGGCCGAGGACGAGCTGGCCGGCGGCGCGCTCCCGGCCGGGGAGTGGTGGGTCGTCGACCCCGCCGAAGGCAACATCAACCATGTCCACGGCATGGAGGAATGGGCCGTCACCGCCACTCTGGTCCGCGACAACCAGCCGGTCCTCACCGTCGTCCACCTGCCGCTGACCGGCGACACCTACACGGCCGTCGCCGGCGGCGGCGCCCACCTCAACGGCCACCCCCTGGAGGTGTCCGCCAAGACCGGGCTGGATGCCGCGCTCGTCGGCACGGGTCAGGCCAGGCCCGGTGAGAGCGCGCGGACCTTCCGGCGGATCGGTGACTCCGTCACCGCCATGCTCGTCGACGGCCTGGTCGTGCGTGTGTCCGTCCCCGCCACCATGCAGCTCATCCATGTAGCCGCCGGACGCATGGACGCCTTCTGGCAGTTCTCCGACGTCCGCTCCGGCCTGGTTGCCGGCGCCCTGCTGGTCTCCGAGGCCGGCGGAACCGTCACCGACCTGGCGGGCGAGACCTGGAACACGGGCAGCCGCGACTTCCTCGCCTCCGCCCCCGGCATCCACGGCGCCACCCTCAAGACCCTCTCGCCGATCGTCTGACGTACGGCTCTCTCCTTCTCCTCCCCCTCCCTCTCCCCCCGAAGTACTGCAAGGAGCTTCTCCTCATGGCCAACATCGGCATCCTGGGCGCGGGCCGCGTCGGATCCAACCTCGCCGACAAGCTCGCCGCCGCGGGGCACCACGTCACCCTCGGGCTCCGGGTCTCGGAGGACGCCGCCGCCCGCACCACCGGGACCGCGCCACGGATCACCTTCGCGGACCAGCGCACCGCCGCCCGCACAGCGGACATCGTGATCAACGCGACACCCGGCGACAGCTCCCTGGACCGCCTCACCGACCTGCGCACCGAGCTGTCCGGGAAAGTCCTCGTCGACGTCTCCAACGCCACCCGCGACGCCGACGACGGCCTGCCCGGCGACCTGTGCTATCCCGGCGGCAGCCTCGCCGAGAAACTCCAGGCCGCCCTCCCCGGCACCCGGGTGGTAAAGACCCTCAACACCATGCTGTTCATGGTCATGACCGCCCCCGAAACTCTGACCACCCCGCCGACCGTCTATGTCTCGGGCGACGACCGGGCCGCGAAGAAGACCGTCACCGGTCTGCTCACCGACCTGGGCTGGCAGCCCGGATGGATCGAAGACCTCGGCGACATCAGCACGGCCCGAGCCACCGAGGCCATGATCCTGGTCGTGCCGCACATCCTGCGCCGACACGGCTTCAAGCCCTTCGCCGTCTCTCTCTCACGCTGAAACCCCAGGGCCGGGCCCCGGCCGAAGAGCGGCGGGTTCACACCGTCTTTCGCCGCCCGTGCTCTGTCGGCGAACTCCTGGACCGCGGCTACACAGCGTCCTTGACAGTCATTTGGATTACGCGGACGACAACTCCCCCCGAGCGGGAGACAATTGCGCATTCGAAAAGCAGGCCGATCGGAACAGTGAGTTCAGGCGACGGGCGTGAAGCCGCGGACGTTCCACAGTCGGCCCGTGAGAGGCCTCACTTTACAGTGAATTGAACTGTCACCAGTTGGGCGTTAACGTCTTTCACGCCCAACCGGACTGGTCCAGGCCATTTCGGAAATATTGACGATGCACGGGGGGAGGCCGGCGATGCCATCAGGTTTCGCAGGCCACGACAGCATCACCGGGCCTCACCTCGTGCGCATACAACGCACTAAGGACTGTACGTGAACCGCAGCGCAATGCGCTTTCGCACGACTGTGATTTCCACCGTGGTGGCCGGTGCTGTCACCTTCACCGGTATCGGCACCGCGCACGCGGCCGAGGCGTCCGGGGCCCGGGACAACGGCGCCGCGGCCCAGAACACCGGTGTCGACAGCGAGCCCACCGCCGAGCAGGTCGACGAGCTGGCCCGCTATCTGCAGGCCCTCGACAACGGCGACGTCCTGGATTCCCAGGGCGTGTTCGACTACGACAAGACCCGCGCCGAGTTCGGCGTCGAGTTCGCCGACGCGATCCAGGCCAAGCTCAGCGGCGACATTCCCGTCGGCGCCTACGGCAGCTACACCTCGTGCCTGCTCAAGGGCGTCGGTCTCGGCGGCCTGGGCGGCGCCACGGCGGCCATCACCGCCAAGCTGAAGAAGAAGCACTTCACGGACGCGGCCAAGCTGATCATCAAGGAGGCCGCCAAGCGCGGCATCAAGGTGGGCGTCAAGGGCGGCGTCGCGGGGCTGGCCGCCTCACTGGGGACGTACGCCGTGTGGTGCGCCACCCCGTGGGCCTGAGCCGCACGGTGAGCTAGTCGCCTGATCCGGCGTCGGCGAAGGGGGTGCGACCGCCAGGTCGCGCCCCCTTTTTTTCTCCGGTCACCTTTTCTCCGGCGCCTTTTCTGCGATGCCTTTTCTGCGACGCCCTTTCTGCGGCACTGGGGCCGTCAGCCTCCGGAGGCCGTCAGCCTTCGCCGACCAGGGCCCGCAGGTGCGTGAGGTACTCCTCGAAGCGCTCCCGCCCTTCGTCGGACAGGCGTACGAAGGTACGGACACGGCGTCCCTCGCCGCGCAGCTTGGCCAGCTCCACCACGCCCGCTTCCTCCAGGACCCGCAGCTGCCGTGAGAGCTCCGGCGAATCCAGTTCGAGGGCTTCGCACAGATCGGCGAAGGACGCGTTGTGCACGCGCCGCAGGGTGCCCAGCACGGCCAGACGGACCGGCGAGTGCATCAGGGTGGTCAGAGCCTGCCGGTGGTGCCCGTCCTCGCCCATCAGGCCCTCCACCGCGACACCAGGTAGCCCAGCAGGACCAGCGCGGAAGCCGCGGCCGGGACCACGATGCCGATGGTGGAGTCCGGGGTGTCCCACAGAACATTGCCCGCCGGAAGGCCCAGCAGGAAGCCGGCCGCGATCCCGGCGCCGCTCTCCAGCCGGGTGTGCGGACGGCGCAGCGCGCGCTCGCGGTGGTAGTAGTTCCAGCCGACCACCACGGCCAGCGCCGCCAGACACACCGGGATGCCGAGCGCGAGCGGCACCCGCTGTTCGGCGGCCACCCACAGGGTGCCGAACAGAGCGGCCGCCGACACCACTCCCCCCACGCGTTCGCCTGTCGTGGCAGAGCGGTTGAGGGCGGGTGCGCCCTCGGCGGCGGCGAGCTGGTCGGCTGCGGTCTGTGGGTCCATCACGGAAATCCCCCCAGGTCGTGCGGATCTTTCAGTTGCGATACTCGCACTCACTTGGCAAAACAGCAAGTAATGGGCGGGAGCGGACCCGACCCCAGCGCCCGCGCCGCCCCGAGCACCCGGGACCCGGGACGTCATCCCGTCCGGTGACTCGCCCCCAGCCAGGGGCTCGCCCCGAGTTCACCCCCGCCCGCGGGCCCGACGCGACATCACCGCGCGCAGCACCCGGCGGCCCTCCGTGGACAGGTCCAGTGCCTTGCGGAGGCCGGCGCCGCTGCCCGCCGTGCCGGCGGTCTCCGCGAGGATCTCCAGGATCCGGACCTGCCGTTCCAGCTCCCCCGCGACCAGCGGGCCCACCGCGGCCGGTTCATCGCCGCGGGCCGCCTTGAGCAGGTGTTCCTCGTCCGGCGGCACGTCTCCGTCCGGGGCGTCGAACCGGCCGTGGATCCGCAGCGCGACCAGCGAGCAGGCGTCGGCCCACTCCCGCAGCGGTGCGGGGGCGAAGTCGGAAGGGGCGGCGCCGAGCATCGACCGCACGAGCGCGGCCGGGCCGTCGGGGATCGACGCGTGCTCCATCGCCGTCCGTACCGCCGCGAGCCGGATGGCCCAATCCTGTCCGTCCTCGCAGCTCGCCCAGAGCGGGCGCAGGGGCTCCGCGGCCGGCCCCGCGAGCAGCGGCAGGCAGCGGTCCAGGCAGGCCACGGCACCGGCGGCCAGCGCGCGCTCGTCGGCTCGTTCGATCAGTTCCAACAGACTCATCGACGTCTCCCTCGGTCTATCGGATACTGCGCCGAATGGCTGAAAATCGTCACTTCGGGGCGATCGTCGACAAGAAGCAGCCGTCTCCGCCCATCGCAGCCGTCTCCACCCGTCGCGGCCGTCTCCGCCCATCGCAGCCGTCTCCACCCGTCGCGGCCGTCTCCACCGGGCGGCGGCCGTCACCTGTGGACGCCCGGGACCACCGTGGCGGGCAGCACGCCGTGCGCGGCGCGTTCGACCTGCATCCGGGTCACCGCACGGACGAAGAGGATCGCGAGCACCGCGGCGACGATGTCCAGCGCGTCGGAGGCCGCCACCAGGCCCGCGGCCCGCACCATCTCCGCCGGGTCCTCGGCCCGCTCCCACAGGCGCTCGGTGACGCGGGAGCACAGGAGCGTCGCGACCCACGCGCTCCACCAGAGGTTGAGCGGGGTACGGGGGACCGTGCGCCAGCCGCCGTCCGAGCGGGTCTGCGCGCTGGCCTCCCAGACGCCGCTCGCGACGCGGTAGGGGAGCCAGAAGTTGGCGATCGGGACGAACCAGCCGCCCACCGCCCAGCCGGGGCCCATCCGCTGCACCCCGGCGTCGAAGACCTCGGCGTTCCGGCGGGTCCGGTGGAACCAGATGACGAAGACGACCGCGGTGGCCACGAGCGCCGCGCTCTGGGCGAGGACCGCGATGCCGTACAGCCGCTCGGCGAAAAGGCCGTCACCGCGGTGGACGCTCACGTCGCCCTCGGTCGCCAGCCGGTGCCAGAAGAGGCGCAGGCGCAGTCCGGTGCCGATGGCGAACAGGTCGGCGGCGATGACCACGCCGAGCAGCGCCGTCACCGCCCGCGACAGGCCGACGGGCGAACGCGGCCAGGCGCCGACGCCCCAGCCCCCGGGTCCGGCGGCCGGGGGCTGCAGACCGTCGGGCAGCGGGGGCCGGGTGCCCGAGCAGAAGGTGCACAGGCCGTCGTCGGTCACGGCCGTTCTGATACGGCAACGGGTGCAGAGCATGAAGAAGTCCCCCCAGGGCGCGAAGCAGTGCGTGGAACACGGCGTGAAACCGTGTGTGACCTCGCGTCCCTCCCCAGGAGCGCGCGGTCGGCGGACCGTAGCCCGTGGACAGCACACCTGTCCACGGGCTACGGTCCGCCGCCGGGGAACGCGCTCAGGCCTACCCGGCGCTGCCGGTCCGCTTCGCCAGTTCCTGGAACCGCGCCCAGCTCAGCGCGGGCTTGCGCGGGTCCCACAGCTTCTGCGAGGTCGCCACCAGCGGCATCCTGATGCCGTTCGCCACCTGCTGAGTGGTCTGGGCGTTCGGCAGGTCGCCCCAGACGGCGAACCGGCCGCCGAGGATCTGCTTCGAGTAGCGGTCGGCGACGGGTTCGGTGCCGCGCAGGACCATCGGGGTCCACTGCTCGTAGATCCGCTCGCCGGTCGGGTAGACGAACTCGTTGGGCTCGCCGAGCACGTAGTAGAGGAACTCGTCGTTGAGGTTCAGCATCTTGTAGCCCGCGGCGAGGTACTCCTGCGGCGGGCGGGCGCCGATCTCCTTGCCGGTCCAGTACTCGATCTCGATGTTCTCGTCGGCCTTGACCTTCGTGCCCCGGAACAGCCCGTCGTTCCAGGCCTTCGCGGTCCGGCCCTTCGGGACGACGACGGCCGCGCGGTCGTTCAGCCAGCCGGTCGCCAGGTCCTCGATGGTGGCGCCGGAGCCGTGCTTCTCCTCGGCGGCCCGCTGGAGCTGAGGGTAGGAGGCGGCCGGGTTCTGGACGGTCAAAGCCTGGTACTCGTCCGCGCCGAGGTGCCAGAACCGCCCCGGGAACAGCTCGGTGTACTCCTCCAGGAGTTCGTCGATGAGCTTGGCCGCGCCCGGCTTGGAGATGTCGATGGACCCCTTCGACTCGACGCCCGCGGTGTTGCGCAGCTGGAGGTCCGGGTGGGCGGCGAGCACCGCGCCGAGGTGTCCGGGCGAGTCGATCTCGGGGACGACCTCGATGTGCCGGCTGTTGGCCAGGCCGACGATACGGCGGACCTCGTCCTGGGTGAGGGCCTCGTCGGAGACCACCTCGGGGTGGGACTTCGACTCGATCCGGAAGGCCTGGTCGTCGGAGAAGTGCAGGCCGAGCTGGTTGAGTTTGAGGTCGCCCATCTCGCGTATGCGGTCCTCTATCCACTCCGCGCTGTAGTGCTTGCGCGCGATGTCGAGGTTGAGCCCGCGCTGCGGCCGGTCCGGCCGGTCGTTGACGACGCCCTCGGGGAACGTGCCGTCCGCCTTGAGCGACTGCTTGAGCGTACGGGTGCCGTAGAAGACGCCCGATTCGTCGGGTGCGGTGATCTTCACCTTCGTGTCGCGCACGGTGAGCGTGTACGACTCGGCGGGGCCCGCGTCCTTGGCGCCGAGCGCCAGCTCGACGTCCCCGGTCCGCGCCGGTTCGGCTCCCCGGTAGCGGATCTTCAGTTCCTTGGCGAGCAGCTCCGCCTCGTCGGCGAGCACCTGGCTGCCCTTGGCGATGACGACCGTGCTGTCCTTGCCCGGCTGCCAGCCCGGCCCGCGCGCCGCCGTGTGCTCGCGGACCGCCGGGATCACACTCGGCGTGCTGGACATCGGATAGCTGCGGGAGGGCGACGGGGCGGCGGCCTCGGCGGAGGTGCCGGAGGGCGACGCCGTGTCGCCGGAAGGTCCGCTGCCGGATCCCTCCGGCCAGACGACGACGGTGAGGACGACGGCGGCTGCGGCCGTGACAGCCGCGCCGGTGACAAGGGCACCACGCGAGGGCGACATCGGGCAGATTCCTCCGTTGAGGGGGCAGGGACGGGTGAAACGAGTGAAGTGCGGGTGAAACGAGTGAATAGGGTGCAAGGTTGGCATTTTTGCCGTGGCCTCGCTCATCGGGGACTCCGGGGCATCGAACAGGACCCCGGCCGACGCAGGTCAGACGTCCATCACACGTTCCGAAACTCTCCCGTTCGGGTGATTTTTCTCCGGTCTGTCGGACGGCCGCCGACCGGTCTCGCTAGCGTTGCGACACATTCGTCTCGCCCTTCACTCCCTCCCCGCGGAACCTGAAGACGCTCCGGCCGGTCTTTCAGGAACGGAGGGCCCTTTTCGGGGTCACAGGGTCATAGATGTCGTCGATGTCATAGATGTCGTTGAGTTGATACGAGGAGTCCACGCTGTCCAGGTCCAGCGAGTCCCCCGCCGGCCTGCCGAAGCGATCCACGCCCCCGGCCGGCCGGTCGGCCGTGCCCGTGCAGCCGCGCCACCCGCTTCCGGCCGACGGCCCGGGAGCGCCGCCCGCCGGCGGGCCGCCGGTTGATCATGCCGTCGGTCTGGCCCATTTCAACAGCCTCCCCTTCGCCGCCGCCGAGGCGGCCTTCCTGGAGTGCTGCGGCAGTCTCCGCTGGGCCCACCGAATGGCCGCCCACCGCCCCTACCCGGATCTCGGCTCCCTACTGGCCGCCTCCGACGAGGCGGGCTACGACCTCGCGCCCCGGGACATCGCGGAGGCCCTGGCCGCGGAGCCGGCCCCCTGCCTGCACCACGACGCCCCGCGCGCCGCCCATCTGGCGCTGCGGGCCGCGCACGCGGCGTACGAGAGCAGGTTCGGCCACGCCTTCGTGATCTGCCTGGACGCCTATCAGCCCTCCCAGCACGTGGACCAGGTGCTGGCCGGGATCCGGGTACGGCTGGCGCACGACCCGGACGAGGAGCGGGCGGTGACCGCCGAGGAGCTGCGGCGACTCGCCCGGAGCCGCATCGTCGAGCTGGTGGCCGCGGACCCCGCGCGGTAGCGGTCGGCGGCCCCCGCACGACCGGGGCGCTCTAGCCCGTACGTGCCTGTTTGATTGCCACTTTGATCACACCAGAGGCCCCGGCGCGAACGAACCGACAATGCGTCGCTACGATGGCCGGGGCCGGTGGACCGTACCCGGCCGGGTCAGACCGACAGTCAAGCCGGCCGACCCCAATCCCCGCTCCCGGAGGGTTCTTCCGTGCCGGCTGGAACGCTGTACCGCGGCCGGGAAGGCATGTGGTCCTGGGTGGCTCATCGAGTCACCGGTGTCCTCATTTTCTTCTTCCTGTTCGTACATGTTTTGGACACCGCTCTCGTCCGCGTCTCCCCCGAGGCCTACGACGAAGTCGTGGCCACGTACAAGACGCCGATCGTCGCGCTCCTCGAATACGGCCTCGTGGCCGCGATTCTCTTCCACGCGCTGAACGGTCTCCGGATCATCGCCGTGGACTTCTGGGCCAAGGGCCCGCGACTCCAGAAGCAGATGCTCTGGACCGTGGTGGGCATCTGGATCGTGCTGATGGTCGGGGCCCTGTACCCCGTCCTCGGTCACGCCGTACGCGACGTCTTCGGGAGCTGAGGCCCATGTCCAGCGAGACTTCTTCCGCAGCCGCGATCGGCGACGTCGAAGGCGTGAGCCTGTTCGACGTCGACCACCCGGCCCCGGTGATCGAGCCCCCGCGCAAGCGCACGGGCAAGACGCCCAAGGGTTCGCGCACCAACTTCGAGATGTACGCCTGGCTCTTCATGCGCCTGTCGGGCATCGTCCTGACCGTCCTCGTCATCGGCCACCTGCTGATCCAGCTGGTGCTCGACGGCGGCGTCTCCAAGATCGGCTTCGCCTTCGTGGCGGGCCGCTGGGCCTCGCCGTTCTGGCAGGTCTGGGACCTGACGATGCTGTGGCTCGCCATGCTCCACGGCGCCAACGGCCTCCGTACGGTCATCAACGACTACGCCGAACGGGACAACACCCGCTTCTGGCTGAAGATGCTCCTGTACACCGCCACGGTGTTCACCGTCCTGCTGGGCACGCTGGTGATCTTCACCTTCGACCCGAACATTCGCTAGGCGCCGGGACAGAGGGACCAGAGGAAACCATGCAGATCCACAAGTACGACACCGTCATCGTCGGCGCCGGCGGCGCCGGCATGCGCGCGGCCATCGAGTCGACCAAGCGCAGCCGTACCGCCGTGCTGACGAAGCTCTACCCCACCCGCTCCCACACGGGCGCCGCGCAGGGCGGCATGGCCGCCGCGCTGGCCAACGTGGAGGAGGACAACTGGGAGTGGCACACCTTCGACACGATCAAGGGCGGCGACTACCTGGTCGACCAGGACGCCGCCGAGATCCTCGCGAAGGAGGCCATCGACGCCGTCCTCGACCTGGAGAAGATGGGCCTGCCGTTCGGCCGCACGCCCGAGGGCAAGATCGACCAGCGCCGCTTCGGCGGTCACACCCGTAGCCATGGTGAGGCCCCGGTCCGTCGCGCCTGCTACTCGGGCGACCGCACCGGCCACATGATCCTCCAGACGCTGTACCAGAACTGCGTCAAGGAGGGCGTGGAGTTCTTCAACGAGTTCTACGTCCTGGACCAGCTGATCACCGAGGTAGACGGGGTCAAGAAGTCCTCCGGCGTCGTCGCGTACGAGCTGGCGACCGGCGAGATCCACGTCTTCCAGGCGAAGTCGGTCATCTACGCCTCCGGCGGCACCGGCAAGTTCTTCAAGGTGACGTCCAACGCGCACACCCTGACCGGTGACGGCCAGGCCGCCTGCTACCGGCGCGGTCTGCCGCTGGAGGACATGGAGTTCTTCCAGTTCCACCCGACGGGCATCTGGCGCATGGGCATCCTGCTGACGGAGGGCGCCCGCGGTGAGGGCGGCATCCTCCGCAACAAGGACGGCGAGCGCTTCATGGAGAAGTACGCGCCCGTCATGAAGGACCTCGCGTCCCGTGACGTCGTGTCCCGCTCCATCTACACGGAGATCCGTGAGGGCCGCGGCTGCGGTCCCGCCGGTGACCACGTCTACCTGGACCTCACCCACCTGCCGCCGGAGCAGCTGGACGCCAAGCTTCCGGACATCACCGAGTTCGCGCGGACGTACCTCGGCATCGAGCCCTACACGGACCCGATCCCGATCCAGCCGACCGCGCACTACGCCATGGGCGGCATCCCGACCAACGTCGAGGGCGAGGTGCTGGCCGACAACACCACCGTCGTCCCGGGCCTGTACGCCGCCGGCGAGGTCGCCTGTGTCTCCGTGCACGGCGCCAACCGCCTGGGCACCAACTCGCTGCTCGACATCAACGTCTTCGGCAAGCGCTCGGGCATCGCCGCCGCCGAGTACGCGGCGAAGAACGACTTCGTCGAGCTGCCCGAGAACCCGGCCCAGCTCGTCGCCGACCAGGTCGAGCGGCTGCGCAACTCCACCGGCACCGAGCGCGTCGCGACGCTGCGCCTGGAGCTCCAGGAGTGCATGGACGCCAACGTGATGGTGTTCCGCACCGAGCAGACGATCAAGACGGCGGTCGACAAGATCGCCGAGCTGCGCGCGCGCTACCTGAACGTGTCCGTCCAGGACAAGGGCAAGCGGTTCAACACCGACCTGCTGGAGGCCATCGAGCTGGGCAACCTGCTCGACCTGGCCGAGGTCATGGCGGTCTCCGCGCTCGCCCGCAAGGAGTCCCGCGGCGGTCACTACCGCGAGGACTACCCCAACCGCGACGACGTCAACTTCATGCGCCACACCATGGCGTACCGAGAGGTGGCCGCCGACGGCGCCGAGTCGATCCGGCTCGACTACAAGCCGGTCGTGACGACCCGCTACCAGCCGATGGAGCGTAAGTACTGATGGCTACCCCGACCCTGGACAAGACCGACAAGGCCGAGGCCGGCTTCGCCGACTCGCCGTTCATCACGGCCACGTTCCGGATCCGCCGCTTCAACCCCGAGGTGTCGGACGAGGTCCAGTGGCAGGACTTCCAGATCGAGATCGACCCGAAGGAGCGTGTCCTCGACGCCCTTCACAAGATCAAGTGGGAGCTCGACGGAACCCTGACGTTCCGCCGTTCCTGCGCCCACGGCATCTGTGGTTCCGACGCGATGCGGATCAACGGCAAGAACAGGCTCGCCTGCAAGACGCTGATCAAGGACATCAACCCGGACAAGCCGATCATGGTGGAGGCCATCAAGGGCCTCACGGTCCTCAAGGACCTCGTGGTCGACATGGACCCGTTCTTCCAGGCGTACCACGATGTCATGCCCTTCCTCATCACCAAGGGGAACGAGCCGACCCGCGAGCGTCTGCAGTCCCCCGAGGACCGCGAGCGGTTCGACGACACCACCAAGTGCATCCTGTGCGCCGCGTGCACGTCCTCGTGCCCGGTGTTCTGGAACGACGGCCAGTACTTCGGCCCGGCGGCGATCGTCAACGCGCACCGCTTCATCTTCGACTCGCGCGACGAGGCCGGCGAGCAGCGTCTGGAGATCCTCAACGACCGTGACGGCGTGTGGCGTTGCCGCACCACGTTCAACTGCACGGACGCCTGCCCGCGTGGCATCGAGGTCACCAAGGCGATCCAGGAGGTGAAGCGCGCGCTCATCACGCGTCGCTTCTGACCCTCCCGTAACGCTTGTTACGTCGACAGGCCCCGTCCCCGCAGCCTCACCGCTGCCGGAGGCGGGGCCTGTTGCTGCGCCCGGGACGCGCGAGCGGTACGGTTCAGCGGAGCTGAAGACCGAAAGAGAACGGGGATCGTCGTGAGCGAGCCGAATCCGTACGCGGACGACGCGTACAAGTGGGGCCCGCCCCAGCAGCCGGGCCACCAGCCCACCGTGGCCGACGGCCAGGGCTACGGGTACCCGGCGCCGGGCGCCCCGCCCGCGTACGGCTATCCGCAGCAGCTGCCGGAGTCCGCGGCCCAGCCCGGCCCCGGTTACGGGTACCCCAACGCGGCGCAGCCGACGATGCCCGGCCAGTACCTCCCGGTGCCGCAGGGCGTGCCCGGCCAGGGCGGGGTGCCGGTGCTGGCGATCGGCGACATCACCGTGATGAGCGACGCGATCGTCACCCCGTCCGGCTCGATGCCGCTCAAGGGCGCGGTCTGGACGGCCACGGACATGTCGCGCACGGAGGAGAAGATTCCGACGCACGCGGTCGTGCTGGCGATCATCTTCGCGCTGTTCTGCCTGATCGGGCTGCTGTTCCTGCTGATGAAGGAGAAGCGGACCACCGGCTTCATCCAGGTCACGGTCACCAGCGGCGGCCGGCACCACTCCACGATGATCCCGGCCGTCGGCCCGTACACCTTCCCCGCGGTGATGGGCCAGCTGAACCAGGCCCGTTCCATGAGCGCCTGAGTCGCGGGGCCCGCCCATGGCACGTTTCGAGCACACGGTCTCCGTGGCCGCCCTCGACCGCGGCTGGTTCGAGGAGGCCGCCGGGCATGTGGTGGACCTCTTCGAGGCCTCCCGCGAGCAGGGCGGTGCGATCCTGCTGCCCGACGGGCGCCCGATCCACGGCCTCCGGCTGCTGAAGGGGCGTCATCTGCAACCGGGGGCGGAGTACGGGGAGATACCGGAGCCGGAGAAGGATACGGAAGGCGCCCCGGAAGCAGCCGTCCTGCGCGAGTGGCGGCCCTCCCGCGCCATCGAGGTGGAGAGCCGCGTGGCGGAGGAGGGCATGTCCATGCGGGTGGGGGTACGGCTGCGCGAGCCCCGGGCCCCCAAGGCGCTGGAGGTGTCCCTGGACGGGCACAACCCGCAGGGCGGTTCGCTCTACCGCTTCTCGGGGCGCGCCAAGGCCGATCTGCACGCCTGGTGGGCGGCGCTGGACCGGGCGTCGTCGGCGCCCCCGCCTGCCCGGGCCCCCGTCGTCGGCAAGGCGGTGCACCGGCTGGGCAAGGCCCGCCTGACGGTGACCCCGCGCCCGGCCGAGGACGGCTCCTGGCACGTCACCGTCGTGCTGAGCGTGCGCGGGCGGTGGCTGCTGCGGCCGGTCGCGGGGGTGGCGCTGTTCTTCGCCCGGAAGCCGGTCGAGCGGGGGTTCCGGGAGGCGGTGGACTCCTCGGTGGAGGAGTGGGCCGAGATGCTGGCGGAGCTGCCGTCGCTGCACGGTGAGGCGCTGCGCGCGGAGATCGCGGACGCACTGACCGAGCCGCCGGAGCCGGTGGATTCGGTGGATTCGGTGGAACAGACCGAGCCGCTGCCCAAGTCTCTCTAGAGCACAGTCTTTTCAGAACGCCTCATTCACACCCTCCCAGGACCCCTTCTTGAACATGTTCAAGAAGGGGTCTACAGTCATGCCCACAAGCATTTTTGAACGCGTTCAAGGGAGGGTGGGGCATGGACCTCACTGTTGTCGCGTACGTCATCTACCTGCTGATCACCGTGGCGCTCACCGTCTGGGTCGCCCGCACGCTCAGCCGCAACGGGCGGATCTTCCTCGCCGATGTGCTGCACGGGAACGAGAAGCTCGCGGACGCCGTCAACCACCTGCTGGTGGTCGGCTTCTACCTGGTCAACCTCGGGTTCGTCACGCTCTATCTGAAGAACGCCGACGGGGTGGCCAACGCCCGCGAGCTGTTCGAGGCCCTCTCGGTGAAGGTGGGCGTGGTCCTGCTGGTGCTCGGCATCATGCACCTGGGCAATGTGTGGGTGCTCAGCCGCATCCGCCGCCGCAGCGCGCTGGAGCGCGAGCAGACGCCGCCCGTACCGCCGCAGGGCTGGACGCCTCCGGCCGCCCAGGGCCCGTGGGCCGCGCCCGCGCCCGGGCGGTGAGTCCGGTGACCGGGGCGCCGCCCACCGCCGTACAGCCCGGGCCCGCTCCCGTACACCCCGGGCCCGCCCCCGTACGACGGCTCACCGTGCTCTACGATGCGCGGTGCCCGCTCTGCGTCCATCTGCGGCACTGGCTCCAGCGGCAGCGGCAGCTCGTCCCGCTGGATCTCGTACCGGCCGGATCGGCCGAGGCGCGGCGGCGGTTCCCGGAGCTGGACCACGCGGCGACGCTGGCGGAGATCACCGTGGTCGGCGACCTGGGGCAGGTCTACCGGGAGGCCGCCGCCTGGATCGTCTGTCTGTGGGCGCTCGCCGAGTACCGCTCCAGGGCCCACTGGCTGACCACCCCGGCGGGCCGGCCCTTCGCCCGGGGCACGGTGCTCGCCGCCGCCCGCTACCGCTCCAGGGTGCTGCCGCCCTGCGCCCCCGGGGCCCGCGAGTGCGCCGCCCCGCCCGGAGGACCGTGGGGCCCCCGTTAACCTTGGGCCCGTGGTGAAGGAAGAGAAGAACGTGCAGGAGAACAAGCCGGCCAAGGCCGCGAAGAGCGAGCAGACCCGCACGCTGATTCTCGAAACGGCGCTCCGGCTCTTCGCGGAGCGCGGCTACGACCGGACGACCATGCGGGCCATCGCCCAGGAGGCGGGCGTCTCGGTCGGGAACGCCTACTACTACTTCTCCTCGAAGGAGCACCTGGTCCAGGGCTTCTACGACCGGATCGCCGGCGAACACGCGGCGGCGGTCCGGCCCGTGCTGGAGGGCGACGGCGATCTGACCGTACGGATCAGGGGGGTGCTGCTCGGCTGGCTGGACGTGGCGGAGCCGTATCACCGCTTCGCCGCGCAGTTCTTCAAGAACGCGGCCGATCCGGACAGTCCGCTCTCGCCGTTCTCCGAGGACTCGGTGGCCGCCCGTGACGCGGCGATCTCCATCCATGAGCGCTGCATCGCCGGGGCGGACGTCAAGAGTGATCCGGAACTGGCTCCGCTGCTGCCGCAGTTGATGTGGCTGATGCAGATGGGGCTGGTGCTGTTCTGGGTGTACGACCGGACCGAGGGCACCGAGCGCAGCCGCCGGCTGGTCGAGCGCACCGCGCCGATCGCCGCACGGGCCATCGCGCTCTCCCGGTTCCGGGTGCTGCGACCGCTGGTGCGGCAGATCCACGGGCTGCTGGTGGAGTTCCTGCCGGGTACGGCGACGGCCGGGCCCCGGGACGCTGCCCGGGGCCCGGCCGACTGACGCACCGGTCGGATCCGTCAGATCCAGCTGAGCTCCCACAGGCGCCAGGTGCCGGTGCCGTCGGAGAGGTACTGGGAGCCGGCGACGTCGGACTTGGCGACGACGTAGTCCTTCTTCTGCCACAGCGGCAGCAGCGGGACGTCCTCGCCGACGAGCTCCTGCATGTCCTTGAAGTCGCCGGAGGTGCGGCTGCGGTCGCTGAACTGCTGCGTGGCGGCGATCAGCTGGTCCATCTTCTTGCTGGAGTAGCCGCTGTGCAGGACGTTTCCGGTGCCGACGAGCGGCTGGCTGAAGGTGTCGGGGTCCGGGAAGTCGGGGAACCAGCCGACGGTGTACATGTCGTACTTACCGGCGGCGTACTCCTTCTGGTACTTCGTCCACTCCACGGCCTCGACCGAGACCTTGAACAGCCCGTCCTTCTCCATCTGACGCCGCAGCTCGGCGGTCTCCTTGGTGTACATGTCGCCCTCGCGGTACGCGAATTTGATGGCGACCGGCGTCTCCACCCCGGCCTGCCGCAGCAGTTGCTCGGCACGCTTGGGGTCGGAGGACGGGTACGCGTCGAAGAACGGGGTGCTGTGCCCGATGTAGCCGGTGGGGATCAGCGAGTACAGCGGGTCGACCGTGCCCTGGTAGACCTTCCGGACCAGAGGGCCCCGGTCGAGCAGCGCGGCGACGGCCTGGCGGACCTTCTTGTCGCCGAACGGAGAGTTCGTGCGGGAGTTGAAGATGATGTTGCGGATCTCGGCGCTGGCCGCCTCGGTCACCCGTACGTCCGGGTCGTTCGCGTTCAGTCCGGCGAGCGTCTCGGACGGCAGCTGGCGGTGGGCGATGTCCACATCGCCGCTGTCCCAGGACGTCTGCAGGTCCTCGGAGGTCTTGAAGTAGCGGATGGTGACCGCTTCGCCGGTCCGCTTGAGCGCACCCTTGTACTTCAGGTTGGGCACCAGCTCGGCGCGGTTCCCCGACTCGTACGACTTGAGGACGTACGGGCCGGAGCCGTCGACCTGGTTGCCCGGACGGAGCTTGTCCTCGGGGTACTTGGTCGGGTCGACGATCGCCGCGGCGCCGGTGGCGATCTTCTGCGGGAAGGTCGCGTCCCTGCCGGACAGGTTGAACGTGATCGTGCGGCCCTCGGTGGTCACCGACTTGAGAGTGGGGAAGAGACCCGCGGGACCGACGTCCGACTTGATCGTGAAGATCCGGTCGAAGGAGTGCTTGACGTCCTCGGCGGTGATCTTGCGGCCGTTGGAGAAGGTCAGGTCGTCACGGAGCTTGCACTGGTACGTCTGGAGCTTCTGCCCGACGAACCCGCAGCTCTCGGCGGCGTCCGGCTCCGGCGTGACGGCGTTGGGCTTGAAGGTCATCAGCGACTGGTAGATGTTGCTGTAGATCGCCCAGGAACCCGCGTCGTACGCGCCGGCCGGGTCGAGGGAGGTGACGACATCCGATGTCCCGACGGTGATCGCATCGGTCTTCGCCTCCCCCGACGGGAGCAGTTGCCAGGCGCCGACGCCCGCTATGACCAATACCGCGAGAATCGCGAGAATCCGTACCCGGACCGACCGCATTGCCGTGCTCTCCCTTACCAGCCCCACCTCGGCGGTCGCGTGTCAGACGCGCACATCGCCGCATGTTCGCGCTTACCCAATCACACGATTTTCACATCTGGAAGAGTAAATGGGGCACTCACAGCCTTTTATTGGACACGTACGGGAACCCCTGTCCGAAAAGGCTGTTTCCTGCCTTCGACCTGCGGGTTTCCGTAGCTGACGGTGACCCTTCGGTGTGGATTCCATGACGACGGATCCGGGGCTTCCGAGCCGTCGCACCCGCAACGGAACTACGCCTGACGGGAGGCGAGCTCCACGACGGTGATGTCGGACGGGGCGCCCACCCGCACCGGCGGGCCCCAGGCGCCCGCACCGCGCGAGACGAAGAGCTGGGTGTCGCCGTAGCGTTCGAGCCCGGCGACGGTGGGGTTGGCCAGCTCGGCGAGGAGGTTGCCGGGCCAGAGCTGTCCGCCGTGGGTGTGGCCGGAGAGCTGGAGGTCGACGCCGTGCTCGACGGCGTCGTGGATGACGACGGGCTGGTGCGCGAGGAGGACGGAGGCGCGGCCCCGGTCCCGGTCGCCCAGCGCCTTCCCGAAGTCGGGCCCCTGGCCCTCGGTCTCGCCGGCCACGTCGTTGACGCCCGCGAGGTCGAAGCCCTCGATCTCGACCCGGGCGTTCTCCAGCGGGTGCAGGCCCAGTTCCCGGACGTGGTCGACCCACTGCTCGGCGCCGGAGAAGTACTCGTGGTTGCCGGTGACGAAGAAGCTGCCGTGCCGGGCGCGCAGGGCCGCCAGCGGTTCGGCGGCGGAGCCCAGGTCCGCGACGGACCCGTCGACGAGGTCGCCGACGACGGCGACCAGGTCGGGCGAGGTCCGGTTGATCGTGTCGACGATCCGGCGGGTGTGGGCGCGGCCGAGGATCGGGCCGATGTGGATGTCGCTGACCACGGCGATCCGGAAGCCGTGGGCGGCGCGGGGCAGTTTGGCCAGCGGGACGGTGATCCGCCGGACGCTCGGCCCGCGCAGCACGCCGTATGTGCCGTACCCGACGGTGGCGAGTCCGGCGGCGGCCGCCGCGCCGCCGACGACCCGGGAGACGAAGAGCCGGCGGGAGGGGTGGGGGGCGGAGGCGGGCGGGGCGTCGGCCGCGGGCTTCGGAGCCGCCTCCGCTTCCGTTTCCGGTCCTGTCGAGGCTTCCGTTTCCGGTTCCGTCACGGGTTCCGGCGCTGTACGCACCGCCGCTTCCGAGGCACCGGCCGAGCGGGACGGCACCAGCTCCTCGGTACGGGGACGGGTCTCTTCCGGGACCTCGGCGAGGGTTCCGGAAGGCGTTCCGCTTTCGGCCGCGGGCTCCGTGGCGGTCACCCTGTCGCGCCGGGCGAGGACCCGCAGGAGAACCGGACGTACGACCTCGCCCACGAGCAGCGCCAGCGTCAGATACAGCAGGCAGGCCAGCCACAGGAAGCCCGGCCAGGCCAGCACCTGCTGGAGCCAGAAGGGGGCGCCCACCCGGCCGGACGTCATGGCGCCGACGCTCAGCAGGGGCAGCACGAAGGCGGCGACGGTGCCCGCCCGCCGCAGCGGACTGCCCGGCGCCGTCGTGTCACCGACGAAGCGCCGCCACAGATACCGGTGCACGGTGCCGAGCAACGCCAGCACCACGAGCCCCACCAGGGCGAAGACCACTGCAGCCATCCGAGCTTCCCCATGTTCCCGTCGTCATGCGCGCTTGTCGCGCAAAGCCCGGACTCCACGCAACCCGATCACGCCGACCGCCGTCCCCAGAAGAAAGGACGTGATGGCGAGCAGCAGGTGCACCCAGAAGTACCCGGTCGGTTCGCCCGCGTCGTCGAAGGCGAGCCCGCTGCCGTCCTGCCACAGGTTCTTGACGAAAGTGATCCAGATGAACCAGCTCCACACCCCGAACGCGAGCAGGAACCAGGACACGCGGCGGCTGAGCTTCATGGGTCCAGTATCGCCGCCGCCCCCCGGGCCCCTCCCCCGGGGTGGCGTCCGAACGGGGCTGTCCCGGCGTTCCCTGCGGCGGGTCAGGCGGTCCGGCTCCGCATCCACATCTTCGCCCTGTACGTTTCCGACCGTGCCTGCTCTGAAAAAGATCGCCCTGACGGTCACCTCCGCCGCTTTGTTGTCCGGTTTCGTCCTCAGTCCCGCCGCGGCGGCCGACAAGGACAAGAGCGACGACAAACAGCCCAAGCCGCCGGGCATCATGTCCAGCCTCGGCGGGGAGCGGCTCAGCATGTCCGGCACCCAGGTCAATCTGGGTCCGGGGGTGCCGGTGCTGCCCAAGGAGCTGACGGGCCGGTCGTGGATCGTCGCGGACGCGGAGAACGGGGACGTCCTGGCGGCGCACAACTCGCACTGGCGGCTGCCGCCGGCCTCCACCCTGAAGATGCTCTTCGCGGACACGGTCCTGCCCGCGCTCCAGCCCACCGACACCCACAAGGTGACGGAGAGCGAGCTGGCCGGGGTCGGCGAGGGGAGCAGCCTCGTCGGGATCAAGGAGGACCACACCTACACGGTCCACGACCTGTGGCTCGGGGTGTTCCTGCGGTCGGGCAACGACGCGGTGCACGTCCTCTCCGAGATGTACGGCGGTGTCCCGCAGACGGTGGCCGCGATGCAGAAGCACGCGGAGGAGCTCCAGGCCCTGGACACCGTGGTGGTCTCGCCCGACGGGTACGACGCGCCGCGCCAGGTCTCCAGCGCCTACGACCTGACCCTCATCGCCCGCAGCGGGCTCCAGAAGAAGGACTTCCGCGAGTACGCGGCGACCGCGTCGGCCGACTTCCCCGGCGAGAAGAAGAAGGGCAAGAAGCGCGAGTCGTTCGAGATCTCGAACACCAACCGGCTGATCACCGGGGACATCGGCGTGGACCCGTACAAGGGCATCGCGGGCGTCAAGAACGGCTACACCACCCACGCGGGCAACACCTTCACCGGCGTCGCCGAACGCAACGGCAAGGTCCTGCTGGTCACGGTGATGAACCCGTCGGCGGAGGAGAGCCACGCCGTCTACAAGGAGGCCGCCCACCTGCTCGACTGGGGCTTCGCCGCGAGCGGCAAGGTGACCCCGGTCGGCGAGCTGGTGCCGCCGAAGTCCGTGGACACCGGCACGGACACCGGGACCGGCGGCAAGGGCGCGGCGCCCGCCGCCGGCGCGGACCAGGGCTCGGGTGGCCAGGCGGAGGCCGCGCACGCGTCGGCCGCGAACGGCTCCAGCGGGGTCGGGATCGCCCTGGCGATCGTCGGCGGACTGCTGGTGCTCCTGGCCGGCGGGGTGTTCCTGGTCAACCGCCGCTGGCCGCTGCCCGGTCTGACCCGCCGCACCCCGGCCGCGAGCGACGACTCGACCGAGGCGGCCGGGACCACGGAGTCGGACGGGACCGCCGAGCCGACCGCCTCGGGCGCTCCGGCCGGGCCGGCCGACAAGGCCTAGGCGCGGGTGGAGCCGCCGGGCGCCTCGGCCCCGGCGGCTCCACCCGTCCCCGTCTCCGCCTCCGTCTCCGGCGCGCCCCGCGTCGCGTCCACGCCCTCTTCGCTCTCCTCGCCCTCTTCGCTCTCCTCGCCTTCCTCGCCCTTGCTGCCGGTCGCCGTCCAGGCGGCGCAGAACAGCAGCAGTTTCGCGGTGAAGTTGATCCACAGCAGCAGTGCGATCGGCACGCCGAACGCGCCGTACATGCTTTTGCCCGCGACCTCCCGCATATAGCTGCCGAGCAGCAGCTTGAGCAGTTCGAAGCCGACCGCCCCGAGCAGCGCCGCGACCATCAGCCGCCGCCGGGGCGGCTCCACCCCGGGCAGCAGCGTCAGCAGATAGAGCAGCAGCAGGAAGTCGGCGACGACCGCGACCGCCAGCGCGGCCACCCGCAGCAGCACGCCGCCCGCCCCGCCCTCGGGGATGCCGATCAGGTCGGCGGTCCGGCCGACCGCCATCGAGCCGACGGTGGAGACGGCCACGGTGGCGAGCACCGCACCGCCGAGGCCGACCAGCAGGACGGCGTCCTTCACCTTGGCGACGACGGGGTTGGCCTCCTGGACGTCGTCCAGCTCCCAGACCGCGCGCAGGCACTCGCGCATCGAGCCGACCCAGCCGACACCGGTGAACAGCAGCAGCGCACCGGCCACCAGCCCGACCGTGCCCGCGTTGGCGACCAGCCCGTCGATGCCCAGCTGGTCGGAGATGCCGGGCACCTGGTCGGCCAGCTTGTCCTTGATGGTGTCCAGCTGCTTGTCGCTCAGCAGGGCGGCGGCGACGGCCGCGCCGACCGCGATGAGCGGGAAGAGGGCCAGAAAGCTGATGAAGGTGATCGCCGCCGCGAGCCTGGCCCAGTGGACCCGGTCCAGCCGCTCGTAGGAACGCCACGCGTGCGTCTCCATCAGCCGGGCGACCAGGGGCCCGATCACCGGGAGTTTCTTGAGCCAGTCCATGACGTAACGCGTACCCTCCTGGGCCCGGAACACCAGCGGCCCGCACCGGACTCTCCCGGACCCGTCCGGCGGATCTCCGTCACGCTTCGCTGACACTCACTCCATCACCCGTTCCGGTGAGCGAATTCACCAATGCCGCGAAGGGGATTTCCCGGACGATACGGTCACCCTCATGTCCGTCGACACGGTGTCCTTGACCGGCTGGGGCCGCACCGCCCCGACGACCGCCGTGCGGTTCCGCCCACGTACGCACGAGGAGGCGGCCGCCGTCGTCCGGGGGCGCGGGCCCCGGGGGGTGATCGCGCGCGGGCTGGGGCGGTCGCCCGGGGACGCGGCGCAGAACGCGGGCGGCTCGGTGCTCGACACGACGGGCCTGGCCCGGATCGGCACGGTCGACGCCGTCGCCGGGGTGGTGCGCTGCGACGCGGGGGTCAGCCTGGAGCGGCTGCTGCGGGTACTGCTGCCGCTCGGCTGGCTCCCGCCGGTCGTGCCGGGGACCGGCAGGGTGACGGTCGGCGGGGCGATCGGCTCCGATCTGCCCGGCCTCGACCATCGCCGGTCCGGTTCGTTCGCCCGGCAGGTCAGCGCCCTGGAGCTGCTCACCGCCGACGGCGAGGTGCGTACGGTGCTGCCGGGCACCGCCCTCTTCGACGCGACCGCCGGGGGCCTGGGGCTGACCGGGGTGATCCTGGGCGCCACGCTCCGCCTGCGGCGCGTGGCCACGGCCCTGATGTCCGTCTCCACCGAGCGCGCCGGGGATCTGGACGATCTGCTGGCCCGCTTCACCGCGGGCGGCGACCGGCTGCCGTACGGCTCCGCCTGGATCGACCTGATGGCCCGGGGCCGGGCGACCGGGCGCGGAATCCTCACCCGGGGGGAGCACGCACCCCCGGATGTGCGCCCGGCGCACGCGGGGCGCACTCTGCTGGCACCGCGCTCGGGAGGGCCCCGGGGGCGGCTCGCGCTCCCCGGCCTCCCGCCGCTGCCGGGCGGGCTGCTCGGCCCGGCCGCGGCCGCCCTGTACAACGAGGTCCGCTACCGCGGCGCACCCCGCGCGCGGACCGGTGAGCCGCGCCCGCTGCCCCTCTTCTTCCACGCGTCGGACGCCCTTCCGGACCCGCGCCCGCTCTACGGCCGGGGCGGCCTGGTGCGCTACCGGTTCGCCGTCGGGTACGGCCAGGAGGAGACCCTGCACCGGGTGGTGCGCCGGATCGCGGCGCGCCGGAGCCCCGCCGTGCGGGCCGTGCTCCAGCGGTTCGGGGCGGCGGACCCGGGCCCGCTGTCGTTCGCCGCGCCCGGCTGGTCCCTCGCGCTGGATCTGCCCGCGGCCCTGCCCGGTCTGGCCCGCTTCCTGGACGGCGTCGACGAGGAGGTGGCCGCCGCCGGGGGCCGGGTCTGCCTGGCGAAGGATTCCCGGATGCGGCCGGAGACGGTGGCCGCGATGTACCCGCGTCTCGCGGAGTTCCAGGAGCTGCGGGCGCGGCTGGACCCGACGGAGGCGTTCCGCTCCGACCTGGCGCGCCGGCTCGGCCTGTAGCCCCCCGACCGACCCGACCCCCGTTTCGCCCCACCTGACCAGGAGTTTTCCGTGAAGGATGCCTTCGGCGCCCCGCAGTCCCTGCTCGTCCTCGGCGGCACCTCGGAGATCGCCCTGGCCACCGCGCGCCGGCTGATCGCCCTGCGCACCCGCCGGGTCTGGCTGGCCGGGCGCCCCTCCCCGGCCCTGGAGTCGGCCGCCGCCGAGCTCCGCGGCCGGGGGGCGGACGTGCGGACCGTCGACTTCGACGCGCTGGACTCCGGCTCCCACGAGGTCGCCCTCGGCAAGGTCTTCGCGGAGGGCGACATCGACGTGGTGCTGATGGCGTTCGGCGTCCTCGGCGATCAGGCGCGGGACGAGGAGGAGCCGATGGCCGCGGTCCGGGTCGCCCAGACCAACTACACGGGGGCGGTCTCCGCGGGGCTGGTGTGCGCCGGCGCACTGCAGGCGCAGGGGCACGGTTCGCTGGTGGTGCTGTCCTCGGTGGCCGGGGAGCGCGCCCGGCGCGCGGACTTCATCTACGGCTCCAGCAAGGCGGGCCTCGACGCGTTCGCTCAGGGGCTCGGCGACGCGCTCCAGGGGACCGGGGTGCAGGTGATGGTCGTCCGCCCCGGTTTCGTACGGACGCGGGCCACGGCGGGGCGGCCGGAGCAGCCGCTCGCGACCGGCCCGGAGGAGGTCGCGGCGGCGATCGTCACGGGGCTGCGGCGGCGCTCGGAGACCGTGTGGGTGCCCGGTTCGCTCCGGGTGGTGATGGCGGCGCTGCGGCACGTCCCCCGCCCGCTGTTCCGCAGGCTGCCGCTCTAGCGGGTCCACCCGTTACGGGGCCCTCCCCGCAAGACGGCCCAGGTGGCTCAGGGCCGCAGCGACGGGGCCGACGACGACGCTTCGATCGTGTAGCCGCCCTGGGCGGGGACGGCGGGCGCCCCGCCGCCCGCTCCGAACGGGAAGTCCCGGAGCTTGCGCCAGACCGCGTCCGGGCCCTGCTCGTACAGCGCGAAGGAACCGCAGGTCCAGGCCGCCTCGTAGTCGGCGAGCTCCTCGTAGGCCCGGTCCATGGCCTCCTCGGCGATGCCGTGGGCCACGGTGACATGCGGGTGGTACGGGAACTGCAGCTCGCGCACCAGCGGTCCGGAGGCGTCCCGCACCCGCTTCTGGAGCCAGGAGCAGGCCGAGGCCCCCTCGACGACCTGGACGAAGACGACCGGCGACAGCGGGCGGAAGGTGCCGGTGCCGGACAGCCGCATCGGGAACGGGCGGCCGGCCGTGGCGATCCGGTCGAGGTGCGCCTCGATCGCCGGGAGGTCGGCCGACTGCGCCTCGGTCGGCGGCATGAGGGTGACGTGGGTGGGAATGCCGAAGGCGGCAGGGTCCCCGAAGCTCGCGCGGCGTTCCTGGAGCAGGCTGCCGTAGGGCTCCGGGACCGCGATCGAAACGCCGAGCGTTACGGTCCCCACGTCGTTCTCCTCCATCGTCGATGGTCGATTTCCGGTCATGCCGCGCGGGCCGGGTGTCCGGCCCGCGCGTTCCGCCGCCGCAAGTGTGACCCCTGCGGCCATGATCTCGCCAGGGTCCTTGGACTCAGTGCTTCGCGGGCAGGAAGCCCATCCGGTCGTACGTCTGTGCCAGCGTCTCCGCGGCGACGGCCCTGGCCTTCTCCGCTCCCTTGGCCAGGATGGAGTCCAGCGTCTCCGGGTCGTCCAGATATTCCTGGGTGCGGGTCCGGAAGGGAGTGACGAATTCCACCATGGCCTCGGCCAGGTCGGTCTTCAGCGCACCGTAGCCCTTGCCCTCGTAACTCCGTTCCAGATCCTCGACGGGGCTGCCGGAGAGGGTGGAGAGGATCGAGAGCAGGTTGCTGACGCCCGGCTTCTTCTCGGCGTCGAAGCGGATCACCGTGTCGGTGTCGGTGACCGCGCTCTTCACCTTCTTCGCGGTGACCTTCGGGTCGTCCAGCAGGTTGATGAGGCCCTTCGGCGTGGAGGCCGACTTGCTCATCTTCACCGCCGGGTCCTGGAGGTCGAAGATCTTCGCCGTCTCCTTGAGGATGTACGGCGCGGGGACGGTGAAGGTCTGTCCGTACCGGCCGTTGAACCGCTCGGCGAGGTCGCGGGTCAGCTCGATGTGCTGGCGCTGGTCCTCGCCCACCGGGACCTGGTTCGCCTGGTAGAGCAGGATGTCGGCGACCTGGAGCACCGGGTAGGTGAAGAGGCCGACGGTGGCCCGGTCGGCACCCTGCTTGGCGGACTTGTCCTTGAACTGCGTCATCCGGGAGGCCTCGCCGAAGCCGGTGAGGCAGTTCATCACCCAGCCGAGCTGGGCGTGCTCGGGCACATGGCTCTGGACGAAGAGTGTGCAGCGCTCCGGGTCCAGACCGGCCGCCAGCAGCTGCGCCACGGCGAGCCGGGTGTTGGCCCGCAGCTCGGCGGGGTCCTGCGGGATCGTGATCGCGTGCAGGTCCACGACCATGTAGAAGGCGTCGTGGCTCTCCTGCAGCGCCACCCACTGGCGCACCGCGCCCAGGTAGTTGCCGAGGTGGAACGAGCCTGCGGTGGGCTGGATCCCGGAGAGCACGCGCGGACGGGCGGCCGCACCGGTGCGGCCCGTCTGCGGCTGGTCGGTGGGGAGGTCAGAGGCCATGGCTCCATTGTCTCAGGTACGGGGGCGATCTCCGGCAGCCGGTGCGGGGCGGAGAGGGCGCGTAACCGCAGGAGCCCGGAGCACGGGAGCGCACGGCTGAGACGAACCGCACATTCCGGCCGCCCGGCGCGCGACGGCGGGCGCGCCGCGCGGTGGAGGTTTCCCGGCGCGGGTTCCGACCGACGATACAAAGTGGGCACCACCCCCCGCCCACGCCGCACGACGAACGGAGATCCCGTGTCGACCACGGAAACCGCCATCGCCTCCGCCGAGGCGCACAGCGCGCACAACTACCACCCGTTGCCGGTCGTCGTGGCCACGGCGGAGGGCGCCTGGATGACCGATGTCGAGGGCCGTAGGTATCTGGACCTGCTGGCCGGATACTCGGCGCTCAATTTCGGCCATGGCAACCGGCGTCTCATCGACGCGGCCAAGGCCCAGCTGGAACGGGTGACGCTGACCTCCCGGGCCTTCCACCACGACCGGTTCGCCGACTTCTGTACGGAGCTGGCGGCGCTGTGCGGCATGGAGACGGTGCTGCCGATGAACACCGGGGCGGAGGCCGTGGAGACCGCGGTGAAGACCGCCCGCAAGTGGGGCTACCGGGTCAAGGGCGTGCCGGACGGCATGGCGAAGATCATCGTGGCCTCGGACAACTTCCACGGCCGCACGACGACGATCGTCAGCTTCTCCACGGACCCGGAGGCGCGGGCCGACTTCGGCCCGTACACCCCAGGGTTCGAGATCGTGCCGTACGGGGATCTCACCGCGATGCGGGAGGCGATGACCGAGAACACCGTGGCGGTGCTGATCGAGCCGATCCAGGGCGAGGCCGGAGTGCTGGTGCCGCCGGCCGGCTATCTGCCCGGCGTACGGGAGCTGACCCGCGAGCGGAACGTGCTGTTCGTCGCGGACGAGATCCAGTCGGGCCTTGGGCGGACCGGGAAGACGTTCGCGCTGGACCACGAGGGTGTGGTGCCGGACATGTACGTGCTCGGCAAGGCCTTGGGCGGCGGAGTGGTGCCGGTCTCCGCGGTGGTCTCGTCGGCGGATGTGCTCGGCGTGTTCCGGCCCGGTGAGCACGGCTCCACCTTCGGCGGGAACCCGCTGGCCTGTGCGGTGGCGCTGGAGGTGATCGCGATGCTGCGGACCGGCGAGTACCAGCAGCGGGCGGCCGAGCTGGGCGACCATCTGCACCGGGAGCTGGGCCTGTTGACGGGCGGCGGCGCGGTGGAGGCGGTGCGCGGCCGGGGCCTGTGGGCGGGCGTGGACATCGCACCGGCGCTGGGCACCGGCCGGGAGATCTCCGAGAAGCTGATGGAGCAGGGGGTGCTGGTGAAGGACACCCACGGCTCCACGATCCGGATCGCCCCGCCGCTGGTGATCTCCAAGGAGGACCTGGACTGGGGCCTGGACCGGCTGCGGGCGGTGCTGAGCGCCTGAGGCCGGTCCCGTACCCGTGACCACTAACCCGGAGTGGCTCAGAGGATGACGTGGGGCAGGAATCGGGCGTACTCGTCCGTGACCGGCCCCGCCGACTCCCGAATGCCGAGCCCCGCCGCCTCGTCCTCGACGATCCACGCGCCGAGCACCACCCGGTTGCCGTCGATGTCCGGCAGCGGGGCCAACTCCTGGTAGCAGCACGGCTCGTCGCGCAGGACGGGCGGGGAGCCGGGGCCGTGCAGATCGACCCCGGCGCCCTCGCGGCCGAGCAGCGGCTTGGAGACGTACCCCGCCCCGCCGGGCCCGGCCAGCTCGCGCGGTCCTTCGAGGTAGGCGGGGAGCAGGTTCGGGTGGCCGGGGTGGAGCTCCCAGAGGATCGCGAGCAGCGCCTTGTTGGAGAGCAGCATCTTCCAGGCGGGCTCGATCCAGCAGGTGGTGCCGGAGCCGCCGCCGTTGTCGGGGGTGTCCAGCACCTGCGGCCCGAAGCGGTCGGTGGCCAGCCACTCCCAGGGGTAGAGCTTGAAGCAGCTGCGGATGAAGCGGAGCCGGTCGTCGACGAACCGCCCGGACAGCCGGTCCCAGCCGATCTCCTCGACGGACAGCGCCTCGGTGTCGATGCCGGCCTGCTGGGCGGTCTCGCGCAGATACGCGACCGTCATCAGGTCCTCGCCCGCCTCGTCGCCGTCGGAGTGGACGAAGTGCAGCGGTCCGGGCGGCAGGAGATGCGCCTGCCGTTTCCAGGCGTCCACCAGCCGCTCGTGCAGGGAGTTCCACTGGTCGGCGCCGGGGAAGCGGTCCTCCATCCAGAACCACTGCGCGCTCGCGGCCTCCACCAGCGAGGTCGGCGTGTCGGCGTTGTACTCCAGCATCTTCGCCGGGCCGCCACCGTCGTAGCGCAGATCGAACCGTCCGTACACGGAGGGCAGTTCGGCGCGGCGGCGCCAGGACTCGGCGACCAGTGCGGCCAGCCTCGGGTCGGTGATGCCGAGGTCGGCGAAGCGGTCCTGCTCGACGATGTGCGCGGCGGCGGCCAGGCACATCGTGTGCAGTTCCTCGACGGTCCCCTCCAGGGCCTCGACCTCGGGCAGCGAGAAGACGTAGTAGGCGCTCTCGTCCCAGTACGGACGCAGCGAGTCGTCCGGGTAGCGGGTGAGCGGGTAGACGACGCCCTGCGACTCGACGGTCTCCTGCCAGCCGGGGCGCGGCTCGATCGTGCGGCGCTCCATCTCCGCTCAGCCCCCGCCGGACCTGGAACAGCCGAAGCCGCCGCGGTCGACCGCGGACTTATCGAAGCTGCCGCCCTGCACCTTGCCGTCGTAGCTGCTGGTGCTGCCGCCGTAGTAGTACGAGCCCCGGCCGCCGCCGGAACCGCCCGAGCCGCCGCCGCTGCCGCCCCGGCACTCGTAACTGGGCAGGGTCTCGCGGGTCGTCCGGTCGGCGCAGCGCCGGTCCGGCTCCGAGCCGCAGGACGCGACCGTCAGGGCGAGCAGCCCCATGCCGCCGAGCACGACCGTGCTCGACCTCAGCCTTCGTTTGGACATACGCGGTTCTCCCCCGTGGTACGCGATCGGGCCCGGCCGCCTTCTTCCTGTTCCACCACCGGACCACTTGTCAGATTAGTTAACCGGGGGGCGGGTTCGGAAGCCGACTGCTTACGGCAGCACCCGGCACAGGGCGTCCAGCGCGCCCGCCCAGGCGCTCTCGGACGGTGAGCCGTAGCCGATCACCAGGGCGTCACGGGCGGCCGGGGCGTCCGGGTGGCGGTAGCGGGCGAGGCCGTCCAGCGCCAGGCCCTGGAACGCCGCCGCCTGGATCACCGAACGCTCGGCGCCCGCCGGGAGTTCGAGGACCGCGTGCAGCCCGGCCGCGATCCCGCTGACCTCGATGCCCGGCGCGCGCTCCGCGAGCGCCGCGACGAGCTGGTCGCGGCGGCGGCGGTAGCGCAGCCGCATGGAGCGCACATGCCGGTCGTACGCCCCCGAGGCGATGAACTCCGCGAGCGTGAGCTGGTCGGGCGAGCCGGACATCCACTCGGACACGCCCTTCGCCGCCACCACCTCCGCCACCAGGCTCCGGGGCAGCACCATCCAGCCCAGCCGCAGCGCCGGGGCCAGCGACTTGCTGACGGTGCCGAGATGGACGACCCGCTCCGGATCGAGGCCCTGGAGCGCGCCCACCGGCTGCCGGTCGTACCGGAACTCCCCGTCGTAGTCGTCCTCCAGGATCAGCCCGCCGGTGGACCGGGCCCAGTCGACGGCGGCGGCCCGCCGGTCCGGGTGCAGCGGTACGCCGGTGGGGAACTGGTGCGCCGGGGTCAGCAGCACCGCTCCCGCGCCGCGCATCGCGGCCGGCTCGCCGGTGCGCGACCCGTGCTCGTCCAGCGGCAGGCACGGGGTGCGCAGCCCGGCCTCGGTGAGGAGGTCTCTATGGAGGTCGAGGCCGTACGACTCGACGGCGACGTCCCGGACCCGGCGGCGGCGCAGCACCCGGCCCAGCAGAGACAGCCCGTGCGCGAAGCCGGAGCAGATCACGATGCGCTCCGGGTCGGCGTACACCCCGCGCGCCCGCGCCAGATACTCGGCCAGCACCGTGCGCAGTTCGACGCGGCCGTGCGGATCGCCGTAGCCGAAGGCCTCGTCGGGTGCGGCGGTGAGCGCCTTGCGGGCGGCCTTGAGCCAGGCGGTGCGCGGAAAGGCGGACAGGTCCGGCGAACCGGGCTTCAGGTCGTACCCGGCTCCGGACCGGGCCGGCCGGGAGGGGGCCGCCGCCGGGTCCGTCCGGCGCGGGGCGGACCGCTGGGCGACCCGGGTGCCCGAGCCCTGGCGGGCGGTGAGCCAGCCCTCGGCGACCAGTTCGGCGTAGGCGTCGGCGACCGTGTTGCGGGCGATGCCCAGGTCGGCGGCGAGCACCCGGGAGGACGGCAGCCGGGTGCCGGGCGTCAGCCGGCCGGTGCGCACCGCCTCCCGCAGCGCCGCCATCAGCCCGCTGCGGAGCCCCTGGCCGACCGGTTCCAGATGCAGGTCCGCGCCGAAAGTGGCCCAGGAATCCGTCATGGCAATGGACCATACCGGGGTGCCATCGGGACCGTAGCGTCGTCCTCATGACCTCGACACACGGACACCACCACTCCCCCGCCGACCTCGCCCCCGAGCACCCGGCCCGGATCTCCGTCTCCCAGCTCCTCCCCGACGTCTACAAGGCGATGATCCGGCTCGACATCGCCGCCCGTAAGGGGCTGGACCCGCTCCTGGTGGAGCTGGTGAAGATCCGGGCCTCGCAGCTGAACCGCTGCGCGTTCTGCCTGGACATGCACAGCAAGGACGCGCTCGCGGCGGGCGAGTCCGTCGAGCGGATCGTGCAGCTCAGCGCCTGGGAGGAGTCGCAGCACTTCTACACCGAGAAGGAGCTGGCGGCGCTCGCCCTGACCGAGGCGGTCACCGTCCTGACCGACGGCTTCGTCCCGGACGAGGTGTACGCGAAGGCCGCCGAGCACTTCGAGGAGACCGAGCTGGCCCAGCTGATCGCGGCCATCACCGTGATCAACGCCTGGAACCGCTTCGGCGTCACCGGCCGGCTGGCCCCGGGCCACTACACGCCCGGCGACCACAAGAGCTGACCGCGAACCCCACCCCCGAGGAGAGTCCTGTGACCGACCCGGTCTCCGTCTTCCGCGCCCTGCACCACGGCCGCGCCCCCGACGACCCGCTGGTGCTGCCCGGCCCGTGGGACGCGGCGAGCGCGCGGGCGCTGGAGGAGGCCGGGTTCCCGGCGCTGGCGGTCCCGAGCGCGGGTGTCGCCGCCTCGCTCGGCCACGAGGACGGCCGCACCCCGGCGGACGAGATGTTCGCCGCCGTGGCCCGGATCGCCCGCGCGGTCTCCGTACCCGTGTCGGCGGACATCGAGGCCGGGTACGGGCTGGAGCCGAAGGAGCTGGTGGAGCGGCTCCTGACGGCGGGGGTGGTCGGCTGCAACCTGGAGGACTCGGTGGACGGCGTCCTGCTGGACCCGGCGGACCAGGCCGACCGGCTGGCCCGCTTCCGCGAGGCGGCGGGCGACCGGCTCTTCCTCAACGCCCGCGTGGACGTGTACCTCTACGACGCGCCCGCCGGTACGGACCGGTCGGCGGCCGCGCTCGACCGGGCCAGGCGCTACGCGGCGGCGGGCGCCGACGGCGTCTACCCGATCGCCGCGCCGCCCGAGGAGCTGCCCGCACTGGCCGCCGCCGTGCCGCTGCCGCTGAACGCCCTCGGTACGCCGGACTCCCCGGCCGCCGTGCGCCGGCTGGGCGAACTGGGCGCGGCCCGGATCACCTTCGGCCCCGCCCTCCAGCGGCTGGCGGTGGCGGCGGCGCGCGGGGCGGCGGAGGCGTTGCGGCAGGGCCTGCGGTAGACGCGCGGACGCCGAACCGCCGAACGCCCCCGGCAGCAGAGGCTGCCGGGGGCGTTCGGGGTGGTGCGGGTGCGGATCAGATGAGGCCGAGCTCGCGGACCGCGTCGCGCTCCTCGGTGAGCTCCTTGACCGACGCGTCGATGCGCGCACGGGAGAACTCGTTGATGTCCAGGCCCTGGACGATCTCGTACTTTCCGTCCTTCGTGGTGACCGGGAAGGAGGAGATGATGCCCTCGGGGACGCCGTAGGAGCCGTCCGACGGGATGCCCATCGAGGTCCAGTCGCCCTCGGCGGTGCCGTTGACCCAGGTGTGCACGTGGTCGATGGCGGCGTTGGCGGCCGAAGCGGCCGAGGACGCGCCACGGGCCTCGATGATCGCGGCGCCGCGCTTGGCGACGGTCGGGATGAAGGTGTCGGCCAGCCACACCTCGTCGTCGACGACCTCGGCCGCGTTCTTGCCGGCGATCTCCGCGTGGAAGATGTCCGGGTACTGGGTGGCCGAGTGGTTGCCCCAGATCGTCAGCTTCTTGATGTCGGAGACGGCGGCGCCGGTCTTGGCGGCCAGCTGCGAGATCGCGCGGTTGTGGTCCAGGCGGGTCATCGCGGTGAAGCGCTCGGCCGGTACGTCCGGGGCGGCGGCCTGCGCGATGAGCGCGTTGGTGTTGGCCGGGTTGCCGACGACGAGGACCTTGATGTCGTCCGCGGCGTTGTCGTTGATGGCCTTGCCCTGCGGCTTGAAGATGCCGCCGTTGGCGGCGAGCAGGTCGCCGCGCTCCATGCCCTTGGTGCGCGGGCGGGCGCCGACGAGCAGGGCGACGTTCGCACCGGCGAAGCCGACGTTCGGGTCGTCGGTGATCTCGATGTTGCGCAGCAGCGGGAAGGCGCAGTCGTCGAGCTCCATCGCGGTGCCCTCGGCGGCCTTGAGGCCCTGCGGGATCTCCAGGAGGCGCAGGTTGACCGGCACGTCCGGGCCGAGCAGGTGGCCGGAGGCGATGCGGAAGAGCAGCGCGTAGCCGATCTGGCCGGCTGCGCCGGTCACGGTGACATTCACGGGAGTGCGGGTCATGGCGGTCTCCGTTTAGACAGCTGGCGGTGGGGGTCCCGGCCCCTGGTGCCGGACCCTGGTGCTGGACACCCTCCGCGCCCGACGAATCTTGACGTGAAGAGACATCCAGCGGTCAGGCTATCGGACCCGGCCGGGCCGGGCCGCCCGGCCCCCTGTGGCACCGCACACAGACGGTCACGCACCGCACGCGCCGTACGCACCGCACGCGCGGGCGACGGCGGCTCCGGGCGGAGGCCGACCGCCCGGAGCCGGTGTCACTCGCCCGGGTCGGTGCACCCCTTCGTGCCGGAGGCGGTGAGCGTCGCGCACGCCTTCGCGTCGGACGCCTTCTTCACCGCGACCATCGGGGTGTACGCGTCGGTGTCCCCCATGACCTCGCCGTTCTGGGGGCCGGCGCCCCCGGTGATCTGCACGGTGTCGCCGATCGCCGCCTCGGTGAGGCGGGCCCAGGCGGCGGAGCAGACCTTGCTGTAGCGGACCTCGACCTTACTGCCGCCGACCACGGCGCTGGCCACCGTACGGGCGAACTCGCCGCCGCAGCCCATCGCCTCGGGGTCCTGCCCGGCGCAGTCCGCGCCGCTGCACTCGACGCCCACGGGCAGCTCCGGGGCGGCCGTGGTGGGGGCCGCCGACGGGGGCGGGGTGGCCTTGGCGGCCTCGTCGCCGCCCGGGGCGAGCAGCACCGCGCCGACCACGACGATCAGCGCGCCGACGGCCCCGACGGCGAGCATGACGCCCTTCCGGCGGCCGCCTGGCGTCCTGCCCGGCCCGGTGCCGCCCGCATTCCGACCTGAGCCGGAGCCGCCGTCGGTGTTCGGCGCCGTGTTCCGCTCCGGTCGCCGCCCGCCCTGGTCCGGCCCGCCGTCGTACGGCCGGTCCTGGTGGCCGGCGGGGTGCGGTGCGGTGCCTCGCTGGGTGGGGACGGTGAGTCGGCGCGTGTCGTCGTCGCCGGGCACGTAACCCCCGCCGCCGTACGGGTCATTGCCGTAGGCGTCACGGGGCGGGGCGTCGGCACCGGCCGGGCCCGCGGCGGTGGGAACCCGCGCGCTGGATCCGGACGCGCTGTGCCGGCCGCCGGTGGAGGGCCGGCCGGACCGGCCGGACCCGGGAGCGTCGGGAGCCGTCGTGCCGAGCTCGCCGAGCGCGGCCCGGGCCTGCGTGATGCGGATGGCCTCCATCGTCATGTCGTGACGCATCTCGGCCCGGCTCCAGGCCCGCTCCGCCAGCTCCCACATGGTCGTGAGGTGGTGCTGCGGGGTGCCCGTCACCTCGGCGAGAGCCACGACGGCCCCGCGCGGGGCGAGCAGCCGCCCGTTGAGATACCGCTCCCAGGACGTCTTGCTGTAACCCGTGCGGTCGGCCACCGCGTTGATGTTCAGTCCGCTGCGGTCGACGAGTCGGCGCAGCTGGCTGGCGAACTCCCTGATCTGCGGGTCGAGCTCTTCGGGCAGTGCCTTCCAACGAGGCATCGCGTTTCCCCCCTCATGTCCCCCGGACGTGCTTGCTGTACCCCGCTGCGCCGGGTCCCCCGACCCGCGCTTCCCCCGGTCCGCCCGTTGTCCGTCCGTTCCGGACCGTCAACTGGACTACCCACGAGGATGCGCGGAACCAGGGTGTCAGTTCCTGACGAGGGGGCGCACGGGAGCATTCGGGACAGGGTACGCATCTTTACGCGCCCCGATCGCTGTTCCGGCCACTGCTCTGCCTGCTCCGTGCCGCTCTGTGTGCCGTGACAGTCTGCCATCGTTGCGCGGCGATCACACCGTGCCGGAATGGTCACTTCCGTGCCACAGGCCACAGTGAGCGCTTGTCCCGGCCTTTCATGTCCATGACTCTGGAGTCGGGACGGGGCAAGGCCGCCCATCTCGCCGCATACCGGGGCTACTTGCCCGGTGGCCCCGTTCCGCCGTGGTGTCCGTCCCTCCTCGGGGGTGGGGACGGGCACCACGGGTCGGCTCCTCGGGCCCGCACCGCGGTCCGGCGCCCCGGGCGGATCCGCCTAGCGGATCGTGAAGCGGACCGCGTCCTCCAGGATCGGGACGTCCAGCCACGGCTCGGGCTGGGCGACCAGCGCGAGCAGCACGATCAGCGTGCCCATCAGCCCGTACGTGACCAGGTCGGTGAACCGGGACCGTACCGCCAGCATCCCGACCGAGGGCACCACCCAGCGCAGCACGGCACCGCCGATCAGCGCACCGCCGATCAGGATGGTGCCGATGCGGAACGCCTGGTCGAACGGGTCCAGGACCACGATCAGCAGACCGAGGCCCGCCGCGCAGAGCACGGTGAGCAGGGGCCACTGCCGGGCCGGGGCGGGCGCGTCGCCGGACGCCGCCCGACCGCCGCCCTCGGGCCGGGCGGTGTCCCGGGTGAACCGGGGGAACCGCCGTGACCGGCGGGGCCGCCCGGCGATCACGGCGTCGGCCGCGGCGGCCTTGCCCGCGGTCCCGTCGGCAGCCTCGTCCGCGTCCGTGACCGCGGCTTTGCCCGAAGCCGTACCCGAGGCTTCGTCGGTGGCCCTGCCCGAAGCCTCGTCCTCGGCCGGACTCGTACCAGCACCCATGGGGTTCCCTCCGGATCCGGGCTGTCAGCCCGCGGCGGCGGCGTCGGCGGCCTCGGAGGCGGCCCGCTCGGCCGCCTCGACCACGTTGACCAGCAGCTGCGCACGGGTCATCGGGCCGACGCCACCGGGGTTCGGGGCGACCCAGGCGGCCACCTCGCGGACCCCCGGGTGCACATCGCCGACGATCTTGCCGTCCGCGTCCCGGCTGACGCCGACGTCGAGCACGGCCGCGCCCGGCTTGACGTCCTCGGGCTTGATCAGGTGCTGCACCCCGGCGGCGGCGACGATGATGTCGGCCTGCCGCAGGTGCGAGGAGAGGTCCCGGGTGCCGGTGTGGCACTGGGTCACCGTGGCGTTCTCCGTCTTACGGGTCAGCAGCAGCGGGATCGACCGGCCGATGGTGACACCGCGTCCGACGACCACGACATGCGCCCCGTTGATCTCCACGCCGTGCGCGCGCAGCAGCTGGACGACGCCCTGCGGGGTGCAGGGCAGCGGGCCGGTCTCGTTGAGGACGAGGCGGCCGAGGCTCATCGGGTGCAGCCCGTCGGCGTCCTTCGCCGGGTCCATCAGCTCCAGGACCCGGTTGGTGTCGATGCCCTTGGGCAGCGGCAGCTGGACGATGTAACCGGTGCACTCGGGGTTGGCGTTGAGCTCCCGGACGACGTCCTCGATCTCCTCCTGCGTGGCGGTGTCGGGAAGTTCGCGCTGGATGGAGCCGATGCCGACCTGGGCGCAGTCACGGTGCTTGCCGTTGACGTACCACCGGCTGCCCGGGTCGTCCCCGACGAGCAGGGTTCCGAGGCCGGGAGTGATCCCCTGGGCCTTGAGGGCCGCCACACGGACGGTCAGATCGGATTTGATCGCGGCAGCGGTGGCCTTGCCATCGAGAATCTGGGCAGTCATGGGCCCATCCTCGCGGATGACCCCGCCCGCATACCAATTGCCGGCGCCACCCCCGTACCGGAGATTGCACTTGCACAACTTCCGGGGCCCCGGACTGGACAAACGCGGGTCCCGCTTATAACGATGAAGGCCGCGGTTGTACGGGGGGCGGGCCGCTGATCGATGTCCTTCCTCCGTGTGGCCATCTCGTCCCCACACGTCTGTTGAAGGAACACCCCTTATGAGCTTCGGCGACCCGAACAACCCGTACGGGCAGCAGCCCGGCCAGCCTCCCCAGGGCCCGCCGCAGGGACAGCCCGGTTACGGCTACCCGCAGCAGGCTCCGCAGGGCGTCCCGCAGCAGGGCTACGGCTACCCCCAGCAGCAGCCCGGCCAGCCGTACGGGGCGTACCCGCAGCAGCCGGGTTACGGCGGCCAGCAGCCTGGCTACGGCAACGGCATGCCGGAGCTGGCCCACTGGGGTCTGCGGTTCGGGGGGACGATCATCGACGGGATCATCATCTTCATCCCGTACATCGTCTTCATCGCCATCGGCGGCGCCATGGGCGACTCGGCCGGCGGCGTGATGGTCATGATCGGCGCTCTGCTGGCGTTCGGCCTCGGTATCTGGCAGCTGTACCAGGAGGGCACCACCGGTCAGACGATCGGCAAGAAGGCCGTGGGCATCCGCCTGCTGCGCGAGGCCGACGGCCGTCCGCTGGGCTTCGGCATGGCCTTCGTGCGCCGCCTGGCCCACATCCTCGACTCGCCCTGCTACATCGGCTTCCTGTGGCCGCTGTGGGACGAGAAGAAGCAGACGTTCGCGGACAAGGTCTGCTCGACGGTGGTCGTCAAGGCCGGCTGACGCTCCCTTCCGGAATGCCGCGAGGGCCGCACCCGCTCCTGGGTGCGGCCCTCGCGGCATGCCGAGGGGCCCGGGTCAGTCCTTGCGTACGCCCGGGATCTCTTCCGGTTCCGGCGTCGTGCGCTCCATCACCACGAAGCTGCCGCCCCGGTGCTTGAGCCGGTAGCGCGCCTCGGGGTGCAGCTGCTCGGCGTACGCCACCGGGTCCTGGATCGGGCGGGACCAGCCGAAGTCCAGGTTGATGGCGACGATGTCGGGTGCGGTGCCGGGGGCTCCGCCGACCCAGTAGACGGTGCGGTCGGAGGTGAGGTGGGCCATCAGCGTGATGTCCGTCTCGACCCGCGACCCGGCCGGGATGGCGTCCAGCGCCGCCCGGGCCGCCTGGCTGCGGGCGTCGTCGGTGCGGTAGGTCTCCGGGCGCAGCAGATCGCGCAGCGGCAGATGCTGGGTCATCGCGACGGCGATCGCGGCGGCGACGGGCACGGCGACCTTCGCGTACGAGGCGAGCCAGGGCCGCTGCGAGTCGCGGCTGCGGCGGACGCCGTCGGCCAGCGCGAGGAAGAGCACCGGCATGAGGATCGCGCTGTAGTGCCAGACCATGCCCCAGTGGTTGCTGTCCTGCGAGAGCAGCCGCCAGCCCAGCGTGGGAACGATCAGCAGCGTCAGCGGTGAACGCAGCGCCATGAACGCGGTGATGCCGATCAGGAAGACCAGCATCTCGATCTTGACGGAGGAGTTGAGGACGCCAAGGACGGAGTCCAGCATCGAGACGTCCTGCTCACCGTTCTTGTCGATCTTCTGCCAGTAGTCGTACGTCCCCGCGCTGCTGGCCGCCGGGATGAGGACCATGAGGGTGACCACGAAGGCGGCGACCCCGAAGGCGGCGAGCAGCGCGCCCTGGAGGCGGCGGCCGTACACGAAGAGCAGGAAGCCGACGACGGCGACGGTGGCGCCCAGGTCCTCCTTGACCAGGACCAGCGGGAGCGACCACAGGAGCGCGGCCGTCCACCGCTTCAGGAGCAGCGCCCGGCAGACGAGGGCCAGCAGCGGCACGGCGAAGGCGATCTCGTGGAAGTCGGCCTTCACCGCTTCCTGGATCCCCCAGGAAAGCCCGTACGCGACGGTGACGCAGAGCCCGGAGCGTCCGCCGAGGAGCTGCTGCGTGGTGCGGCCGACGACGACCGCGCCCAGCGCGAACAGCGCGGCCTGGGCGAACAGCAGGGCCTCGGCCGACGGCCAGAGCCAGTAGAGCGGGGCCAGCAGCGCCACGATCGGCGAGAAGTGGTCACCGAGGATCAGATAGCCGGGGCCCTTGATGTCGACGACCGGGGCGTCGAAAGCGGCGTACGCCCTGACCTCCTGCTCGAAGATCCCCAGGTCCCAGGAGGGCGAGCCGAAACGGCTGTACTGGAAGTACGAGTAGAGGAAGTAGAGCGCGCACAGAACGGCGCCGGCGATGAGGTACGGACGCAGGGGTACGCGTTCGGCGGCGATGTCGCCCGTACGCGGCGCATCGCCGGCCGGGCGGGCGTCCGGCCCCGGCCCCTGGGCGGGCAGGCGGCCCGGCTCCGACCGGTCCGTTCCACTCTTGTTCAGCTCAAGCACGGTGACTGCCCCCGCTAGGGATTTCCACGGCCGTTCATCGGATACGGCCGTGTCATTAGAACAGAGCGGCGAGCGCGTTCCGTACGGCGGACACGGCGGCGGCCGCACCCCCGGGCAGGGGCGCGGCCGCCGGTGAACACGGGTCCGATCAGTGGAAGAAGTGGCGCGTGCCCGTGAGGTACATGGTCACGCCCGCCTTCTTCGCGGCCTCGATCACCAGCTCGTCACGGACGGATCCGCCGGGCTGGACGACGGCCTTGATACCGGCGGCCGTGAGGATCTCCAGGCCGTCGGGGAACGGGAAGAAGGCGTCGGACGCGGCGTACGAACCGGCCGCACGCTCCGCGCCCGCCCGCTCGACGGCGAGCTTCGCGGAGTCGACGCGGTTGACCTGGCCCATGCCGACGCCGACCGAGGCGCCGTCCTTGGCGAGCAGGATCGCGTTGGACTTGACCGCGCGGGACGCCTTCCAGGCGAAGGCCAGCTCCTTCAGCTCGGCCTCGGAGAGCGCGTCGCCGGTGGCGAGGGTCCAGTTGGCCGGGTCGTCGCCCTCGGCCTGGAGGCGGTCGGCGGCCTGGAGCAGCGCGCCGCCGTCGATGGCCTCGACCTCGAACGCGGCGGTCGGGGCCGCGGGGGCGAGCAGCACCCGGATGTTCTTCTTGCGGGCCAGCACCTCGACCGCGCCGTCCTCGTAGGCCGGGGCGACGATGACCTCGGTGAAGATCTCCGCGACCTGCTCGGCCAGCTCGACGGTCACCGGGCGGTTGACGGCGATGACGCCGCCGAACGCGGAGAGCGGGTCGCAGGCGTGCGCGTTGCGGTGCGCGGTGGCGACGTCGTCGGCGATGGCGATGCCGCACGGGTTGGCGTGCTTGATGATCGCGACGCAGGGCTCGGCGTGGTCATAGGCGGCGCGGCGGGCGGCGTCGGTGTCCGTGTAGTTGTTGTAGGACATCTCCTTGCCGTGCAGCTGCTCGGCCTCGGCGAGACCGCCGTCGCCGGAGGTGTAGAGCGCGGCGGGCTGGTGCGGGTTCTCGCCGTAGCGCAGGACGTTCTTGCGCGTGTAGGTGTCGCCGAGGAACTCGGGCAGGCCCGAGTCGTCGGCGGCCGCGTAGTCGTCGGCGAACCAGGAGGCGACGGCCACGTCGTAGGCGGCGGTGTGCTGGAAGGCCTCGGCGGCGAGCCGCTTGCGGGCGGTGAGGTCGAAGCCGCCGGCCTTGACGGCGGCGAGGACGTCGGCGTACCGCTCGGGGCTGGTGACGACCGCCACGGACGGGTGGTTCTTGGCGGCGGCGCGGACCATCGAGGGGCCGCCGATGTCGATCTGCTCGACGCACTCGTCGTCGGAGGCGCCCGAGGCGACGGTCTCCTTGAACGGGTAGAGGTTCACCACGACCAGGTCGAAGGGCTCGACGCCCAGCTCGGCGAGCTGCTCGCGGTGGGCGTCCAGGCGGAGGTCGGCGAGGATGCCGGCGTGCACCCGGGGGTGCAGCGTCTTGACGCGGCCGTCCAGGCACTCGGGGAAGCCGGTGAGCTCCTCGACCTTGGTGACCGGCACTCCGGCGGCGGCGATCCGCCCGGCGGTCGAGCCGGTGGAGACGAGCTCGACGCCCGCCTCGTGCAGACCGCGGGCGAGGTCTTCGAGCCCCGTCTTGTCGTAGACACTGACCAGGGCGCGGCAGATGGGCTTATTCACCGACATGACCGAGATGAACCTTTCGTCCCTCAATGCGACAGCCGTCACGGGCGATCCGCCCCACGGCCTCGACGAGCAGCGTGCGCTCGACTTCCTTGATGCGTTCGTGGAGAGCGGCTTCGCCCTCCGGGGTGTCCTCCTCGGTCACCTCGACCACGCCCTGCGCGATGATCGGACCGGTGTCGACGCCGTCGTCGACGAAGTGGACGGTGCACCCGGTGACCTTCACGCCGTACGCGAGCGCGTCACGCACGCCGTGGGCACCGGGAAAGCTGGGCAGCAGGGCGGGGTGGGTGTTGACGAACCGGCCGCCGAACGCGGCGAGGAACGCCGGGCCGACGATCTTCATGAAACCGGCGGAGACGACGAGGTCCGGGCTGTACCCGGCGACGGCGGCGGCGAGCGCCGCGTCCCACTCCGCCCGCGTCGCGTGGTCCTTGACCTTGCACACGAACGTGGGGATTCCGGCCCGCTCCGCACGCTCCAGACCACCGGTCCCGTCGCGGTCCGCGCCGACCGCGACGATCCGCGCCCCGTACCCGTCGGGGTCGTCGCCGATGGCGTCGAGGAGCGCCTGGAGATTCGTACCTGATCCGGAGACCAGCACGACCAGCCGGGCGGGAACGGCGGAGGAAGGCGGGGAGGCCACGTCGGGGCCCTTTCTCACGTGATGGCCGCGTGGGTGAGGCAAGTGCGGCATGCTCGGTGCGCTCTTTGTAGGGTCGTACGAAAGTATCGCTTCGCCCGATACGGGGAACCCTACGAACGGGCCGACCGTCAGCAACGATACCGGCACACCCGACGGCCCCCACGGGACGGGGGCGTGACCGGGAGGTAGCGTCAGGGGACAGCGAGCCGTCCACCGGGCGGACGAACCGTCCTTCGGGCGGACATGACGAGATGGGGAAGACGTTCACCACATGCCGGACCGACGCCGTCGCACCGCCTTCCGCCTCCCCCTGCCCGAGCGGTCCCCTCTGCTGATGCGGGAACGCCAGTCCTCTTCGCCGGACTCCTCCGCCCCGGATTCCTCCTCGGCCACCGGCTCCTCCGCCGGGAAGCCGCAGGAGGACAATCCGTTCGCCCCGCCGCCCGCGGACCGTCCGGACCAGCCGTGGCAGCCGCGCCGCCCCTCGGCGTCGAACGGGTCCGACGGCTCGGACGAGAACGGCGGCTCCGACGGAAACGGCGACGGCTCCTCCGGCGACCGCCCGGCCTGGGGCAGCCAGTGGAGCAACAAGCAGCCGGGCCGGGGCAACGGCGGCTTCGGCGGCCGCCCCGGCGGCAACGGCTCCGGCGGCCCCGGCAAGGGCGGAGCCGACCGCGGCGGCCCGGGCGGACTGCGCTGGGACCCCACCGACCCGGCACAGCGCCGCGCCCGTTACGCGGTGCTCGGCGGTATCTGGTCCCTCTTCTTCGCCCTGTTCGACTTCACGGAGATCGCCCTGCTGCTGGGCGCGCTCTCGACGTACTGGGCGATCAGCGCGCTCCGCACCCCGCTGAAGAACGCCTCCGCGACGGACCGTACGGGGACGGCCGGGGACGCTTCCGGGCTCGGGACCGGGACCGGGACCGGCGCGGGCGCCGCGGTGGACGGCGGCTCCGGGACCGCGCCCGCCGCCCCCTCGCCCGCCTCGCCCACCGCCACGGCACAGACCATCAGCAGCAAGCAGCAGACCACGGCGGCCGTCGGCGGCCTGGTGGCCGCCCTGCTGGCGCTGCTCATCGTGGCGACGACGTTCACCGTGCAGCTCGTCTACCGCGACTACTACACCTGCGTGAACGACGCTCTGACCAAGACCGCAGCGGTGTCCTGCAACGACCTGCTGCCGAAGCCGCTGGAGCCGCTCTTCGGCTTCAAGGAGTAGTCCCCGGGCCGTCCGGCTCCGCCGTGGGGCGGTCGGCGGGGCGGTCCGCGGCGAGATCGGCGGGGAAGTCGGCCATCAGGCCGCCCGAGCCTCGCTTCAGGGAGGCCCAACGGGCCTCCCTGAGGTCTTTCCCGTGCCAGGGATCCACCTGCTCGTGCTTTCCGTGCCAGGGGTCGGTCGGCAGGAAGTCGTACGGCTCGAACCCCGCGTCGCCGCGCCCCGCCGCCCGGCCCGGCAGCGCGCCGGAGGCCGATTCGGGCGCCGGGCCGGGGACCGGAACAGCACCTGGAGCGGCCCCCGTGGCGGCCGGGTTCGCGGAACGGCCCGGCCCGGCGTCACCGGCCCCTCCCTCCGCCTCGTCCGCCGCGCCGCCCCGCCCGCGCC
>NZ_JAAGMH010000098.1:0-56518 GCF_010548505.1 Streptomyces sp. SID14515 | reverse complement strand
GCTCCACCTCCGCGAGCCTGCGCCGCAGCGCCCCGGCGAGCGGCCGGGCCGCCGCGCCCAGGTGGCCCACCGCGAACCCCACGTCGTGCGCCACCTGCGGCAGCTCCAGCGCCGCCGCGAGCGCGGGCACCGCACGGGCGTCGCCGAGGCGGGTCAGGGCCTTCACCGTGGAGCCGAGCCCGGGCGGACCGCTGGCCCAGGACTTCACCCAGCTCCCGGGATCGGCGGCCAGCCGGGCGGCCAGGGCGTCGGCGGCGGGCGCGGCGAGGCCGAACAGCTCCTCCAGGACATGGGACGCGGCCTCGGCCAGCCGGGGTTCGGGATCGGAGAGCTGATCGCCGACGAGCGCCACCAGCTCCTCGTACGGGCCGCGCCAGGCCCGTATGAGCCCGCCGCTCATCCGTACGGCGTCGATGCGCTGGCGGCGGTCCGGGCTGCGCAACTGGTCGGCGAGCAGCGCGGTGCGGTCGCCCACCCGGTCGTCGAGGCCGACGTGCAGGGTGCGCAGCAGATCGGCGGCCCAAGGGGTACCGCGCCCGGCGCTCTCCGTGCTCCCGGCGTTCTCGGCGCTCTCCGTGTTGACCTGGGCGGACAGCGACCGCAGCCGCCCCACGAGGGTCGGCGCCGCGATCTGCTCGCCCCGACCGGCCTCCGCCGCGAGCGCCGACTCGGAGTCGACCGGCTCGGAGTTCACGGGCTCGGAGTTCACCGGCTCGGAGTTCACGGGGTCGGAGTTCACGGGGTCCGGGTCCTGAGTCCGGTCGGGGTCGGGCTTCCGGTCGGGGTCATGCTTCCGGTCGGAGGCCGGGGCCAGGGCCGGGCCGGGGTCCGGGGCCCGATCATGACCCGGCTCGCCGCCCTTCCCCTCCTCCCGCTCCGGAACGGCACGCTCCTCCGGCGCCGAACGCATCTCGCGCAGCAGCCCCGAGACCACCGGCACCACATCACCGGGCAGCCCGTCGGGCGAACACCGCGCCAACTGGGCCAGGGCCGCGAGCCGCAGCCCCGGCGAGTGCGCCCGGGACGCCAGCCGGCCCAGCCACTCCGCGGCCCGCCCCGCCAGCGGCCGGTGCCGCAGCGCGACCCGGCCGGCCGCCTCCACGAGGGCGAGCCGCACCTCCTCGTCGGGCTCCACCGGCAGCCGCTCCCGGAGCAGCGCGAGCACCCGCACGGGGTGCCGGTGCAGCGTGGCGAGCGCCAGCGGGGCCGCGAGCCGTACGCCGGGGTCCTCGTCGGCGATCAGCTCGAAGAACACCCCCGCGCCCGCGGTGACCGCGGCGGCCGCCATCGCGTAGTTCGCGGCACCCTCGATCTCGTCCTCGTCGATCTCCGCCTCGTCGTCCTCGTCGAGGTCGAAGCCGCCGATGCTGGTGAGCAGTTCGACCACGCTGCCCCGGTCCTGCACGCCCGGATCCACGACCAGCTCGAACAGGAACGGGATGCACGCGAGCGTGCACGCGTACACATCGCCCTGGTGGTGGACCGCGCCGTACATGCCGTCGAGCGCCGCCTCCCGCACCGCCGGATCGTCGGAGGCGAGCCCCCGCAGAAGCTCCGGCACATCGTCGGCAGGCCCGTAGGCATGCTCCATCGAGGCCCAGTCGACCTCGTCGATCCCCGAGAACACGCCATCCCCTCCCCACGACCACGACAGCGCCCGGACCGGCGCGCCCGATGGCGCGCCCTTGTCCATCACACCCCTCCCGGCGCGCCCCGTAGAAAGCGCCTGCGCAGAGTGTGCACCACCGCTCCGACAATCCACCCGCCACTTGTGGCCTTTCCTCGGGCCGTAACGAGGTCATGACCCGGTCAAGACGATTCGGCTGTGGATTCCCTGTGGACAGGGGTGCCCCCCGGGGGTTTCCAGGGCCCTTCCGGGGTTCACACGGGCAGCGGACGCGCCCGCTCCGGATCGTTCAGCGGGGCGAGCAGATCGCCGTGCCGGTCCAGCCGGGCGGCCATGTCCCCGGCGCGGAACACCAGGGCCCCGGCCTCCCGGCACTCCGCGATCTCGTCCCAGGCGACCGGGGCCGAGACGGTGGGCTCGGTCCGGGCCCGCAGGGTGTAGGGCGTGGCGGTCGTCTTCGCCGCGGCGTTCTGGCTGAAGTCGACGAAGACCTTGCCCGGCCGCAGGGCGCGCTTCATCCGGTGCAGCGCCAGCTCCGGCAGGGCCGCCTCCGCCTCCACCGCGAGCCGCTTCGCGTACGCCGACACCTCGCCGGAGGGGGTGGGCTCCAGCGGGACCAGCAGATGCAGCCCTTTGGACCCGGACGTCTTCCCGTACGCGAACAGCCCGTCGGCCGCGAGGCGCTCCCGCAGCCAGAGCGCCACCGTGCAGCACTCCACGACGGTCGCGGGGGAGCCGGGGTCCAGGTCGAAGACCATCCGGTCGGCGACCTCCGGCGCGTCCGTGCGCCACTGCGGGGTGTGGAACTCCACCACCAGGTTGGCCGCCCACATGAGCGAGGCCAGATCCCGCACGACCACCTGCCGGGCGTTCTGGTCCTCGCTCCGGGGAACGGCGGCGGTGGCCACCCAGGCGGGCGTACCGGGCGGCGGATTCTTGGTGAAGAAGAGCTGGCCGCCCGGCCCGTCCGGATACCGCAGGAAGGACACGGGGCGGTCGCGCAGATGGGGCAGGATCACGCCGCTCACGGTCGCCGCGTAGTAGTGCAGCACCTCGCCCTTGGTGGTCCCGGTGGCCGGATAGAGGACCTTGTCGAGATTGCTGAGCGAGACCCGTCGCCCCTCCACCTCGGTGATCGGCGTCATACGATAAGAGTCACACGAAAACCCTCCGAACTGTGCTTGGCGGTCAAAAGGGGTGAACGGTGAGGTCCATATGGAACGGCGCGATCTCCTTCGGGCTGGTCAGCATCCCGATCAAGCTGGTCAACGCCACCGAGAACCACTCGATCCACTTCCGGCAGATCCACCTCGCCGACGGTGGCCGGATCCGGTACCGCAAGGTCTGTGAACTGGACGAGGAGGAGGTCGGGACCGGCGAGATCGGCAAGGCCTACGAGGACGCCGACGGCACGATGATCCCGATCACCGACGAGGACCTCGCCCAGCTCCCGCTGCCCACGGCGAAGACCATCGAGATCGTCGCCTTCGTGCCCGCCGACCAGATCGACCCGCTCCAGATGGACGCGGCGTACTACCTCTCCGCCAACGGCGTCCCGGCCGCCAAGCCGTACACCCTGCTCCGCGAGGCCCTGAAGCGCAGCAACAAGGTCGCCGTCGCCAAGTACGCCCTGCGCGGCCGTGAACGGCTCGGCATGCTCCGCGTCGTCGACGATGTGATCGCCATGCACGGCCTCCTGTGGCCGGACGAGATCCGCGCCCCCGAGGGCGTCGCCCCGGACGGCGACGTCACGGTCCGCGACGCCGAACTCGACCTGGCGGACGCCCTGATGGACACGCTCGGCGAGGTCGACATGGACAGCCTCCACGACGACTACCGGGAGGCGGTGGAGGAACTCATCGCCGCGAAGGCCTCCGGCGGGAGCGTGCGCCCCGCCGAGACCGAGGACGCCGGCGGCGGCAAGGTCATCGACCTGATCGCGGCCCTGGAGAACAGCGTGCAGGCGGCCAAGAAGTCCCGGGGCGAGCAGTCCGCCGAGGCGGCGGACGAGGGCGACGGCGACGGAGAGATGGCCGACGTCCACCCCATCAAGAAGGCATCCGGAAAGTCCGCCGGGAAGCCCTCGGGGAAGTCGTCCGGGGGAACCACGAAGAAGACCACGCACCGCACCCCGACCGGCAAGACGGTCACCCGCTCCGGAAGCTCCACGGCGAAGAAGTCCGCCCCCAAGTCCACCGGCGCGAAGAAGTCCACGTCGACGGCGAAGAAGTCCTCCGGAAGCACCGGAAGCACCGGAAGCACCGGAAGCGCCGGAAGCGGCGGAAGCCGGGCGACCGGAAAGAAGACCGCGGCGAAGAAGACGTCGTCGAGCGGCGGCACCACGGCGAAGAAGACGGCGTCCACACGCAAACGCGCCTCGGCCTGAGGCCGCTTCAGCCCTTCAGCCCTCGGCGCGGCCCCCGCTCCCCGCTCTCGTACGCCCCCCGTACGCTACGGCCCATGAGCGAAGAGGCCCCTGCGAGACGGGTGATCGACGGTCGCTTCACGCTGGTGGAGCGGCTCGGCAGCGGTGGTATGGGCATGGTCTGGCGGGCCCGGGACGAGGCGCTCCACCGCGATGTCGCGCTCAAGGAAGTACGGCCCCCGGACCCGGCGCTCGCGGAGTACGACCCCGAAGGGGCCCGCACGCTGCGCGCCCGGGTGTTGCGCGAGGCCCGTGCCCTGGCCCGGGTCGACCATCCCAACGTGGTCACCGTCCACCACATCGTCGACCCCGGCGAGGAGGGCTACCCGTGGATCGTGATGGAGCTGGTGGCCGGCTCCTCCCTGCACGAACGGCTCGCCGCCGGGCCCATGGAGCCCGCCGAGGCCGCCGAACTGGGGCGCGGCATCCTCTCCGCCCTCCGCGCCGCTCACGCCTCCGGCATCCAGCACCGTGACGTCAAGCCCGCCAACGTGCTCCTGCGCACCGACGGCCGCCCCGTCCTCACCGACTTCGGCATCGCCGCGATCCGGGAGTCGACGAGCCTCACCGCCACCGGCGCCCTCATCGGCTCGCCCGACTACATAGCCCCCGAGCGCATCCGGGGCACCGAGGGCGACCCGTCCTCCGACCTCTGGTCGCTCGGCATGATGCTGTACGTCGCCGTCGAGGGCCGCCACCCGCTGCGCCGGGCCACCACCCTGGCGACGCTGGCCGCCGTGCTCGACGAGGAGATCCCGCCGCCGGTACGCGCCGGGGCCCTCACCCCGGTGCTGAGCGCGCTCCTCACCCGGAACATCCCGGCCCGCCCGGACGCCGAGGCCCTCGACCGCATGCTGGCCGAGGCCGCGCGCACCGGCGGGAGCCCGGCCCCGACCCCCACCGAGCCCGTACGGGAACAGCCCGCGCAGCCCGGGTCCGCGCACCCCGGGTCCGTACACACCACGCCCACGCAGACGGCCGCCGTGTCTCCGCCCGGTGCGCCGGAGGATCGTGTACCTACGGGCTACGGCCACGGCTACCAACAGGTCGTCACCGGCCCGTCCCGCACCCCGGGCACCCCGGAAGAGCGCGAGCGCCGGGACCTGCGCCGCGTCCGGATGATCAGCGCCGCCTCGTCCGTCGTCTCGGCCGTGGTCATCGCGGGCGTCATCCTCTGGATGGTCGACCCGTTCTCCTCCAAGGGCTCCGACGGCGACGAGCGCCCCCGCGACCGGGCGAGCGCGCCCCAGGCATCGGCTCCGGCGCCGAACCCGGTCACCGACGGCTCCGACGAGCCCGGCCCGTCCGACGAGCAGGACGTACCGGAGGCCGAGGACCTGCTGACCCCGGACGGGGCGCGGGCGGCGATCAAGGCGCTCAAGCCGCTCATGGGCGGGACGAAGGTCACCGACTTCACCCTCTACGACGCGCACGCCTCGGCGCAGGCACCGTTGAAGTCCAACTCCGCGCTGTACGACCGCTTCAGCTACCGCGACGGCCGGGCGAAGAACGACGAGATGGGCGGCACGCGGATGTCGGGGGACACCACGGTCGACCTGAACTCCGTCGACTGGGACGCGCTGCCCGCCCTGCTGAACACGGCGGAGAAGACGCTCAACGTCCCGGACCCGGAGAGCCGTTATGTGATCGTGGACCCCTCCTCGCCCTTCCACGAAGACCGCCCGGTGCTGCGCGTCTACGTCTCCGACTCGCACGGCGGCGCCTTCCTCACCGCAGGCCTGGACGGACGGGTCATCGAGAAGAACCCGCGTCCCAAGGGCTGACCACCGGCTTGACCGGGTCCGGTATCAGGGGCGGGTCCAGCCCGAACGGATTCCGCTCGATGACGTAGGTGCAGCTGGTGTACGTGTAGCCCGGCTGGACCTTCGTGCCCGAGGAGTAGCTGTCCACCCCGGCGGTCGCGCCCGTGCCGTGCTTGTAAAGGAAGTGGTACTCCCCGGCGGGAAGCTGAAGCCGTGCCTTCGGGTAGCTCCTGCCGCTCGCCTTGCAGGCCTGCCGCCCTCCGGCGGAGGCGCTGTACCGCTTGCAGCCGGCACAGGCTTTGAGCGTGACGGTGCCGGTGACCGGGCCGGTGTAGAGCACCTCTACCGCGTTCGGCGCGTCATTGCTGATGACCAGCTCCATCCGGGCCCCGCCGGGCCGCTTCGTCGGCGGCAGCCGCTTGCCCGCCGCCGGCCGGTCGTCGGCGATCTCCGCGGCGATGGCGATGTCCCGCGCCTGCCGCACCCGCCCGTCGCTCTTGTACGTCCGCGCGAAATCGGTCAGCGTCGTGCGCGCGTCGCCGAACTTCTCGTCCTTGAACTGGTCGACCCCGCAGGCGTACGTCCCGTTCAGGACGCCCCGGTCCGCATCGGCGCGCAGCGACTTCACACTCTCGGCGGGGAGCCCGGACGCGGTGGCGCCGAGGCTGCGCAGCACCGTGGTGGCCGCACACGGCTCGGCCCCCTTCAACGCCTTCACCTGGGCCTTGATCCGCTCGTCGATCGCCGGCCCCACCTGCTGCGCGGACGCGGACTCGGGGAACGTACGCAACAACTCGCCCAGCTCCGTGCCGCCTCCGCCCGCCGCGCCCAGGCGCGAGACCCCGCAGCCGTACAGCGACTCGGCGAGAGGCTCGTCGGGCCAGGAGGCCAGGGCCCCGAGAAGCTTCGCGTCGACCGAGTCCGGCAGCGTCCGCAGATAGGTCAACGGCTCCACGGCTTCGCAGTGCCGCTTCTTCGCGTACGGGGCGGAGACGGCGTCGTAATACGTCTTCAGACGGTCCGGGACCAGCTTCGCGGCCCGGGAGCCGGGATGGTCGTCGCCGAGCGCGCGATAGACGTCGAGCCCCTTCTCGTAGTCACCCTTCGCCGAGCCGAACGGCTGCCGCGAGGCCGCCGCGACCCGCTCGTCACCGGCCGCCAGCCGGTCCAGCAGCATCTGCTCCCGCGCCTCGTCCCGCGCGGAGCCGTACACCGCCGCCCCGCCCGTCGGCACGGCCAGCAGCACCACCCCGAGCCCGACCGCCAGGACGGGCCGCCACGCCCCGCCCAGCGCCGAACGCCGGGCGATCCGGGCCCCGTCGGCGGCGGCGAGCACCAGCACCAGCAGATACCCGGCGAGGACGCCCCCGGGCACCCCGTCCGGATCGGCGGGCAACGCCACCCACAACAGCATTGCCGTGGCCGCCCAGCACCCGGCCGCCCGCACCCAGCGCCCCAACAGGGCGTAGCCCAGCCCGAGTCCGGTCAGATTGAGCAGCGCGGCCCCGACCGCGCGCAGCGCCGCACCGGGCGGCGGCGGTCCGACGGAAGGCGCGTGAGAAGGCGGCGGCGGCACGGCCCCGCCGGCCCCGTACCCCGCAACCCCGTAATGATCACCGGACTCCATACGGTCCCCCCACCGTCGAGCCTCATAGGTCCCCGACACTCTGCCCGGATCCGCCCCGTTCCACGCCACAGCCGATGGGTGATTTTCTATCGGTTCGTCGGTGATCGATCCGATGCATGATCTGGGCGGACATGCACGTGACGAGGCCGTCGGATGCCCGACATTCACTCGAACGAAAATACAGTTCGACAAGGGGCCACCACGCCCGCAAGGATCATGCCCGTCGGCTCCGCGGAGCCCGGCAATCCGTTCGTGCAGATCCGTTCGCGCCGTCAACTCGGCCTATGAAGAAAGTGATTCGGAGAGACATGTTCTCGATCGACCAATGGATGTGGTGAGCCCGCACGGCCTGACCGGCCCTGTCGGCAGAGGGTGATCACAGACCCTCACTCGAACGGGACCGGCTGCCCGCACCGTCAGGCGCCGGTCCACTTCGTCTCCTCCAGCAACAGCCGCCGCAGGCTCTCCGCCTCGGCCTCGGAGCCCAGGCTCCGGTACACCCCCTCCGCCCTCCTGCCGTACTCCACGGCCAGGTCGCCCCGGTGCGTGCTCAGCGCCGCACGCGCGAGACCTTCCAGCGCCCGCGCCGCGGCGGGACGGGAGCCGGTGCGTTCGGTCAGGCGGAGCGCCTGACCGTAGACCTCCAGGGCCACGTCCGGCCGGCCCGCCGACCGGTGGACGTCGGCCACGCCGAGCAGGGCCCTGGTGCGCTCGTAGGCGCTGTCGATCCGCCGCGCGACCTCCTCCGCCAGGGTGAAGTGCAGCAGCGCCCCGTCGTCGTCACCGCTCGCGGCGTGCGCCGCGCCCAGGCTGATCAGGGCGTTCGCCTCGCCCAGCGAGTCCCCCCGGGAGCGGTGGCTCTCCAGCGCCCGCCGGAAACCCGCCAGTGCCCGCGGAGTGTCGCCCATGGCCTGGTACACGGCGCCGAGATTCGTGTCCAGGATCGCCAGCTCCTGCGCCCCGCTGTGCAGCCGGGCCAGCACCCTCGACCGTTCGAAGTGGTCGTGGGCGTGCTCGATGCGGCCCTGGAGGTGGTGGATCTCGCCGACGTTGTTGTGCGCGCGGATCTGCCCCAGCAGATCACCCGTCCCCTCGTGGATCTGCAGCGTGAGGCGCGCCCGGCCGAGCGCCTCGTCGTACCGGCCTTCGTAATACAGCGCCGCGCCCTCGATGTTGAGGCAGTCCGCCTCGCCGTGCAGATCGCCCAGGGAGCGGTAGAGCGCCAGCGCCCGCGCCACCATGCGCAGCGCCGGGCCGGTGTGCCCGGCGGCCAGGTGCGCACGGCTCGCCTGAAGCGAACTGTCGGCGCACCCCGCGGGGTCGTCGAGATCCTGGAACAGGGTCAGCGCCTCGCCCGCGCAGCTCAGCGCCTCCCCGGGCCCCGTCTGCGCCAGTACGTCCGCCGCCTCCACCAGCGTCTGCGCCAGCAGCAGCGGATTGCCCCGGGAGCGCAGCGCCTCCACGGCCGCGCCGTACAGCTCGTTGGTGACCGCCCAACTGCCCCAGATCCTGAGCGAGGGGGCGAGCGCGTGCGGGAAGAGCGCCGCGTGGTCCGGGTCCTCCGCGGCCGCCGTACGCGCGGCGGCCAGCAGGTTGGCCCGCTCGGCGTCCAGCCAGGCCGCCGCCTCCTGGGCGTCGCCGAACTCGGGCGCGTACACCGACAGCTGCTCGGGCTCCAGGGCCCGGCGGCGCGGATGGGTGAGCCGGTGGGCCCGGTGCGCGGAGGTGAGGCAGTACCCGAGGAGCCTGCCGACGGCTTCGCCGCGAGCGCTCTCCGGTTCCTCGGCGGAGGACATGCGCAGCGCGAACGCCCTTGTCAGGTCGTGCAGTTGATAGCGGCCGAGCACCGGCTCCGCCAGCAGATGGCAGTCCAGCAGCTCCTCGATGCTGCGCCGTACGCCCTCGGACCCGCCGCCGGGTCCGAGCCCGGTTCCCCGCCCCGCCAGGGCGGCCGCGGCCGCCGCCGTGATGTCGGGCCCCGGGTGCAGCGCGAGCAGCCGCAGCAAGCGGCGTGTGCCCGGCGCGAGCTCCGCGTAGGAGAAGCGGAACGCCGAGACGAACACCTCCTCGTCGAGCTCGTCCAGCGGGTCGCTCGACTGCGCCAGCCGCTCCAGGAGATGGCGCAGGTCCCAGATCTCCCGGTGCCGGAAGCGGCCCGCGAGCAGCGTCGTGGCCAGCGGATGGCGGCCGCAGGCGTCCACCAGCAGCTCCAGCGCCTCCGGGTCGCGGGAGGTGCGGGCGGTGCCCGCGATCCGGGTGAACAGGGCCGCCGCCTCCCGGGCCGACAGCGCGTCCAGCAGCAGGGACGTGGCGCCGTCCAGCGCGGAGAGCCGGTTGCGGCTCGTCACGATCGCCAGACACCCGGCCGAACCGGGCAGCAGCGGACGGACCTGGGCGGCGTCCCGCGCGTTGTCGAGCACCACCAGCACCCGGTTGCGCGCGGTCCACTCCCGCCATGCGGCCGCCCGCCCGTCGAGGGTGTCCGGCAACGTGCCGTCGGCCCCTGCGGCACGCAGCAGCAGAGCCAGCGCCTCGGCCGGGTCCAGGGGCCGCCGCCCGCTGAACCCGTGCAGATCTACGTACAGCTGACCGGCCGGATAGTCCTCGGCCAGCCGGTGCGCGGCGTGCACCGCCAGCGCGGTCTTGCCGATGCCGGGCATCCCGTGGAGCACGGCGAGCGGCAGCGCGTACCCGTCGGCCCCGGCGACGCCCTCGCGCAGCGACGTCAGCTCCCGCGTCCGGCCGGTGAAGTCCCGGGTGTCGCGGGGGAGGTTGTTGCGGACCGAGGGGGCGGGCGAGGACCGCGCGACCGGGGCGGCGGGCGATGCCGGAGGAGTGGGCGATGCCGGGGGAGCGGGCGCGGGAGTGAGGGTGGCGGAGGCCCTGACGGTGACGGCCGCCGACCGGGGCTCCGTCAGGTCCCGGTCCTGTTCCAGGATCCGCTGGTGCAGCGCCCGCAGCTCGGGCCCCGGATCCATGCCGAGCCCCTCCCGCAGGCGGGTGTGCGTCGTGCGATAGAGCTCCAGCGCCTCGCTGTGCCGCCCGCTGCGGTGGAGCGCCAGCATCAGGGAGCCGACCACCCCTTCCGCCAGCGGGCTCTCCGCCGCCAACTCGCGCAGCTCACCGATGAGATCGGCATGCCGGCCGAGCTCCAGCTCCAGCCGGATGCGCTCCTCCCGGACATGGCGGTGATCCTCCATCAGCCGCGCACGCACCGACGCCGCCCACTCGCCGGAGCTCTCCGGCAGCGGCTCGCCCCGCCACATGCTCTCGGCGGTCCGCAGCAGCCCGATCGCCCAGTCCGTGCGGCCCTGCTCCGCCGCCACGGCCGCCTCGGCGCGGAACCGCTGGAAACGGACCAGGTCCAGATCGTTGCGGTCGTTCATCCGGAGCCGGTACAGCCGGGGCGGCACATGGTCCACGCGCAGAAGCGCCGGCCCCACCGCGGCGTCCAGACGCCGACGCAGTTTGGAGAGGTACGTCTGGAGCGTCGCCGGTCCTTTGGGAGGAGGTTCGTCGCCCCAGACCCGCTCCATGAGCGTGTCCACGGCGACCGGTTCTCCGCGCGCGTGTACCAGAACCGCGAGCACGCAGCGGTGTTTCACCGAACCGAGCATGTGCTCCTGGTCCCCGTGCCATAGTTCCAGAGGTCCCAGAGCAAGAAGGTCCATATCGCCCCCCGATGGGTGCGCCACTTCCTGCCGCCACCGGCAGCGTCCGCACGTCTGTGCGGAACAGTCCACTGTTCCCTGAGCCACCGGCCCGGACCAGAGCGCACAGGGGGCGTGAGCGGGGCGCATGGCGCAGCGCTGTTCCGCCTACAGCTGGAACACAGGATTCCTGCAAGCCACCCGTCCACCTCCGTGGGCAGACGCTTCCCCGGGCCGCCGTCAGCCGCGGCCCACGCGGACCCACCGGTCCGCGGCGACGGAAACGGGGACTGATCAGATGAGCCTGACCATGCCGGACGCGCACCGGACCCTTGTACCGGTACGCCTCGACGTCGAACGCTGGGCCACCCGGCGGACCCGCAGGAAGATCCTGGCCGTGGTGCACACCGTCACGGCGGGGCAGCGGCTGCTCGAAGCCGTGCGGCTGCTGGAGGGCGACGCACGGGTGCAGGTGTTCTTCACCCAGGCGCCCGATGTGTTCAGCCACGGGGTGGACCACTTCCTGGAACAGCTGGGCGGCCTGGTCCTGCCCTGGCACCAGGTGGTCCAGATGCCCTTCGACCTGGCGCTGGCGGCCGCCCACGGCGGACTCCAGGAACTGCACGCCCCGGTGATCGTGCTGCCGCACGGCGCCGGGCACAACAAGCTGCTCCCCGCCGGGCAGCGCGGCCGCCGGGTCACCGGGCGCGGGATCTACGGACTCGGCCGGCAATGGCTCGTCCAGGACGGCCGGGTGGTGCCCGAATCGATCGTGCTCGCCCACCACGAGGACCTGACCCGCCTCGGCCGCGAGTGCCCCGAGGCACTGCCCGCCGCCGAGGTGGTGGGCGACCCCTGCTTCGACCGGATCACCGCGAGCCTGCCGCAACGGGCCCTCTACCGCGACGCGTTGGGGGTCGGAGCGCGGCAGCAACTGGTGACGGTCTGCTCCACCTGGGGGCCGGGCTCCTTGCTGGGCCAGCAGTGGGAGCTGCTGGAACGGCTGGTCGACGAGCTTCCCCGGGAGGACTTCCGGGTCGCGCTCCTGCTCCACCCGCACGTCTGGAACGCCCACGGCGAATGGCAGATCCGCAGCTGGCTCGCGGGGCTCGTACGCTCCGGACTCCTGGTGATCAGCCAGCACGCCGACTGGGTGGGGGTGCTGGTCGCCGCCGACCACATCGTGGGGGACCACGGCTCCGTCTCGCTGTACGGGGCGATGACCGGGGTCCCGGTCCTCATGGGCAACGTCCCCGACGGCGACCTGGACCCCGGCTCGCCCGCCGCCGAACTGGCCTCCTTCGCCCCGCGGCTGCACGCCGGCCGCCCGCTTGACCGCCAGCTCGCCCGCGCCGCCGCGGCCCACCGCACGGAGCGGTACGAGCAGGTGGTGGCCCGGATCACCTCGGAGCCGGGGCGGTTCGCCGTCCGGATGCGGGCCCTGATCTACCGCAAGCTCCGGCTGCGCGCCCCGGCCGCCCGGCCGCGCACGGACCACGCGCCGCTGCCGGTGACGGTGCGCCACGACGAACGGGGAACCGCCCGATGACCGCGACGACCGTACGGCTCACCGAGGACGTCCCGCAGCGCGGGGTCCGCCGGGCCGGAGCCGCCCTGCTGCACCCGGACCGCCCGCTGCGGGTCGTCGACGAGCACCTGCGCGTCCGGCTCTCGGCCGCGCACCCGATGCCGCTGCTGGCGGACGCCCTGGTGGCGGAGCTCCCGCCGGGGGCGCTCCGGTCAGGTGCGCTACGGGCCGACGCGCTCCGGTCCGGGGAGGTGCTGCCCGGAGCGCTTCCGTCCGGGGAGCTTCCCCCGTACGAGGACCCCGCCCGGTACGCCGCCGAGCTCGCCGACTGCCACCCCGGCGCCCTGGTGGTGGCCGTGTACCGGGGCCCCCGCTGCTGGCTGCGGCTCGGCGGCCGGCCACGGCTGCTGGTCCATGAGCCGGGGTGGCCGGTGCAGCCCTGGGCGGTCTGGGCCTCGGTCGCGCACGTCTGGCTGGTGGCGGGCCTGGACCCGGCCGCGTTCGACCCGGCCGCCGTACGGGTCGTCAGGACCGTACGCGGCTACGCGCCGGCCCCGCCCCGCTCGTCACCACCCCGGTCGTGCCCGGACGGAGCGGGCCCCGGGAGCACGGGCGGCGGCGAGCCCTCCGCTTCCGGCAGCTCCTGCGACTCCTGCGGCTCCTGCGGCTCCGGCGGCTCCGGCGGCTCCGGCCGATCCAGCGCACCGAGCCGGGCCTCCGCCTCGACCGCCTCCGCCGACCGCGACCGGCCGACGGAGGAGTACAGGGACAGCGCCTCCCGGTAGTACAGCCGGGCCTGCCGCGGCTGCCCGCGCCGCTCGGAGAGCCGAGCCAGGCCTCCGAGCACGCGGGCCGCCTCGAACCCGGCCGCCTCCGCCCGTAACGCGGCCAGCGCCGCCGACAGCTCCGCGTCCGCCCGGTCGAGCCGGCCCAGACCCACACAGGCCCGCCCGGTCAGACCGGCGGCCCGCGCGGCGTTGTACGTGTCGCCGGCCGCCTCCAGAGTGATGCGGGCGGCTTCGGCGTCGACGACGGCGTCCTCGTACCGCCCCTCGGACAGAGCGACATCGGCCAGATTGAACCGGGCCAGCGCACCGGCCCGGAGATCACCGAGGGCGGGCAGCTCGGCGGCCGCGCGCGCGAAGAACTCGGCCGCGCGGTCCAGACGCCCGAGCCGCTGATGGGCCAGCCCCCGGTAGTTCAGCGTCCGGGCGTGCCCGAGGGCGTCGCCGCGCTCCAGGAAGGCGGCAGCGGCCCGCTCGAACATGGCCAGCCCCTCGGCGTGGTCGCCCGTGGCGAGCATTCCCAGCGCGCCGGAGGTCAGCATCCGGCAGGCGGCCTCACCGTTCCCCGCCTCCTCGGCGGCCGACAGGCCCTCCTGGTGCGCCTCGGTCCACTCCCGGTACAGCTTGCGACGCGGGAACAGCGGCCACATCGCGTCGGTGAGCTGCCAGGCCAGCTCCGGGGCGCCCAGCGGGCGCGCGAGCCGGACCACCGCCATCAGGTTGGGCAGCTCCCGCTCCAGCCAGTCCAGCGCCGCCTCCGCCTCCGTCCGCCCGTCGACGGGACCGAAGTCCTCCTCCGCCACGGATCCCGGTCCGACGTCCCGCCCGGAGCCCTCGGCGCTCCGCCCGAAGTCCCGCTCCAGGGCGGTGCGTCCGGGCTCGACGATCTCCTCGGCCCGGCCGGTGTTGGCGAGATAGTGGTGGCCGATGCGGAACAGTGCGGCGGTCCGCTCGTCGGCGCTCTCGTCCTGCGCGGCCCGTGCGGCGGCGTGCAGCCGCACCAGATCGTGGAACCGGTAGCGCTCGCCGCCCGACGCCTCGGCGACATCGACGAGCAGATTCGCGTCGTGCAGGGCGTCGAGCGCCTCGGCCGGGTCCCGGCCCAGCAGCGTCCACGCCACCGGGGCGCCGAACTCGCGGCCCGGGTGGAGCCCGAGCAGCCGGTAGAGCCGGGCCGCCGTGGGCGGCAGGCCCTGGTAGGAGAGGTCCAGCGCCGCCCGTACGTCGTGGTCGCCCTCTATGGCCAGCGCCTCCAGCCGCTCGTGCTCCTCGGACAGGGCCCGGACCATCGCGGTGATGCCCTGCCGGGGGCGGGCCGCCAGCCGTGCCCCGGCGATACGCACCGCGAGCGGCAGCCCCGCGCAGAGCAGGACGAGGGCCCGCGCCTCCTCCGGCTGGGCGGCGACCCGGCCGTCGGCGAGGGTCGCGTCGAGCAGTTCGACCGCCGCCTCGGTGGAGAGGGGCTCCAGATGGATCACATGGCCCCCGTCGAGGCTCAGCCCCGGCATCCGGCGGCGGCTGGTCACCGCCGTCACACACCGCCCCGCCGGCAACAGGGGCCGCACCTGGGCCGCGGTCGCCGCGTCGTCCAGCAGCACCACGAGCCGTCGGTCGGCCGTCAACGACCGGTAGAGCGCGACCCGTTCGCCCAACGCCTGCGGCACCTGACCGGTGGGTACGCCCAGCGCCCGCAGGAACCGTCCCACCACCTCGCCCGGGTCGGCGGGACCGTCCGGGGCCTGCGCGCCCAGATCGGCGTACAGCTGACCGCCGGGGAAGTGCGGGCGCAGATGGTGCAGCCAGGCCAGCGCGACCGCGGTCTTCCCCACCCCGCCGAGACCGCTCACCGCCGCCAGCGTGGGATGCCCGTCCTCCGTGGCCCGGCAGCGGTGCACCTCCAGGGCGCGGAGCTCGTCCGTACGGTCGGTGATCCGGACCGAGGGCGGTAACTGCCAGGGCGGCGGCACCTCCTCCCGCGCCGCGGGCCCCGCCACATGGATGCCGCCGTGCACGCTTCCCGCCTGCACCACGAAGCCGTGCACCGTACCGCTCAGGTCGTTGTCGTTCTCGCTGTGCTCGTGCCCCCGCATGCGCGTCCCCTCCGGACAGCCGAGTACCAGCTTCCGCAGACATCCTTTCCGTACAGGCGGTCGATACCCGGGCCCACGGCGAGCGGCTGCGGCTGGTGGCCGAATCCTCCATCGGATCGCGGAACTTGGCATATGCCATAGGTATGAGCAACCCGTACGAGTGACCGTACGCATGACGCACACCGCCCCCGCCTTTTCACAGGTTCTCCGCCCTCCGCACCATGCGCTGTGGCACCGTTGGTCAACTGATGGCTCGGGTGTTCGGGCGTCCGCGTAGGGGGACTTTCATGCGTTTTCGCACTGTCGCGGCCTCGGCCGCACTCGTCCTGTGCGCCACGGCGGGCGTGGCGGCCTGCTCGTCCGCGTCGGATACCGCCGACGCCGATCGGCCCGCCCGCCCCGGCGCCCCGGCTTCCGTGGAAGGCCTGACGGAGAACATCGAGACGGGCAAGCGCCGGGCGGGCCCGCCCGAGACGGGCGGCCAGGAGGCGACCGGCCCCGCGAAGTGCGCGACGTCCGCCGCCGAGATCCCGGCGGAGTGCGCCGTCGACGTCACGTTCTCCGAGATCACCGAGGGAGAGCGGGCCGCGGAGCCTCCCGTGCGGTGAACGCGTTACGAGAAAGGGGCGGGCACACAGCGTGTGCCCGCCCCTTCGCCGTGCCCGCGGCGTGAGTACCAGAGGGCCCCACCCGCACCATGAACCCCTCACGTCACAGAAGCCCCTTCCATCCGTCACAGCGATCTCTTAGTCTCACACCCTGTTCACATTTGATAATTGATGATCTCGCCACAGAGGTCAGGCGCGGGGGTAGTGAAGCATGCGTGAAAACTGGCGCTCGAAGTTGAGTGTTCTCGTCGGTGCGTCGGCGCTTGCGCTCTCGGCCGTCACCGCGACGCCGGCGCTGGCCGACGACGCCCCGGAGACCCCCGTGGAAATCCAGCTGCCCGCGGACGTGAAGATCGTCGAAGGCGTCGCCCCGGCGCCCGGCACGGAGGTGCCCTTCCCGGTGGACGAGGCGGAGAAGGCGGGAGCGTCGGCCGCGCCGGCAGCCGCCAAGGCCGCCCCACCGTCGAACACCTGCCTGGGTTCGACCGCCGCCTACGGCTCCACCGGGTGCTTCCAGCACAACGGCGACATCGTCTGGGCGGGCGACACGAAGAAGGACGGCATGTCCGCGGCCGTCGGCGTCTACACCGACTACGGCCGCGCCGAGGAGGTCTGCGTCAACAAGCTCGGCGTGAACACCTGGGCGACCTGCAACAAGGACTACCGCGAGACCGGGAACGTACGCCTCCGCGTCCTGCGCTACGACGGCGACACCGGCAAGTTCTACCAGCCCGAGTCCTGGTCCGGCTGGATCCCGGTCGACGGCAAGTACTGACCGGCCCACCTCGGAGGGCGAGCCGGACCACGCTCCGCTCGCCCTCGTGAGGGTGAGCCACGCGCGCGACGCACACGAAAAAACCGGACCAGCCTCTGCTGGTCCGGTTCTTCAATCCGGAAGTGCCCCCGGCAGGATTCGAACCTGCGCACCCGGCTCCGGAGGCCGATGCTCTATCCCCTGAGCTACGGGGGCGTATCGCGGTGCTGCTCTGCGACGGGTGAAACACTACCAGCTCCTACGGGGTGTCCGTGAACAGGTATTCCGTCGTGGCTCCGCCTCCCTTCCTCCCGGTCGGGCGGGCCGTGGAAGCGGTGGCCACCCGTCCGGGGCGGAAGTGGACAAAACCCGGACGCCGCCCCTCCGGCCGACCTACTCTCGAAGGGTGTCAGGGGCGTACGGCCGCGTGCTTGTTGTCGACGACAACAAGGTCATCCGGCAGCTGATCAGGGTCAATCTCGAGCTGGAGGGCTTCGAGGTCGTGACCGCGGCCGACGGTGTCGAGTGCCTGGACCTGGTCGAGCGAGTCCGCCCCGACGCGATCACCCTCGACGTCGTGATGCCCCGGCTGGGCGGTCTGGAGACCGCCACCCGGCTGCGCTCCGACCCCCGCACCCGCCGTCTGCCCATCGCCGTCATCAGCGCCTGTACGCCTTACGAGGTCGACGCGGGTGTGGCGGCCGGGGTCGACGCGTTCCTGGCGAAGCCGTTCGAGCCGAGCGAGCTGGTGCGGATCATGCGCCGGCTGGTGACCGGGGAGGAAGGGCCCCCGGTGGACGGGCGGCGCGGTGCCGGGCGGGCGGGGAGCACCGCCGGCTGACCGGATGGCGAAACCGGGTCGCGAAGTGCCCCCCTCTCTCACCTACGCTTGACCCGTGACCCCCGCCGACCTCTCCCGGACCGTGCTGCACGCCGTGCGCCGCGCGGTCGACGAGGATGCGTTGCGCGCGCCCGTGCCCGCGCGCGTGCGGGTGGAGAGGACCCGGCCCGGCGGCAGCGGCGACTACGCCTGCGCCGTCGCCCTTCAGCTCGCCGGGCCCGCCGCGCTGCCCGCCCTGGAGGTCGCCCGCATCCTGCGCGAACGCGTCGCCGCCGAACCCGGCGTCGGGCGGGTCGAGATCACCGGGCCGGGGTTCCTGAGCTTCACCCTCGACGCCCCGGCCGAGAGCGACCGGGCCGTCCTCGACGCCGTACGGCGACAGGGCCTCGCGTACGGGCACGGGGACGCGCTCCGGGACGAGATCCTCCAGGTCCACCACGCGCGGGAGGTCCGCGCCGCCGTCACCGCCCATGCCGTGCGCCGGCTCCTCATCGCCCAGGGCGCCCGGGTCCGGGTCAGCTGCGCGGAGCCGTCCGACCCGTACTGGGCCCGCCTCGGCGTCACCGTCGACGCGCACGGGACGCCGCCCGTACCACTCACCGGGATCCGGCCCGTCCCCGCCGGGGCCACCGCGCGCGAGCTGCTGGACCGGCTCGGGCCCGACGCCACCCGCTGGGGGCTCCTGCGGCCGGCCGGGCACGACCGCGCAGCCCTCGGCCCCGAACTGCTCGTCCAGGGCGAGGCCAATCCGCTCTTCCGGGTCCGGTACGCCCACGCCAGGGCCCGCGCCCTCACCCGGGGGGCCGCCCTCCTCGGCTACACCTCCGAGCCCGCCGAGGACGTCCGGAGTGCCCCGTACGACCGCGCCGCCCGCCCCCTCCTCGACCTCATCGCCGACCACCCCGGTGTCCTGCTCGCCGGGGCCCGTCACCGCGCGCCCGACCGGGTCGCCCGGCAGCTGGAAGCCGTCGCGCACGCGTTCTTCGACTTCCACGACTCCTGCCCGCCCCTGCCCGTCGGTGACGAGAAACCCTCGGCCGCCCACCGTGCCCGGCTGGCTCTCGCCGAAGCCGCCGGAACGGTGCTGGCAGGCGGCCTGTCCCTGCTCGGCATCCGTGCGCCCGAACACCTCTGACGCGATCAGAAGCGACCCGAAAGAACCATCACGATGAGCCGCTCCGCACACCCCGCAGGACCCCGCCACGCCGACGTCCTCACCGAGGGCCACTACTCCGCGCCCGCCGCCGACCTCAACGTCCTGGACGAGAAGGTCTGGTCGCGTACCGTCACCCGCGACGCGGACGGCGCCCTCACCGTCGGCGGGATCACCGTCGCCCGGCTCGCGGAGGAGTTCGGCACCCCCGCCTACTTCCTCGACGAGAGCGACTTCCGGGCCCGCTGCCGCGCCTGGGCCGACGCCTTCGGGCCGGACGCCGATGTGTTCTACGCCGGGAAGGCCTTCCTCTCACGCGCCGTCGTGCGCTGGCTCAAGGAGGAGGGGCTGAACCTCGATGTGTGCTCCGGCGGAGAGCTGACCACCGCTCTCGACGCCGGTATGCCCGCCGAGCGCATCGCCTTCCACGGCAACAACAAGACCGTCGCCGAGATCGAGCGGGCCGTCGAGGCGGGCGTCGGGCGGATCGTGCTCGACTCCTTCCAGGAGATCGTCCGCGTCGCCCACATCGCCCAGCGGCACGGGGTGCGCCAGCGGGTGCAGATCCGGGTCACCGTCGGCGTCGAGGCCCACACCCACGAGTTCATCGCCACCGCGCACGAGGACCAGAAGTTCGGCATCGCGCTCGCCGACGGGCAGGCCGCCGAGGCGGTGCGCCGTGCGCTCGCCCTCGACGGGCTCGAACTCATCGGCGTCCACTCGCACATCGGCTCGCAGATCTTCGACATGGCCGGCTTCGAGGTCTCCGCCCGGCGCGTGGTCCAGCTGCTCGCCGAGATCCGCGACGAGCACGGCGTCGAGCTGCCCGAGATCGACCTCGGCGGCGGCCTCGGCATCGCGTACACCTCCGAGGACGACCCCCGCGAGCCGCACGAGATCGCCAAGGCGCTCAGCGACATCGTCACCCGCGAGTGCGAGTCGGCGAAGCTGCGCACTCCCCGGATCTCCGTCGAGCCGGGGCGCGCCATCGTCGGACCCACCGCGTTCACGCTGTACGAGGTCGGCACGATCAAGCCCCTGGAGGGGCTGCGGACGTACGTCAGCGTCGACGGCGGCATGTCGGACAACATCCGCACCGCGCTGTACGACGCCGAGTACAGCGTCGCGCTGGTCTCGCGGACCTCGGACGCCGAACCGATGCTGGTCCGGGTCGTCGGCAAGCACTGCGAGAGCGGTGACATCGTGGTCAAGGACGCGTTCCTGCCCGCCGACCTGGCCCCCGGCGATCTGATCGCCGTCCCCGCCACCGGCGCGTACTGCCGTTCCATGGCGAGCAACTACAACCACGCGCTGCGGCCGCCGGTCGTCGCGGTCCGCGACGGAGAGGCACGCGTCATCGTCCGGCGCGAGACGGAGGAAGATCTCCTGCGTCTCGATGTCGGCTGATGAAATAGTCATCTCAGGATCCGGACGGGGGTCAGAAACTCCCGTCCGGTGAGTGAGACTGGTCCGGAGAATCCAGGTATGAGAAACGAGGTCGGATGATGCGTACGCGTCCGCTGAAGGTGGCGCTGCTGGGCTGTGGTGTGGTCGGCTCAGAGGTGGCGCGCATCATGACGACGCACGCCGACGACCTCGCGGCGCGCATCGGCGCGCCCGTCGAGCTCGCCGGCGTGGCCGTCCGCCGGCCCTCGAAGGTGCGTGAGGGCATCGACCCCGCACTGATCACCACCGACGCGACCGCGCTCGTGCAGCGCGGCGACATCGACGTCGTCATCGAGGTCATCGGGGGCATCGAGCCGGCCCGCGCGCTCATCACCACCGCTTTCGAGAACGGCGCCAGCGTCGTCTCCGCCAACAAGGCGCTGCTCGCCGAGGACGGCGCGGCCCTGCACGCCGCCGCCGAGAAGTACGGCCGCGATCTGTACTACGAGGCCGCCGTCGCCGGGGCCATTCCGCTGGTGCGGCCGCTGCGCGAGTCGCTCGCGGGCGACAAGGTCAACCGGGTGCTCGGCATCGTCAACGGCACGACCAACTTCATCCTCGACAAGATGGACACCAGCGGCGCCGGCTACTCCGAGGCGCTAGACGAGGCCACCGCCCTCGGGTACGCCGAGGCCGACCCGACCGCCGACGTCGAGGGCTTCGACGCCGCCGCGAAGGCCGCGATCCTCGCCGGGATCGCCTTCCACACCCGGGTGAAGATCGGCGACGTCCACCGCGAGGGCATCACCGAGGTCACCGCGGCCGACATCGCCTCCGCCCGCCGCATGGGCTGCACCGTCAAGCTGCTGGCCATCTGCGAGCGCGCCGCCGACGGGCAGTCCGTCACCGCCCGCGTCCACCCCGCGATGATCCCGCTCAGCCACCCGCTGGCCTCGGTCCGCGAGGCGTACAACGCGGTGTTCATCGAGGCCGACGCCGCGGGGCAGCTGATGTTCTACGGGCCCGGCGCCGGCGGCTCGCCGACCGCCTCCGCGGTCCTCGGCGACCTCGTAGCGGTCTGCCGCAACAAACTGGGCGAGGCCACCGGACCCGGTGAGTCCGCCTACACCCGCCTGCCGGTCAGCCCCATGGGCGAGGTCGTCACGCGGTACCACATCAGCCTCGACGTGGCCGACAAGCCGGGCGTCCTCGCCCAGGTCGCGACGGTCTTCGCCGAGCAGGGCGTATCGATCGATACCGTCCGCCAGCAAGGACGTCCAGATGGAGGCGGCGAGGCATCGCTCGTCGTCGTCACCCACCGCGCGCCCGACGCCGCCCTCTCCGGGACCGTCGAAGCGCTGCGCAAGCTCGACACCGTGCGCGGTGTCGCCAGCATCATGCGTGTTGAAGGGGAGTAAAGGACCCATGACCAGCAAGGGCACCCACCAGTGGCGCGGCATCATCGAGGAGTACCGGGACCGGCTTCCGGTCACGTCGACGACGCCGGTCGTCACACTTCGTGAGGGCGGTACGCCGCTCGTTCCGGCGCAGGTCCTCTCCGAGCGCACGGGCTGCGAGGTGCACCTCAAGGTCGAGGGCGCCAACCCCACCGGTTCGTTCAAGGACCGCGGTATGACCATGGCCATCACCCGGGCCAAGGAGGAGGGCGCGAAGGCCGTCATCTGCGCCTCCACCGGCAACACCTCGGCCTCCGCCGCGGCGTACGCGGTGCGCGCGGGCATGGTCTGCGCCGTCCTCGTACCGCAGGGCAAGATCGCGCTCGGCAAGATGGGCCAGGCGCTCGTGCACGGCGCCAAGATCCTCCAGGTCGACGGCAACTTCGACGACTGCCTGACCCTGGCCCGCTCGCTCTCGGACAACTACCCGGTGGCGCTGGTCAATTCGGTCAACCCGGTCCGCATCGAGGGCCAGAAGACCGCCGCCTTCGAGATCGTCGACGCGCTCGGCGACGCCCCCGACATCCACGTCCTGCCGGTCGGCAACGCGGGCAACATCACCGCGTACTGGAAGGGGTACACCGAGTACGCCGGTGACGGTGTCTCGACCCGCTCCCCGCGCATGTGGGGCTTCCAGGCCTCCGGCTCCGCGCCCATCGTGCGCGGCGAGGTCGTCAAGGACCCGTCCACCATCGCCACCGCGATCCGCATCGGCAACCCGGCCTCCTGGAACTACGCCCTCGCCGCACGCGACGAGTCGGGCGGCTTCATCGACGAGGTGACGGACCGGCAGATCCTGTCCGCGTACCGGCTGTTGGCCTCCCAGGAGGGCGTCTTCGTGGAGCCCGCGTCGGCCGCGTCCGTCGCCGGTCTGCTCAAGGCCGCCGAGGAGGGCAAGGTCGACCCGGGCCAGCGCATCGTCTGCACGGTCACCGGCAACGGCCTCAAGGACCCCGACTGGGCCGTCGCGGGCGCACCGCAGCCGGTCACGGTCCCGGTCGACGCGGCCACCGCCGCCGAGAAGCTCGGACTCGTCTGATCCGGTCCTCGGTCGAACGCGGCGGGCGTCGCGTTTGGCCGAGGGCAACCGCGACAACCCGGCCCAACCAGCCCTTTACCGGGGCGGAGAGCGCATGGGAGGCGGGCGACACGCATCGTGCGCCTCCTGTGCGCCCTATGTCGCCACAGAACCTTCCTTCGATAAGCTGTACCCCATCCGCCCGGCATCCGCCCGCCGGACCGCCACGCCTGCGGTCCCCGTCGTGGCCGTCGGGCCGGTCACCGGATTCCCGCACCGTTTCGGAGCCCTCCGCACAGCCGCGACCCCCGCTGTACGCACCCGCCCATATCCCCGTCTTCAACGCCCCGCCGCCGCAGAGCCACCCGCACTGCATCCCCGCCGCCTTACAAGGAGTGGTCCGACCGATGGCCGGTCCCGCGTTCCGAGCCGCCGCCGTCAGGGTGCGCGTCCCTGCAACCAGCGCCAACCTGGGCCCGGGGTTCGACTCCCTGGGTCTCTCGCTGGGGCTGTACGACGACGTCGTCGTCCGGGTCGCCGACTCCGGGCTGCACATCGACATCGCAGGTGAGGGCAGCCGGACGCTGCCCCGCGACGAGAGCCACCTGCTCGTGCGCTCCCTGCGCACCGCGTTCGACCTGCTCGGCGGGCAGCCCCGCGGGCTGGAGATCGTCTGCGCCAACCGCATCCCGCACGGCCGCGGCCTCGGCTCCTCCTCCGCCGCCATCTGCGCCGGAATCGTCGCCGCCCGCGCTGTGACGACCGGCGGCGACGCCCGCCTCGACGACGCGGCCCTGCTGGAGCTGGCGACCGAGATCGAGGGGCACCCCGACAACGTCGCGGCCTGTCTGCTCGGCGGATTCACGCTCGCCTGGATGGACGGCGGCGCGGCCCGGGCGATCAGGATGGACCCCGCCGACTCCGTCGTCCCGGTGGTCTTCGTACCCGGGCGCCCGGTGCTCACCGAGACGGCGCGCGGCCTGCTCCCGCGCACCGTCCCGCACGTCGACGCGGCGCTCAACGCCGGCCGGGCGGCCCTGCTCGTCGAGGCCCTGACCCGCCGCCCGGAACTGCTGCTCGCCGCCACCGAGGACCGGATCCACCAGGAATACCGGGGCCCGGCCATGCCGGAGAGCGTGGAACTGGTCAACCGCCTGCGCGCCGACGGTGTGCCCGCGGTCATCTCCGGTGCGGGGCCCACGGTCCTCGCGCTGACGGAGGAGGGATCGGCCGACAAGGTCGCCCGACTGGCGGGGGAGGGCTGGGCGGCGAACCGGCTGGCCCTCGACGCGACGGGCGCCAGTGTGCTGCCGCTGGCCGCGTAACCGCATGTGATTACCGGTGAGCGAGAGGGGGAATGTTTGTTGGAGCCGGTAGTGTTAACCTCAAGTCTGCAACCGACGTCTTTGAGGCGCGTTGCTTCGTGTCCCCCTCCGGGACCGCCATTCTTCCGGGAGCCTCCCCAACTGCCTGAGCAGCCTGCCTGAGCAGTTTCGAGCACGCTCCGGAACCGGCACGACACCCCTCGCTCGTCCAGGAGTGGGCCGAGCAGGGGGATCTCGCGCCGGACCCCGCACGTTCATCTCTCCGCCGTACCCGGCGGACCACCGCCCCGGCAAGGTCCGCGATCCAGCAAGATCAACAGACCGCAGTCGGACAGCACAACCGGTCGCCGAGCCAGAAGGCCGACGTCCGCTCCAGGGAAGGACCCTTCGTGAGCGACACCACCGATCTGATGGGCGTGACTGCCGACAAGAACGTCGACAGCGCCGCGCCCGCCGAAGGTGCTGCCACTGGCACCACCGCACGGCGCCGCCGCTCCGGCACCGGCCTCGAGGGCATGGTCCTGGCCGAGCTGCAGCAGGTCGCGTCCGGCCTCGGCATCAGGGGCACTGCGCGGATGCGCAAGAGCCAGCTGATCGAGGTCATCAAGGAGGCGCAGGCGGGTGGCGGATCCGCCGCCCCCAAGACCTCCTCCAAGGCCGCGGCGGCCCCCGCCGAGGCGGAGAGCAAGCCGAAGCGCCGCGCGACCTCCAAGGCGCGCACCGGGGACGAGGGCGCCGCTGCCGCCGAGAAGGACACGGCCCAGCAGCAGATCGACATCCCCGGTCAGCCGGCCAGCGACGACCAGCCCGCGGGCGAGCGTCGTCGCCGCCGTGCCACCGCGCAGGCGGGCAGCCCCGACACCAAGACCGAGGTCAAGGCGAAGGCGGAGCCCCAGGCGGAGCAGAAGACCGAGGAGCGCGCCGAGCCGAAGGGCGACGCCAAGGCCGAGGCCGCCACCGACACGGCCGAGGGCCGTCGTGGCGACCGTCGCGACCGCGGTGAGCGGGGCGAGCGCGGTGAGCGCGGCGACCGCCGCGAGCGTCAGCGCGACCGCCGGGGCAAGGGCGACGACCAGGGCCAGCAGGGCGGCGGCGGGCAGCGCCCGCAGCGCCAGGGCCAGGGCCAGCAGAACCGTGACAACGGTCCGCAGGACGACTTCGACGACGAGGCGGGCGGCCGTCGCGGCCGTCGCGGACGCTACCGCGACCGCCGGGGCCGTCGCGGACGCGACGACTTCGCCAGCGATGTGCAGGTGGCCGACGACGACGTCCTGATCCCCGTCGCGGGCATCCTGGACATCCTCGACAACTACGCGTTCATCCGGACCTCCGGCTACCTGCCGGGCCCGAACGACGTGTACGTCTCGCTCGCCCAGGTCCGCAAGAACGGCCTGCGCAAGGGCGACCACGTCACCGGCGCGGTGCGTCAGCCCAAGGACGGCGAGCGGCGCGAGAAGTTCAACGCGCTGGTCCGCCTCGACTCGGTCAACGGCATGGCCCCCGAGTCCGGCCGCGGCCGCCCGGAGTTCCAGAAGCTGACCCCGCTCTACCCGCAGGACCGGCTCCGTCTGGAGACCGACTCCAACATCCTGACGACGCGGATCATCGACCTGGTGGCCCCGATCGGCAAGGGCCAGCGCGGGCTCATCGTGGCCCCGCCGAAGACCGGCAAGACCATGATCCTGCAGGCCATCGCCAACGCGATCACGGTCAACAGCCCCGAGTGCCACCTGATGGTCGTCCTGGTCGACGAGCGTCCGGAAGAGGTCACCGACATGCAGCGGTCGGTGAAGGGCGAGGTCATCTCCTCGACCTTCGACCGTCCCGCCGAGGACCACACCACCGTCGCCGAGCTGGCCATCGAGCGCGCCAAGCGCCTCGTCGAGCTGGGGCACGACGTGGTCGTCCTGCTCGACTCGATCACCCGCCTGGGCCGCGCGTACAACCTCGCGGCACCGGCCTCCGGCCGCATCCTCTCCGGTGGTGTCGACTCGACCGCGCTGTACCCCCCGAAGCGCTTCTTCGGCGCCGCGCGCAACATCGAGGACGGCGGCTCGCTGACCATCCTGGCCACCGCGCTCGTCGAGACCGGCTCGCGCATGGACGAGGTGATCTTCGAGGAGTTCAAGGGCACCGGCAACATGGAGCTCAAGCTCGACCGGAAGCTCTCGGACAAGCGCATCTTCCCGGCGGTGGACGTCGACGCGTCCTCCACCCGTAAGGAAGAGATCCTGCTCGGCACCGACGAGCTGGCGGTCGTCTGGAAGCTGCGCCGGGTGCTGCACGCGCTCGACCAGCAGCAGGCGATCGAGCTTCTCCTGGACCGGATGAAGAAGACCCAGTCCAACGCGGAGTTCCTGCTCCAGATCCAGAAGACGACGCCGGGCAGCGGAAACGGCAACGACTGACGTATCTCCAGCGGTATCCGCGAGCGCCCCTGTTACTTCGGTGACGGGGGCGCTTCCGCGTTATAGCATCAGCAGCAGTTGGTGGGGGGGAACGTATTTTCTAATACGCCCACTGTGTCGATTACCGGTGGGGAGAACTCTCTCCTTCTTTTGTGCACCTACGCGGTCCGTCGCTGTGACGCGCCGTGTCGATCGAGGGGAGTCCTGTGACATCTGGCAGACGGAGGGGTTTCATCACCCTCCCCGTGGCAGCTGCCGTGTTCGCTCTGGGGGCAGGGGCACTCGCCGCCGCTCCGGCGCAGGCCGCGGACACCGTTCCGCTTCCGGGCAAGCAGAGCACCCAGAAGCGGACCGACGTTCCGCAGGCCGAACTGCTCGACACCATCAAGGGGTCGGCCGCCACGCTGGAAGAGGGCGCCTCCGGTGCGCCCGAGCGGCCGGCCGAGGGCCGCACGGAGTCCGCGCCGCCCGCGCCCGGGCGCACGGCGGACCCGAAGATCATCGGAGGCGTGGAAGCGCCGATCTCCGAGGCGCCGTGGATGGTGCAGCTGCACTACTACGACGACAAGGGCACCTCCGGCACGGCGGACGACGAGAGCTACTTCTGCGGAGGCACCCTCGTCGCCCCGGCCAAGGTCCTGACCGCCGCGCACTGCGTGGACGGACTGGACTGGAGTAAAAACGGAGCCGTCCTCGGCGGCACCGCCAAGCTGCCGGTCGGCAATGACCTCAACGGCGGCCAGGCCGTCGGCGTCTGGCGTCAGTGGGTCCACCCCGCGTACGACGACGCCGAGTTGAGCAGTGACATCGCCGTGCTGACGCTGGGGGCCGCGCTCCCGTACAAGACGCTTCAGCCGGCCGCCGGCGCCGAGACGGCGCTGTACAAGGCAGGCACCCGCGCCACGGTCTACGGCTGGGGCCGCACCAGCTCCACCAGCGACGAGATCTCGCCGACCCTGCGCAAGGCCACGGTGCCGATCAACGCCGACGCCACGTGCACGTCCTACTACGGCTCCGAGTTCGTGCCCGGGAAGATGACGTGCGCGGGAGACCCCGCCGTCGGCCAGGACGAGGGCACCGTATCGCCGTGCAACGGTGACTCGGGCGGTCCGCTCGTGGTCAACGGCCGTATCGCGGGCGTCGTTTCGTGGGGTGTGCGGGACTGCGTCGCCACCGGCGCGTACAGCGTCTACTCCAAGGTCAGCTCGTTCTTCGGGCAGATCAACCCCCGGGTGGACGACGCCAACCTGAACTTCGACACGACGGCGGACCTGTTCGCCCGGCAGTCGAAGGGCGAGGCGTTCGAGTACTACTCCAACGGCAAGGCGCTCGGCTCCCCGACGGCCCTCGGCAACTGGGGCGCGGCCAACCTGGTGCGTCAGGTCGACTGGGACCGCGACTTCTACCAGGACTACGTCTACCGCGTGGGCAACGACCTGTACTGGTTCTACTTCAACGGCACCGAGTGGGCCGAGAAGAAGATCGGCACGGGCTGGTCCTCGTTCAAGAACATCCTCTTCCCCGGTGACGTGACCGGGGACGGCAACCCCGACCTCGTCGGCATCGACAGCACCGGCACCCTGGTCACCTACCCGGGCAAGGGCGACGGCACCTTCGGGGCCAAGGCCGTGGCCGGCTCCGGCTGGGGTTCGCTGACGCTGTTCGGCAAGGGCGACTACAGCGGCGACGGCATCCCGGACCTGCTGGCCCGGGACGGTCAGGGCCAGCTGTGGCTCTACGCGGGCCGGCACAACGTCAACTCGCCGTTCGCCAACAAGGTCCTGGTCGGCACCGGCTGGAACTTCACGGCGTACATCGGCACCGGTGACAACACCGGTGACGGCAACGCCGACATCACCGTCCGTGACAGCGCGGGCGCGATGTGGTTCTACCCGAGCAGCGGCTCGGCGACCAAGCCCTTCGGGCCGAAGCTGAAGGCCGGGACGGGCTGGAACGGGTTCAACCTCTTCGGCTGACCCGAGACCTTGGCCACACCGGTGACGACCGGACAGCAGTCCGCACGATCGCTGCACCGCACACGAAACCCCAGGTGAGCGCCGCCTCACGGCCCGTTTGCCCGAATCGTCTGTGGCCCCCGTCCTCCGACGGGGGCCACAGACGCGTATGCAACCCTTCTTGGTGCTTCGGCCGTCCCTACAGGAGAGGCCGACCGCGCGTGGACCACCACGGCAGGGGGCAGACGGGCAACAGGAGTCACGAGGGAGACGTGTGAGCGAGCAGAGCAGGAGTACGGGCCGCATACGCGGTACCGGCAGCCGACGGAGGAAGCCCTCGGGACGGCACCGTGCCAAGGTCGTCGCGGCCTGGACGGTGGCGGGTGTCGTGGTCGTCGGCGGGGCCGGACTCGGATACGCGTACATGGCGCTCGACGGCAACCTCTCCAGCATCGACATCGACGCCAAGCTCGGCGCCGACCGTCCCGACGACGTGGACGACGGCTCCCAGGACATCCTGGTGCTGGGCTCCGACTCGCGCTCCGGCGACAACGGGAAGTACGGCGCCGACGAGGGCGCGGCCCGCTCCGACACGGCGATGGTCGTGCACGTCGACAAGGGCCACAAGACCGCGAGCGTCGTGTCGATACCGCGCGACACCCTGATAGAGCGCCCCGCCTGCACGAGCGACACGACGGACGAAACGGTTCCGGCCGAGCACCGGGCGATGTTCAACACCGCGTACGAGGTCGGCGGGCCGGCCTGTGCCGTGAAGACCGTCGAATCGATGTCCGGTATCCGCATGGACCACTACCTCGAGGTCGACTTCACCGGTTTCGAGAAGCTCATCGACGAGCTGGGCGGCGTGGAGATCACCACGAAGACCGCCATCAACGACTCCAAGAGCCACCTCGACCTGGAGCCGGGCACCCACACCCTGGACGGCGAGGAGTCCCTCGGGCTCGTCCGTACCCGCAAGAGCGTCGGCGACGGCAGCGACCTGGGGCGCATCCAGCTCCAACAGGCGTTCATCAAGGCGCTGATGGAGCAGGCGAAGAGCGTCGGGGTGTTCTCCAGCCCCAAGAAGCTCTACGGGCTCGCGGACGCCGCCACCAAGGCCGTCACCACCGATTCCGGACTGGGCTCGGTCAAGAAGCTCACCGGGTTCGCCAACGGCCTCAAGGGGCTCGGCGCGGACAACGTCCACATGGTGACCCTGCCCGTGGAGTACGACCCGGCCGACCCGAACCGGGTCCTGCCGCAGGAGAAGGCGGGCCGCCAGGTCTGGGCCGCCCTCAAGAACGACCGGCCGATCCCCGCCTCCGCCACCGAGAAGTCGGCCGGCGACAAGGGCGACGCCGCGAAGGTCGTCGAGTAGGACCCGCGCCGGTCACCCTCCGTGCGCGGAGAGTAGGGGAATACCTGCCTTCCGTCCCCGGTTTTGGGAGATACGGCCGGTCCTGGCAGACTGGTACGTCGGCCCCGGTTCACGGCCGCGCAATCCGCGCGGACGACCCGGCGCCCTCCCGAAACTAGGAGACACCTTGAAGCGCGACATCCACCCCGAGTACGTCGAGACGCAGGTCAGCTGCACCTGCGGTGCGTCGTTCACCACCCGGAGCACCATCGACTCCGGCGCCATCCGCGCCGACGTCTGCTCCGAGTGCCACCCGTTCTACACGGGCAAGCAGAAGATCCTCGACACCGGCGGCCGCGTGGCCCGCTTCGAGGCCCGCTTCGGCAAGGCTGCCGGCTCCGCCAGCAAGTAGCGAGCCACTGCGCCGGTTCCTGGCGCCCTCTTCCCGGGGGCGTCGGAACCGGCGTTTTTTCCGGTCGGGTGTGCGCGGGAGTCACCTCCGGACACCCCACCGGGCAGTACGCCATCCAGCAGGCCCGCAGACGTCATCAACAGGAGCCCCCGAATGTTCGAGGCGGTCGAGGAACTGATCGGTGAACACACCGGTCTCGAGAAGAAGCTCGCCGATCCGTCGGTCCACGCCGACCAGGCCAACGCGCGCAAGCTGAACAAGCGCTACGCGGAGCTGACCCCGATCGTCTCCACGTACCGGAGCTGGAAGCAGACCGGCGAGGACATCGAGACCGCGCGCGAGTTCGCCGCGGACGACCCCGACTTCGCCGCCGAGGTCAAGGACCTGGAGAAGCAGCGCGAGGAGCTCACCGAGAAGCTCCGCCTCCTCCTCGTCCCGCGCGACCCCAGCGACGACAAGGACGTGCTCCTGGAGATCAAGGCGGGCGCCGGCGGCGACGAGTCCGCCCTGTTCGCCGGCGACCTGCTGCGCATGTATCTGCGCTACGCCGAGCGCGTCGGCTGGAAGACCGAGATCATCGACTCCACCGAGTCCGAGCTCGGCGGCTACAAGGACGTCCAGGTCGCCGTGAAGACCAAGGGCGGCAACGGCGCCACCGAGCCCGGCCAGGGCGTCTGGGCCCGGATGAAGTACGAGGGCGGCGTGCACCGGGTGCAGCGCGTGCCCTCCACCGAGTCCCAGGGCCGTATCCACACCTCCGCCGCGGGCGTGCTCGTCACCCCCGAGGCCGAGGAGGTCGACGTCGAGATCCACGCCAACGATCTCCGTATCGACGTCTACCGCTCCTCAGGACCCGGCGGCCAGTCCGTCAACACGACCGACTCCGCCGTCCGCATCACCCACCTGCCGACCGGCGTCGTCGCCTCCTGCCAGAACGAGAAGAGCCAGCTCCAGAACAAGGAGCAGGCCATGCGCATCCTGCGCTCCCGGCTGCTGGCCGCCGCCCAGGAGGCCGCCGAGCAGGAGGCCTCCGACGTCCGCCGCAGCCAGGTGCGTACCGTCGACCGCTCCGAGAAGATCCGGACGTACAACTTCCCGGAAAACCGCATCTCGGACCACCGCGTCGGCTTCAAGGCGTACAACTTGGACCAGGTGCTCGACGGAGAGCTCGACGCCGTCATCCAGGCATGCGTCGACGCCGACTCCGCCGCCAAGCTCGCCAACGCGTAAGCGACCCGCCCGCCCCGCACACCCGTAAACCGTACGGAGAACCGCGATGAACCTGCTGCTCGCCGAGGTGGCCCAGGCCACCCAGCGGCTGGCCGACGCCGGTGTCCCCTCACCGCGATTCGACGCCGAGGAACTCGCGGCCTTCGTCCACGGGGTGAAGCGGGGCGCGCTGCACACGGTGCCCGACACCGACTTCGACGCCCGGTACTGGGAGACGATCGCCCGCCGCGAGGCCCGCGAACCCCTCCAGCACATCACCGGCCGCGCCTTCTTCCGCTACCTGGAACTCCAGGTCGGACCGGGTGTCTTCGTGCCCCGGCCGGAGACCGAGTCGGTCGTCGGCTGGGCGATAGACGCCGTGCGCGCGATGGACGTCGTCGAGCCCGTCGTCGTCGACCTGTGCACCGGATCGGGCGCCATCGCGCTCGCCATGGCGCAGGAGGTGCCCCGCTCCAAGGTGCACGCCGTGGAGCTGTCAGAGGACGCCCTCAGGTGGACGCGGAAGAACGCCGAGGGGTCCAGGGTCACCGTGCACAAGGGAGACGCCCTGAGCGCCCTTCCCGAGCTCGACGGCCAGGTCGACCTGGTGATCTCCAACCCGCCGTACATCCCGCTCACCGAATGGGAGTACGTCGCCCCCGAGGCCCGCGACCACGACCCGGAGATGGCCCTGTTCTCCGGCGAGGACGGCCTCGACACCATCCGCGGCATCGAGCGCACCGCCCACCGTCTGCTGCGCCCCGGCGGCCTCGTCGTCATCGAGCACGCCGACACCCAGGGCGGCCAGGTGCCGTGGATCTTCACCGAGGAGCGGGGCTGGGCGGATGCCGCCGACCACCCCGACCTGAACAAGCGGCCCCGGTTCGCCACCGCCCGCAAGGCCATGCCGTGACCGGCCCCCGGCACCACCACCCGTACCCGCACCTGTCCGAGGAGGCCGGCTGATGGCTCGGCGATACGACTGCAACGACGCCACCGACCGGACCACGGGTCTGCGCGAGGCCGCATCGGCCGTCCGCCGGGGCGAACTGGTCGTGCTGCCCACCGACACCGTGTACGGGATCGGTGCGGACGCCTTCACCGCGGAGGCCGTCGCGGACCTGCTCGACGCCAAGGGCCGGGGCCGCAACATGCCCACCCCTGTCCTGATCGGCTCGCCGAACACCCTGCACGGCCTGGTCACCGACTTCTCGGAGGAGGCCTGGGAGCTCGTCGACGCCTTCTGGCCCGGCGCTCTCACCCTCGTCGCCCGGCACCAGCCCTCCCTCCAGTGGGACCTCGGCGACACCCGGGGCACCGTCGCCATCCGGATGCCGCTGCACCCGGTCGCCATCGAGCTGCTCACCGAGGTCGGCCCGATGGCCGTCTCCAGCGCCAACCTCACCGGACACCCCGCGCCGGAGGACTGCGACGCCGCCCAGGGCATGCTCGGCGACTCCGTCTCCGTCTACCTCGACGGCGGCCCGACGCCCGGCATCGTGCCGTCCTCGATCGTCGACGTCACCGGCGCCACCCCGGTCCTGCTGCGCGCCGGCGCCCTCTCCGCGGAGGAGCTGCGCAAGGTGGTCCCCGACCTCGAGGTGGCCAATTGACCGCCCCCGAGGGGCGTGGCATAGCGGGGCGGACCGACACCTTCCGCATCCTCCACGTCAGCACCGGCAACGTCTGCCGCTCACCGATCACCGAGCGGCTGACCCGCCATGCCCTGGTGGACCGCCTCGGCGACCCGCTCAGCGGCGGCCTGATCGTGGAGAGCGCGGGCACCTGGGGCCATGAAGGCGCGCCCATGGAGGCCAACGCCGAGGTCGTCCTGGCCGACTTCGGCGCGGACGCCAGCGGCTTCGTCGGCCGCGAGCTCCTCGACGAGCACGTCATCCGCGCCGACCTGGTCCTCACCGCCACCCGCGACCACCGCGCCCAGGTCATCTCCATGGGCCACTCCGCGGGCCTGCGCACCTTCACGCTCAAGGAGTTCACCCGGCTGGTACGGGCCATAGACCCGGCCACCCTGCCCGACCCGCGCGACGAGGGCGTCGTCGAGCGCGCCCGCGCCCTGGTGCGCGCCGCCGCCGCGCTGCGCGGCTGGCTGCTGGCCCCGACCGCCGAGGCGGACGAGGTCTACGACCCCTACGGCGCCCCCATCACCTTCTTCCGCTCCATCGGCGACGAGATCAACCAGGCCCTCGACCCGGTCGTCACCGCGCTCACCGGCGTACGCGCCCCGAGCTGAGGGGCACACCCGCGCCGCACCGGGCGGCCGGTGCGCCGACCGGCGTACGGGATGCCGCGACAGCGGGCACGGCGCCCGGCCCCGGCCTACATTGGAGCTGACACCGGCACCCCTCGCCGGCGCACCCACCTCCAGGCCCGGAGCCGTCCCATGCCGGTCACCTCTCCCGCCGTACCCGCACCCGCAGCCGTGTCGCCCGCGCCCGACGCCCTGCCCCAGGACTTCGGCGCCCTGCTCCGCCAGGACCCGGAGGTCGCCGGGGTCCTGCGCGCGGAGAGGGACCGCCAGGCGAGCACCCTCCAGCTGATCGCCGGCGAGAACTTCCAGTCGCCCGCGGTCCTCGCCGCCCTCGGCTCCCCGCTCGCCAACAAGTACGCCGAGGGCTACCCGGGCGCCCGCCACCACGGCGGCTGCGAGCACGCGGACGCCGCCGAACGCATCGCGGTCCGCCGGGCCACCGCCCTCTTCGGCGCCGAACACGCCAACGTCCAGCCGCACTCCGGCTCCTCGGCCGTCCTCGCCGCCTACGCCGCGCTGCTGCGCCCGGGCGACACGGTCCTCGCGATGGGACTGCCGTACGGCGGACACCTCACCCACGGGGCGCCGGGCAACTTCTCCGGCCGCTGGTTCGACTTCGTCGGCTACGGCGTGGACCCGGACACCGGGCTCATCGACCACACCCGGCTCCGCGCCCTGGCCCGCGCCCGCCGCCCCAAGGCCATCGTCTGCGGCTCGATCTCCTACCCCCGCCACCCCGACTACGCGCTGTTCCGCGAGATCGCCGACGAGGTCGGCGCGTATCTGATCGCGGACGCCGCTCACCCGATGGGGCTGATCGCCGGGGGAGCGGCGCCGAGCCCGGTCCCGTACGCCGACGTGGTCTGCGCCACCACGCACAAGGTGCTGCGCGGGCCGCGCGGCGGCATGATCCTGTGCGGCGCGGAGCTGGCCGGGCGGATCGACCGGGCGGTGTTCCCGTTCACCCAGGGCGGGGCGCAGATGCACACGGTGTCGGCGAAGGCGGTCGCGTTCGGGGAGGCGGAGACACCCGCGTACACGCTCTACGCCCACCAGGTCGTCGCCCACGCCCGGGTGCTCGCCGCCGGCCTGGAGGCGGAGGGTTTCGAGGTCACCACGGGCGGCACCGACACCCACATCGTGGTCGCGGACCCGGCCCCGCTCGGCGTCGACGGCCGCACCGCGCGGATGCGGCTGGCGGCGGCCGGCATGGTCCTGGACACCTGCGCACTGCCGTACGGGGACGCCCGGGGCATCCGCCTGGGCACCGCCGCCGTCACCACGCAGGGGATGGACGACGGGGACATGGCCAGGATCGCCGCCCTGTTCGGAGCGGCCGTACGGGAGCCGGGCGATGTGAGCCCGATCGCGGCGGAGGTCCGTGAACTGGCCCTGCGCAATCCGCCGTATCCGGGGTAGGCGAGTCCCGTGGAACCATCACCCGTACCGTGGAGTCCTTGTTTCAGAGACTAGGGTGTGGGGCTCAGATGGCCGGCGAATTCTGTGGGGCAGCCCGTGCGTGATTACCTGCTGACGCTCTGTGTCACGGCAGCGGTGACTTATCTGCTGACCGGACCGGTGCGTAAGTTCGCCATCGCGGTCGGGGCGATGCCCGCGATCCGCGCGCGCGACGTCCACCGGGAACCGACTCCTCGGCTCGGTGGCATCGCCATGTTCGGCGGACTGTGTGCGGGACTGATCGTCGCCGACCACCTGTACAACCTGAACGGCGTCTTCGAACTCTCCAACGAGCCACGGGCGTTGCTCTCCGGCGCCGCGCTGATCTGGCTGATCGGCGTCCTGGACGACAAGTTCGAGATCGACGCGCTGATCAAGCTCGGCGGCCAGATGATCGCCGCCGCCGTCATGGTCATCCAGGGCCTCACGATCCTGTGGCTGCCGATCCCGGGCATCGGCACGGTCGCGCTCACCCCATGGCAGGGCACGCTGCTCACGGTGGCGCTGGTCGTCATCACGATCAACGCGGTCAACTTCGTCGACGGCCTGGACGGGCTCGCGGCGGGCATGGTGTGCATCGCCTCGGCGGCGTTCTTCCTGTACGCCTACCGCCTGTGGATGGGTTACGGGATCGAGGCGGCGGCCCCCGCGACGCTGTTCGCGGCGATCCTGATGGGCATGTGCCTCGGCTTCATGCCGCACAACATGCACCCGGCGCGGATCTTCATGGGCGACTCGGGCTCGATGCTGATCGGCCTGGTGCTGGCGGCGGGCGCGATCTCGATCACGGGCCAGGTCGACCCGGACAACATGCAGATCTTCGGCAGCGAGCGCGGGGCCACCCACGCGATGCTCCCGGTCTTCATCCCGCTGGTGCTGCCGCTGACGATCATCGCGATCCCGGCCGCCGACCTGGTCCTCGCCATCGTCCGGCGCACCTGGAACGGCCAGTCGCCGTTCGCCGCCGACCGGGGCCACCTGCACCACCGGCTGCTGGAGATCGGCCACTCGCACAGCCGGGCCGTGCTGATCATGTACTTCTGGTCGGCCCTGATCGCCTTCGGCGCGGTCGCCTACTCGGTGCACTCGGCCTCGATGTGGATCGTCTTCGTCATCATCGCGTCGAGCGCGGTGGGCCTGGTCCTGCTGCTGATGCCGCGCTTCACCCCGCGCGCCCCGCACTGGGCCAACCGCTTCGTCCCGCCGCGCTACCGGCACCGGGCGGCGGAGCAGGCTCCCGCCCCGTCGCCCTCTCACGGCGAGAAGCCGGCCCTGGCGGCCTCCGGGGCCCAACAGGGCGCGGCAGCCGCTCAGATGGGCGAGGAGACCGCCGAACGGGCCCCTGTGGCGGTCGGGGTGTCCGGCGTCAACGGCGCTACCGCGATCGGCGCTCGTTCGCGGTTCCCGGATCGCCGTTCCATCGACTCCTCGCGCTGACGATTCGGATCCTGCGGTGCATTACCAGACATTGCGCCGCCTTGTCGTGCACACACGCGCGGAGTAACCCTCATGTGTGACAGTTGGCACACTTTCCAGGTAAAGACCTCATCAAATAGTTTGTGATACCGTTCACGAGACCCGGCGACGGGGCCGAAGGACCCTGATGAGATGGTCTATTGGCCCGAAGATCCGCCTCGCGGACCGGGCCTACGCTCATCCCTAATGACCACTGCCCACCCCCTGCCATGCGGAGACACCGCCATGCCCTCCATCGACACCCGGATCCTGATTCAGGCTGCCGTACCCACCGTCGCCGTCGGCACCGTTGCTGCCGTCGTCGGCGGACTGGTCGCCGGCGGTCAGGGGGTGATCGGATCGGTCGTGGCAACGCTCGTGGTGGTCCTCTTCATGGGGATCGGGCTGTTCGCCCTTCAGTACATCGCCAAATCTCTGCCGAACCTGTTCCAGGCGGCGGCCCTGATGCTGTACCTGGCCCAGATCCTGCTGCTGTTCATCTTCATCGCGGTGTTCAAGGACACGTCCCTGTTCGACCCGAAGGTATTCGCGCTCACGCTGGTCGCCACCACGCTCACCTGGGTCGCCGGACAGGCGCGCGCCCAGGTGAAGGCGAAGATCTTCTACATCGACCCGGACTCGACCGACGGTGACAAGGGCAAGAACTCCGGGCACTCGTCGTGAGGCGTAGGGCCGGAATAAGGGCGCAGGTCGGACCCTGCTATCGTCCGGTGCGAGCTGCTGCATCGCGGGTTCGGGCCTCGCGGCTGCCGCCTAGCGCATCACCATGCGGGATGTCGCACAGTCGCTCCCACATCCGTTACACCAGTCCCGTGCCGAACCGCGGCTCCGATCCGCACCGACACTACGAGGTTGCCGTACCCATGCGCCACGCTGAAGGAGCTCGCGGTGAGTGCTGACCCTACACAGGTGCTCGCTTTCGAGACCGACTGCCACATCTTCGACGGCTGTGGCTTCCCCTCTCCCGGCCTGCACTCGTTCCTGTTCAAGCCCCTGTGGGGTGAGGCAAGCGGCAGCATGTACTTCAACAAGACGATGCTGCTCGCGCTCCTCGGCTCGGTCATCGTGGTCGGCTTCTTCTGGTTGGCCTTCCGGAAGCCAAAGGTCGTTCCCGGCAAGCTGCAGATGGTCGCCGAGACTGGCTACGACTTCATCCGGCGCGGAATCGTCCACGAGACCATCGGCAAGCGTGAGGGCGAGAAGTACGTCCCCCTCATTGTGTCGCTGTTCTTCTTCGTCTGGATCATGAACCTCTGGTCGATCATTCCGCTCGCCCAGTTCCCGGTGACGTCCAGCATCGGCTATCCGATGGTGCTCGCCGCCATCGTCTACGTCGTGTGGATCTCCCTGACCTTCAAGCGGCACGGTTTCGTCGGGGCCATGAAGAACTTCACCGGTTACGACAAATCGCTCGGTGCCGCGCTGCCCGTGGTCATGCTGATCGAGGCCTTCTCGAACCTGCTCGTGAGGCCCTTCACCCACGCCGTGCGACTCTTCGCGAACATGTTCGCCGGGCATATCCTCCTGCTGCTGTTCACCATCGCCAGCTGGTACCTGCTCAACGGCATCGGCATCGCCTACGCCGGCGTGTCGTTCGTGATGGTCATCGTGATGACCGGCTTCGAGCTCTTCATCCAGGCGCTGCAGGCCTACGTCTTCGTCCTGCTGACCTGCACCTACATTCAGGGCGCGCTCAAAGCGCAGCACTGAGTCACCCCTCCCCCAGTCAACCGGTGGCCAACCCCCACCGGCCCGTGAAGAAAAGGAAGAACTGGTATGTCCCAGACCCTCGCGGCCGTCACCGGCTCGATCGCTTCTATCGGTTACGGCATCGCCGCCTTCGGCCCCGGCATCGGCGTCGGCATCATCTTCGGCAAGGGCACCGAGGCCCTGGCCCGGCAGCCCGAGGCGGCCGGCCTCATCCGTTCCAACCAGATCCTCGGCTTCGCCTTCTGTGAGGCGCTCGCTCTGATCGGCCTGGTCATGCCGTTCGTCTACGGCCTGTAATCGTCTGATCCGCGACCAGACCACTAGACGAAAGGCACTCTGATATGAGCGCACTGCTCCATATCGCGGCCGAGGAGGCTCAGAACCCCCTCATCCCGGAAATCCCCGAGGTCGTCGTCGGCCTCCTCGCTTTCGCCATCGTCTTCGGCTTCCTCGCCAAGAAGCTGCTTCCGAACATCAACAAGGTTCTGGAAGAGCGCCGCGAGGCGATCGAGGGCGGTATCGAGAAGGCGGATGCGGCCCAGACCGAGGCCCAGAGCGTTCTTGAGCAGTACAAGGCTCAGCTCGCCGAGGCCCGTCACGAGGCCGCGCGTCTGCGCCAGGAGGCGCAGGAGCAGGGCGCCGTCATCATCCAGGAGATGAGGGCGGAAGGTCAGCGGCAGCGCGAAGAGATCATCGCCGCGGGCCATGCTCAGATCGAGGCCGACCGGAAGTCCGCGGCTTCCGCGCTGCGGCAGGACGTGGGCACACTCGCCACCGCCCTGGCCGGCAAGCTGGTTGGCGAGTCCCTCGAGGACCACGCCCGGCAGAGCGGCACCGTCGACCGTTTCCTCGACGAGCTCGAGGCGAAGGCCGAGGCCGTCCGATGAACGGAGCGAGCCGCGAGGCACTGGCTGCCGCACGTGAGCGTCTCGACGCGCTGACCGACAACACATCGGTCGACGCGGCGAAGCTCGCCGAGGAGCTGGCAGCCGTCACCGCGCTGCTCCACCGCGAGGTATCGCTGCGCCGGGTCCTCACCGACCCGTCGCAGGGCGGTCAGGCCAAGGCCGAGCTGGCCGGACGGCTGCTGAGCGGTCAGGTGGGCGGCGAAGCCGTGGACCTGGTCTCCGGCATGGTCCGTTCCCGCTGGTCGCAGTCGCGTGACCTGGTGGACTCGGTCGAGGAGCTGGCGAACACCGCAGACCTCACCGCCGCCCAGCAGAGCGGTGTCCTCGACGATGTCGAGGACGAACTGTTCCGGTTCACCCGGATCGTCGGCTCCGACAAGGAACTGCGCTCCGCGCTGACCAACCGGACGGCTTCCGTCGCCAACAAGGGTGAGCTGCTGCGCAGCCTGCTCGGCGGCCGGACGCAGCCCGCCACCGAGCGAATCGTCACGCGCCTCGTGACGCAGCCCCGTGGACGTAGCCTGGAGGCAGGATTCGAGTCCCTGTCCAAGCTCGCCGCGGAGCGCCGAAATCGCATGGTCGCCGTGGTCACCTCGGCGGTGCCGCTGTCCGATCGCCAGAAGCAGCGCCTCGGCGCGGCCCTGGCGAAGATCTACGGCCGGCAGATGCATCTGAACCTGGACGTGGACCCCGCGGTCCTCGGCGGGATCTCGGTGCGCGTCGGTGACGAGGTCATCAACGGCACGATCGCGGAGCGCCTCGCCGAGGCGACCCGCCGGATGGTCAGCTGACGGCGCACGAACCGCACCAACTGAACGAGCAAGAACAGCGGCCCGGTTGGGCCGTGCAGAAATTGCAGAAGATTCCTGGGGGTTGCCCCAGACCCCTTAAGAAACTTCGGGCCCAACAAGGAGAGCAGGGAACCCAGATGGCGGAGCTCACGATCCGGCCGGAGGAGATCCGGGACGCACTGGATAACTTTGTCCAGTCGTACCAGCCGGACGCGGCCTCGCGCGAGGAGGTCGGTACGGTCAGCGTTGCCGGCGACGGCATCGCGAAGGTGGAGGGTCTGCCCTCCGCCATGGCGAACGAGCTGCTGAAGTTCGAGGACGGCACCCTCGGTCTCGCCCTCAACCTCGAGGAGCGCGAGATCGGTGCGATCGTCCTCGGCGAGTTCAGCGGAATCGAGGAGGGCCAGCCGGTGCAGCGCACCGGTGAGGTGCTCTCCGTCGGCGTCGGCGAGGGTTACCTCGGCCGTGTCGTCGACCCGCTCGGCAACCCGATCGACGGTCTCGGCGAGATCGCGACCGACAGCCGTCGCGCCCTCGAGCTGCAGGCCCCTGGCGTCATGGTCCGTAAGTCGGTGCACGAGCCGATGCAGACCGGCTACAAGGCCGTCGACGCCATGGTGCCGATCGGCCGCGGCCAGCGTCAGCTGATCATCGGCGACCGTCAGACGGGTAAGACCGCGCTGGCCGTCGACACGATCATCAACCAGCGCGACAACTGGCGCTCGGGCGACGTGAACAAGCAGGTGCGCTGCATCTACGTCGCCATCGGTCAGAAGGGTTCCACCATCGCCTCCGTGCGTGGTGCGCTCGAAGAGGCCGGTGCGCTGGAGTACACGACCATCGTCGCCGCCCCGGCGTCCGACCCGGCCGGCTTCAAGTACCTGGCGCCGTACACCGGTTCGGCCATCGGCCAGCACTGGATGTACCAGGGCAAGCACGTCCTGATCATCTTCGACGACCTCTCGAAGCAGGCCGACGCCTACCGCGCCGTGTCCCTGCTGCTGCGCCGCCCGCCGGGCCGCGAGGCCTACCCGGGCGACGTCTTCTACCTGCACTCGCGTCTGCTGGAGCGCTGCGCCAAGCTCTCCGACGAGATGGGCGCCGGTTCGATGACGGGCCTCCCGATCGTCGAGACCAAGGCGAACGACGTGTCGGCGTTCATTCCGACCAACGTCATCTCCATCACCGACGGCCAGTGCTTCCTGGAGTCCGACCTGTTCAACGCGGGTCAGCGTCCGGCGCTCAACGTCGGTATCTCGGTCTCCCGAGTCGGTGGCTCCGCCCAGCACAAGGCCATGAAGCAGGTTTCCGGCCGGCTTCGCGTGGACCTCGCCCAGTACCGCGAGCTGGAGGCGTTCGCCGCCTTCGGTTCCGACCTGGACGCGGCCTCGAAGGCCTCGCTGGAGCGCGGTAAGCGCATGGTCGAGCTGCTGAAGCAGCCGCAGTACGCCCCGTTCCCGATGGAGGAGCAGGTCGTCTCGGTCTGGGCCGGCACCACGGGCAAGATGGACGACGTCCCGGTCGAGGACATCCGTCGCTTCGAGGCCGAGCTGCTGGAGTTCCTGCGCCGTGAGCGCAAGGACCTCCTGACCAGCATCGCCGAGGGCGGCAAGATGTCCGACGACACGCTGCAGTCGATCGCCGACGCGATCGCCGCCTTCAAGCAGCAGTTCGAGACCTCGGACGGCAAGCTCCTGGGCGAGGGCTGATCGATGGGCGCTCAGCTTCGCGTTTACAAGCGCCGCATCCAAGCCGTCACCGCGACCAAGAAGATCACCAAGGCGATGGAGATGATCGCCGCCTCGCGCATCGTCAAGGCGCAGCGCAAGGTGGCGGCGTCCCAGCCGTACGCGACCGAGCTCACCCGTGCGGTGACCGCGGTGGCGACCGGCTCCAACGCCAAGCACCCGCTCACCACCGAGGTCGAAGCCCCGACCCGGGCCGCGGTCCTGCTCGTCACGAGCGACCGCGGTCTGGCCGGCGGCTACTCCTCCAACGCCATCAAGGCCGCGGAGCGACTGCGGGAGCGCCTTGCCTCCGAGGGCAAGGAGGTCGACACGTACATCGTCGGCCGCAAGGGTGTCGCGTACTACGGCTTCCGCGAGCGCAAGGTCGAGGACTCCTGGACCGGCTTCACCGACAACCCGGCGTACGCCGATGCCAAGCGCATCGCCGCCCCGTTGATCGAGGCCATCCAGAAGGAAACGGCCGAGGGCGGCGTCGACGAGCTGCACATCGTCTTCACGGAATTCGTGTCGATGATGACGCAGAACGCGGTCGACGACCGGATGCTGCCGCTTTCGCTCGACGAGGTCGCCGAGGAGAGCACCCGCAAGGGTGAGATCCTTCCGCTGTTCGACTTCGAGCCGTCGGCCGAGGACGTCCTCGACGCCCTTCTGCCGCGCTACGTCGAGAGCCGTATCTACAACGCACTGCTGCAGGCGGCCGCTTCCGAGCACGCTGCCCGCCGCCGTGCGATGAAGTCGGCCACCGACAACGCCGGGGACCTCATCAAGAGCCTGTCCCGGCTTGCCAACGCGGCCCGCCAGGCCGAAATCACCCAGGAAATCAGCGAGATCGTCGGCGGTGCCAGTGCTCTGGCCGACGCGACCGCGGGGAGTGACAAGTAATGACGACCACTGTTGAGACGGCCGCTGCCACGGGCCGCGTCGCCCGGGTCATCGGCCCGGTCGTCGACGTGGAGTTCCCCGTCGACGCGATGCCGGAGATCTACAACGCCCTCCACGTCGAGGTCGCGGACCCCGCCGAGGACGGCGCCCGCAAGACGCTGACCCTGGAAGTCGCCCAGCACCTGGGCGACGGAGTGGTCCGCGCGATCTCGATGCAGCCCACCGACGGCCTGGTCCGCCAGGCCGCGGTGACCGACACGGGCGCGGGCATCACCGTCCCCGTCGGTGACATCACCAAGGGCAAGGTGTTCAACACCCTCGGTCAGATCCTGAACGAGCCGGAGGCCGAGGCGCAGATCACCGAGCGCTGGCCGATCCACCGCAAGGCCCCGGCCTTCGACCAGCTCGAGTCGAAGACCGAGATGTTCGAGACCGGCCTGAAGGTCGTCGACCTGCTGACCCCGTACGTCAAGGGCGGCAAGATCGGTCTGTTCGGTGGTGCGGGCGTCGGCAAGACGGTCCTCATCCAGGAAATGATCATGCGTGTGGCGAAGCTGCACGACGGTGTGTCGGTGTTCGCCGGTGTCGGTGAGCGCACCCGTGAGGGCAACGACCTCATCGACGAGATGACCGAGTCGGGCGTTCTGGAGAAGACCGCGCTCGTCTTCGGCCAGATGGACGAGCCGCCGGGGACGCGTCTGCGCGTGGCCCTGTCCGCCCTGACCATGGCGGAGTACTTCCGCGATGTGCAGAAGCAGGACGTGCTGCTCTTCATCGACAACATCTTCCGCTTCACGCAGGCCGGCTCCGAGGTCTCCACGCTGCTCGGCCGTATGCCGTCCGCGGTGGGTTACCAGCCGACCCTGGCCGACGAGATGGGTGTGCTCCAGGAGCGCATCACCTCGACGCGTGGTCACTCGATCACCTCGATGCAGGCGATCTACGTCCCCGCGGACGACCTGACCGACCCGGCCCCGGCCACCACGTTCGCCCACCTCGACGCGACGACGGTTCTCTCCCGTCCGATCTCCGAGAAGGGCATCTACCCGGCCGTGGACCCGCTGGACTCCACGTCCCGCATCCTGGACCCGCGCTACATCTCCCAGGACCACTACGCCGCGGCCAGCCGCGTCAAGGGGATCCTGCAGAAGTACAAGGACCTCCAGGACATCATCGCGATCCTCGGTATCGACGAGCTGGGCGAGGAGGACAAGCTCGTCGTCCACCGTGCCCGTCGCGTCGAGCGCTTCCTGTCGCAGAACACCCACGCCGCCAAGCAGTTCACCGGCCTGGACGGTTCGGACGTCCCGCTCGACGAGTCGATCGCCGCGTTCAACGCGATCTGCGACGGGGACTACGACCACTTCCCCGAGCAGGCGTTCTTCATGTGCGGTGGCCTGGACGACCTCAAGGCCAAGGCCAAGGAGCTCGGCGTCTCCTGAGCCTCCGGCTCACCGAGGGGGGTGGGTGTGTCCCACCCCCCTCACCACGCCCCGTAGAATTGACCCAACACCCGGCCGGGCGGCCGGGTGGTGACCCGAGGAGCCACCCTTGGCTGCTGAGCTGCATGTCGAGCTGGTCGCCGCGGACCGAAGTGTCTGGTCCGGCGAGGCCACCCTGGTCGTCGCGCGTACCACGTCCGGCGACATCGGCGTCATGCCCGGTCACCAGCCGCTTCTCGGTGTGCTGGAATCGGGCCCGGTGACGATCCGCACGAGCGAGGGCGGCACCGTGATCGCCGCTGTGCACGGTGGATTCATCTCGTTCGCGGACGACAAGCTGTCGCTGCTGGCCGAGATCGCCGAGCTGGCCGACGAGATCGATGTCCAGCGCGCCGAGCGGGCGCTGGAGCTCGCCAAGTCGGATGCCGACGCTGCCGCTGAGCGGCGCGCCGAGATCCGTCTGCGTGCGGTGGCGGTGCTCTAGCACCCCCACGGACAGATGTTTTTACTCAGCCGCGGCCCGAGCTGGAGCAATCCAGCCGTGTCGCGGCTGAGGCGATGCAGGTGCAATACGGTTTCGGTGTTCGTTACTCGACGATGCGAGGAGGTCGGTGGAGATGGTCCTCGCGTTGTGGGTGGGCTTGTCCGTCGTCGTCATGGTCCTGCTGGGACTGTTCGTCTTCGGCCTGCGCCGGCGGCTGATCCAGCGGTCCGGCGGAACCTTCGACTGCAGCCTGCGCTGGGACGTGTCGGAGGAACCCGATGCGCTCGGCAAAGGCTGGGTCTACGGGGTCGCCCGCTACAGCGGTGACCGCGTCGACTGGTTCCGGGTCTTCTCCTACGCTCCTCGCCCCCGTCGGGGCCTGGAGCGTTCTGCGATCGAGGTGATCGCCCGCCGGCTGCCGGAGGGCGAGGAGGAGCTGGCGCTCCTGTCCGACTCCGTCGTGCTCGGCTGTCTCCACCGGGGGACGCGCCTGGAGCTGGCGATGAGCGAGGACGCGCTGACCGGCTTCCTGGCCTGGCTGGAGGCGGCGCCGCCCGGCCAGCGGGTGAACGTGGCCTGAGCACGTCGCGTAGCTGTCGACGCACCTGCCGTGCACAGCGAAAAACCGGGGAGACGGGGGGCGGACCCGTCTCCCCGGTGCTTTTCCGGGGCGGTGCGGTGGTGCTGTTACGGCGTGGGGACTACTGGAGACCGCTGTTGATCGCGCTCACCAGTTCGCCGTTGGTGGTGTCACCGGAGAACTCCCAGAAGAACGCGCCTCCCAGGCCCTGGTTCTTCGCCCAGGTCATCTTCGAGCCGATGGTGGCCGGGGTGTCGTAGCTCCACCAGTTGGTGCCGCAGTGGGCGTACGCGGTGCCGGCGATGGTGCCGGTGGCCGGGCAGGAGCTCTTGAGGACCTTGTAGTCCTCGATGCCCGCCTCGTACGTGCCCGGGGCCGCGCCGGTCGCCGTGCCGCCGGGGGCGGACTGGGTGACGCCGGTCCAGCCGCGGCCGTAGAAGCCGATGCCGAGGAGCAGCTTCTTGGCCGGGACGCCCTTGGCCTTCAGCTTGGCGATGGCGTCGGCGGAGGTGAAGCCCTCCTGCGGGATGCCGGTGTACGGGTTCAGCGGCGAGTGCGGGGCCGTCGGGCCCTTGGCCGCCCAGGCGCCGAAGAAGTCGTACGTCATCACGTTGTACCAGTCGAAGGACTGGGCGGCGCCCGCGTAGTCGGCGGCGTCGATCTTGCCGCCGGCCGAGCCGTCCGCGGTGATGGCGGCGGTGACCAGGTTGCCCGCGCCGAACTTCGTCTTCACGGCCGAGGCGAGGTTCTTCAGCGCGGCCGGGCCGCTGGTGTCACAGGTGAGACCACAGGCGTTGGGGTACTCCCAGTCGAGGTCGATGCCGTCGAAGACATCGGCCCAGCGGGGGTCCTCGACCAGGTCGTAGCAGGACTGGGCGAAGGCGGCGGGGTTCTGCGCGGCCTGGGGGAAGCCGCCGGACCAGGTCCAGCCGCCGAACGACCAGAGGACCTTGATGTGCGGGTACTTGGCCTTCAGCTTGCGCAGCTGGTTGAAGTTGCCGCGCAGCGGCTGGTCCCAGGTGTCGGCGACGCCGTCGACGGACTGGTCGGCGGTGTACGCCTTGTCGTAGTCGGCGTAGGAGTCGCCGATGGTGCACTTGCCGTTCTGCACGTTGCCGAAGGCGTAGTTGATGTGCGTGATCTTCGCGGCGGAACCGGACGTCACCAGGTTCTTGACGTGGTAGTTGCGCCCGTAGACGCCCCAGTTGGTGAAGTAGCCCAGGTTGATCTTGTCGCCGCCGGGCTGTTCACCGCCGCCTCCGGTGGTGCGCACGGAGACGGAGCCGGAGACCGGGCCGGTCTGGTCGGCGGTGTCCCGGGCCTGCACGGCGTAGGAGTAGTCGGTGCCGGCGGTGAGGCCGGTGTTGGTGTACGTCGTGCCGGTGACCGTGGCGACCTTCGCGCCGTCGCGCAGCACGTCGTAGTTCTTGACGCCGTTGTCGTCGGTCGCGGCGCTCCAGCTGAGCTTCACCGAGGTGTTGGTGACATCGCTGGTGGTCGGGGTGCCGGGGGCCGAGGGCGGGTTGTCGCCGGGCACGCTGCCGCCGTCACAGGAGGCGCCGTTCAGCTTGCAGCCGGTGGGGGAGCCGGAGCCGGTGCCGTTGAAGCCGAAGCTGATGCTGGCGCCGGGCGCCACGGACCCGTTCCAGGAAAGGTTCTTGGCGGTCCAGTGGGTGCCGCTGCTGGTGACGGTGGCGTCCCAGGCGGAGCCGACCGAGGTGCCGGAGGGGAAGTCCCACTCGATGGTCCAGGAGGAGAGCGCGGTGGTGCCGGTGTTCTTCACCGTCCACTGGCCCTCGAAGCCGCTGCCCCAGTCCGACTTCTTGGTGTACGTGGCGGTGGCCGACGCGGCTGCCGAGGCGGGGGAGGCGAGCCCCACCATCGCGGCCAGCGGCACGACCAGCGCGGTCAGGCCCGCGACGACCTTGGATCTGCCGCTCGGGGTGGGGATCCATCTGAATCTGGAACGGCGTTGGGGGGTGTCAGTGCTCAACGGTGCTCCTCGGGTGAGGTCCAACAAACGGGGGTGATTCGTGGACTGCAAACCCTGCGCCGCCCTGAGTACGGGTGCTCTCGTACTCACCGCAGTGTGTGTCGGTGACAGTAGAAAGGTCTGGACCAACCGTCAAGAGGTCTGGACCAAAGATCGGTAACCCGATCAGATCCCCAACTCCTGGGCCAGAACGGCCGCCTGGACCCGGCTGCGCAGCTCCAGCTTGCCCAGCAGCCTGCTGACGTGGGTCTTCACCGTGGCCTCGGCCATCGAGAGGCGCAGCGCGATCTCCGCGTTCGACAGCCCCTCGCCCAGACACCCCAGCACCTCGCGCTCGCGCCGGGTGAGCGCGTCCAGCACCGCCGGATCGGCCGTTCCCCGACCGCGTACGGACGTCGATCCGGCGAACTCCGCGATCAGCCGGCGCGTCACGGCCGGGGCGATGAGCCCCTCGCCGCGCGCCACCGTCCGTACCGCCTCCAGCAGATCGCGGGCGTCGGTGTTCTTCAGCAGAAAGCCGGCGGCCCCCGCGCGCAGCGCCCCGAAGACGTACTCGTCCAGGTCGAACGTGGTCAGCACCAGGACGTCCGCGAGCTCCTCCGCGACCACCTGCCGTGTCGCCGACACCCCGTCGAGGCGCGGCATCTGCACATCCATCAGCACCAGATCCGGGCGGAGTTCACGCGCCAGGCGCACCGCCGCCTCGCCGTCCCCCGCCTCCCCGACGACCTCGATGTCCGGCGCGCTGGAGAGGATCAGCACCAGCCCCGCGCGCACCGCCGACTGGTCCTCCGCGACCAGTACCCGGATCGTCATTCCCTCATCGTCCTCTCCGTCACGGGCAGTTCGGCCCGCACCCGCCAGATCTTGGTTCCCCCGCCGTCCGGCTCCGCCCGCGCGGTGATCGTCCCGCCGAGCAGCGCCACCCGCTCCCGCATGCCCACCAGACCCGCCCCCGAGCCGGGCGCCGTGGGCCCGGACCGGCTGCCGAACACACTGCTCACCTCGACCGTCAGCAGCTCCCCGGCCCGGCCGAGCCGCACCACGACCGGCCCCGGCGCCGCGTGCTTGAGGGCGTTGGTCAGGGACTCCTGCACGATCCGGTACGCGGCCAGCTCGACGGGCGTCGGCAGCGCGCCGGCCCCCGGGCTCCGGGTGTCCTCCAGAGTGCAGACGAGCCCGCCGGACGCCCCGTTGACGTTCGCCTGCTCGATCAGGGCGTCCAGCGCCGCCAGCGTCGGGGCCGCGGCCGGGGCGTCGTCCTCGCCGCCCTCCCGAAGCAGGCCGATCAGCCGGCGCATCTCCGCGAGCCCCTCGACGCTGTTCTCGCGGATCACCTTCAGGGCGTTGCGGGAGGTCTCCGGATCGTCGATGGACAGGGCCGCGGTGGAGTGGATCGCCACGGCGGAAAGGTGGTTGGCCACCATGTCGTGCAGCTCCCGGGCCATCCGGGCCCGCTCGGCGATCACCGCCTGCCTCCGGTCCATCTCGGCCAGCCGCGCGGTCTGGGCGGCGGCCAGCCGGGCCGCGTCGGCGGCGGTGCGGTGGGTGCGCACGCTGACTCCGGTGAGGGCGGGGATGAAGGAGACCAGCCCGATGACCAGGCCGATCAGCAGCGCCTCCGGCTTACGGAACCAGGCCAGGAAGCCGATCGTGGACGCGACGGTGATCAGGAGGGTGGCCACCGGGAGGCGGCGGGCGGCGGCCGGGCTCCCGTACAGCACGGCCGCGTACATGACGTCCGTGAACATCAGGATGGTGGCGAGGTTGCCCCAGGTGAACTGGTCCGCCACCAGCGCGAGCGCGCCGATCGTCAGCGCCGTGCGCGGGGCGGTGCGGCGCAGCAGCTCGGCCGCGGCCATGGCGGTCAGCGGTACGAGCGTGACCCAGGGCGCGGAGAAGGAGTGGCCGCCCTGGGTGTGGAGGCCCAGCAGCCACAGGAGCAGCCCCCCGAGCAGCCCGGAGACGGCGAGGGCCACCGCGTCGCGGTCGGGGCGGATCGAGGTGAGCACCCCTCCATCCAACACGCACCGCCGCCGCCGGACCTCCCTTCGCGGGCCGATCCGCGACTACATCGAACGATGCAGTCCCGTTTCGTCACTGCCGACGACGTATCCGCGCCCGGCGGCCGGGACGCTGAAAGGGAACGGGAGGAGAGAGTCGTGATCGCCCTACTGGTCGTGGCCTGCGAGGTCGCATTCTGGGTTCTGCTGGCCGCCGGACTCGCTCTGCGGTACGTCGCGAGGAAGCCGAAGCTCGGCGCGGCCGTGCTGCTGTGCGAGCCGCTGCTGGAGGTCGTGCTGCTGGTGGTGACGGCCGTCGACCTGAAGAACGGGGCCGAGCCGGACTGGAAGCACGGCCTGGCCGCCGTCTACATCGGCTTCACGGTCGGCCTCGGCCACCACACCATCAAGAAGGTGGACGCCTGGGTCGCCCACCGCTGGTTCGGCGGCCCGCCGCCGGTCAAGCCCCCGAAGTACGGCACGGCCCGCGCGATCCACGAGTGGCGTACGGCCGCCCGCTGGATCCTCGCCGCGGTGGTCGCGGCGGGCCTGCTCCAGGCGGCGATCTGGTACGTCGGCGGGGGAGGGGACACCGAATCGCTGCGGATGTGGCAGCAGAAGATGGGCTGGGTCGTCGGCATCAACCTGATCATCGCCGGGGGCTACACGGTGTGGCCCAAGCAGGCGCCCCGGGACGCGGTGACGGACCGCGAGCCGGCCGACCGCTTCTAGGGCCTACCGTTCGCCGCCCGGCACCCACAGCACGTCTCCGACCTCCTTGTTGGCGCTCCGCGCCAGGATGAACAGGAGGTCGGAGAGGCGGTTGAGATAGGTGGCGGTCAGCGTGTTCATGGAGTCGCCGTGCACCTCCAGGGCCGCCCAGGTGGACCGCTCCGCGCGCCGGACCACGGTGCAGGCCTGGTGCAGCAGGGCGGCCCCCGGCGTACCTCCCGGGAGGATGAAGCTGCGCAGCTTCTCCAGCTCCTCCAGGAAGGTGTCGCAGTCCGCTTCCAGCTTGTCGATGTACGACTGCTCGACCCGCAGCGGCGGATACTTCGGGTCCTCCACCACGGGGGTGCACAGGTCCGCGCCCACGTCGAAGAGGTCGTTCTGGACGCGGACGAGGACCTTCACCACGTCCTCGGACAGCTGCCCCAGCGCGATGGCGGTCCCGATCACCGCGTTGGCCTCGTTGGCGTCCGCGTACGCCGAGATCCGCAGATCGGTCTTGGCGGTGCGGCTCATGTCGCCGAGGGCCGTGGTGCCCTGGTCGCCGGTCCGGGTGTAGATGCGCGTCAGATTGACCATGGGGTCAGCCTAGTTACGCTCCGGCCCGCCGGAAGACCCGTGTGCCCACCGTCACGGCCGCGGCGGCGAAGCCCACGGCGACCAGGACCCCGTAGAGCATGTGCGCGGTGGCGTACGAGCCGCTGTAGGCGTCCCGTACCGCGTCCACCAGATAGCGGAACGGGGTGAAGTGCGAGAGCACGTCCAGCCAGCCGGGACCGAGCGTGATGGGCAGCATCAGCCCGGAGAGCAGCATGGCCGGCATCGTCACCGCGTTGATCACCGGCCCGAACTCCTGCGGGGTGCTGACGCGCATGGCCAGGGCGTACGAGAGCGAGGCCAGCGAGAGCGCCAGCACGGCGGTGAACGCGAAGCCGATGAGGACGCCCGCCAGCGGAGCGCGCAACCCCATGAGCAGCGCGGCGAGCACCAGCAGGACGGCCTGGAAGGTGAACAGCAGGGCGTCGCGCAGCACCCGCCCCAGCAGCAGGGCCAGCCGGCTGACCGGGGTCACCCGCATCCGCTCCACCACGCCCGTCGACTTCTCGACGATGATCGCGAAACCGGCGAAGGACGCGCCGAACAGGCTGAGTTGGAGCAGCAGGCCGGGCACGAGGATCTGCCAGGAGTCGGCGGGGGAGCCGAGCGGCAGGTCCTGGAGGAGCGGGCCGAAGAAGAACAGATAGAGCAGCGGCATCAGCAGGCCGAAGAGGACCTGGAAGCGGGAGCGCAGGGTCTGCCGGGCGTACCGCCCGAAGACGATCGCGGTGTCGTGGAAGAGCACTGATGAGGTCCTATACGGCTACGGGGGCGGTGTCGGCAGGGGCGACGGGGCGTCCGGTGGCGGCCAGGAAGGCGTCCTGGAGGGAGGCGTCGGGGGAGCCGGCGTACCGGGTCTTCAGTTCGGCGGGGGTGCCCTCGGCGACGACCGTGCCGCCGTCGATCAGGATCAGCCGGTCCGCCAGCGCGTCCGCCTCGTCGAGATAGTGGGTGGTCAGGACGACGGTGGTGCCGGTCTCCTCGCGCAGGCTCCGCACCAGGTCCCACAGGTCGGCCCGGCTGCCGGGGTCCAGGCCCGTGGTCGGCTCGTCCAGGAAGAGCACGGCCGGGCGGTGGGTGAGGCCCATGGCGATGTCGAGCCGCCGCCGCTGGCCACCGGAGAGGCTCACCGCCTTCCGGTCGAGCAGCCCGTCGAGGCCGAGCGCGGCGGCCAGCTCCTCGGCGCGCGCGGCCGCTTCCGACCGGCTCAGCCGGTACAGCCGGCCCTGGGTGACCAGCTCCTCCCGGACGGTCAGATACGGGTCGACGCCGCCGGACTGGGCGACGTACCCGCAGACCGCGCGGACGGCGGCGGGGTCGGCGAGCAGATCGTGACCGGCCACGGTGGCCGCGCCGCCGGTCGGGGTGAGCAGCGTCGTGAGCATGCGCAGGGTGGTCGTCTTGCCCGCGCCGTTGGGGCCGAGGAGCGCGACGATCTCTCCCGCGCGGATGGTCAGGTCGATGGAGCGGACGGCTTCCACCGGGCCGCTCGGGGTCGTGAAGGTCCGGGCGAGCCCGGCGGTGCTGATGACGGTCATGCGGCCAGAAAAACAGAGTGACCCCAAAAATGCAACGTCTCCAAAAATCTAAGTCACCCCAAAAATGTGCTGACCTCATGATCGTCCGGCGCGTCCTACGATGGGGGCATGGCTGAGGGACTCAGGGAACGCAAGAAGCGCCAGGCCAAGCAGCGCATCTCGGACATGGCGACCGGGCTGTTCCTCCAGCACGGCTTCGTCACGGTGACCGTCGCCGAGATCGCCGACCTGGCCGATGTCTCCGTGAACACCGTCTACAACTACTTCCCGGCCAAGGAGGACCTCTTCCTCGACCGGATGAAGGGCGTCACCCAGCGCGTCGCCCGGTACGTCCGCGCCCGCGACAAGGGCGAGTCGGCCGCCGAGGCCGTCCTGCGCGAGGTGCGCGCCGCCGTCGTCGCCGTCTCCCCGGAGTTCGGGCTGATGGACGGCTTCGCCGACTTCATGCGCGTCATCGAGGAAGCCCCCACCCTCAAGGCCCGCCTCTGGTACCTCCAGCAGGAGGTGCTCCAGTCCGTCGTCGCCACCCTGCGCGAGGACACCGGCGCGAGCGAGGACGACCCGCTGCCGCTCCTCGTCGGCGGCCAGATCGCCTGGATCGAACACGCCCTGGTCGGCTATGTCAGCCAGGAGATGATGAAGGGCCGCAAGGCCGTCGAGGTCTCCCGGGACGCCCTCGGCGTCCTCGACGACATCGAGGGGCTGCTCGGCGACCAGGTCCTCAACTACGCGCGGCGCGCAGCCGAATGACGCGTCCCGGTGTGATGTCCGTCATCTGAGACGTGACGCGCATCTCTTCACCGCCCCAGCGCGCCCGACGGGTACTAACCTCCGCCGGAGAGCAATGTGAACCGCCGTGAACAAACGCGCACGGGCGAACAGAAACCAAGGGGTGCGAACGTGGCCAGGAAGCTCGCCGTCATCGGGGCCGGACTCATGGGATCCGGGATCGCGCAGGTCTCCGCCCAGGCGGGCTGGGACGTCGTGCTGCGGGACGTCACCGACGCCGCGCTGACCCGGGGCCGTGACGGCATCAAGGCCTCGTACGACAAGTTCGTCTCCAAGGGCAAGCTGGACGCGGCCGACGCCGAGGCCGCCCTCGCCCGCATCACCACGACCACCGACCTCGACGCCGTGGCCGACGCCGACGTCGTCGTGGAGGCCGTCTTCGAGAAGCTGGAAGTCAAGCACGAGATCTTCCGCACCCTGGACAAGGTCGTCGGCGAGCACACCGTCCTCGCGTCCAACACCTCCGCCATCCCGATCACCAAGATCGCGGCCGTGACGGAGCGTCCGGAACGCGTCGTCGGCGTGCACTTCTTCTCGCCGGTCCCGATGATGCAGCTCTGCGAGCTGGTGCGCGGCTACAAGACCAGCGACGAAACCCTCGCCACCGCCCGGGAGTTCGCCGAATCGGTCGGCAAGACCTGCATCGTCGTCAACCGCGATGTGGCGGGCTTCGTCACCACCCGGCTGATCTCGGCGCTCGTCGTCGAGGCCGCCAAGCTGTACGAGTCGGGCGTCGCATCGGCCGAGGACATCGACATCGCCTGCAAGCTGGGCTTCGGCCACGCGATGGGCCCGCTCGCCACCGCGGACCTGACCGGCGTCGACATCCTGCTGCACGCCACCGGCAACATCTACACCGAGTCGCAGGACGAGAAGTTCGCCGCCCCGGAGCTGATGCGCCGGATGGTCGACGCAGGTGACATCGGGCGCAAGAGCGGGCAGGGGTTCTACACGTACTGACCGGATCCGCCCCCTCGGCCCGTCGGCCCGCCGCCGTCCGGGCCGGGGGAGCCGGGAATTTTACCCGGCGGTGACCGGACTCCGATGAACCGGAGTCACTCCACCGAGTGAATTCGGTATCGGTTTGCTTACAGACGGCAACTTCCCTGTCGTTGCGGCAGTCAGTGGTGGCAGAGGCAGGGCCGGCGAAGAACAGACAGACGGACCTCGCGGACAGACGGTCCGTAAGGGCAGACAGACTTTCTACGGAGCATGACCGGGGAGCGCATATGCACATCAGGGGCGACCACGCCGAGCTGGTCGTCGGGGGCCGCCTCGACGTCCGAAGCGCGGCGGACGCCCGTACGGTCCTGCACTCGGCCGTGGACGACGGAGTCGGCGACCTCGTGCTGGACCTGACCGAGCTGGACTCCTGGGACGCCACCGGACTCGGCGTCATCATGGGGGCCCACCGCCGGGCCGGACGGGCCGGACGCCGTCTCGTGCTGCGCGGCGTTCCGCCGCAGATGCAGCGCCTTCTGGTGGCCACCCGGCTGCACCGCATCCTGGCCATCGAGGGCGGCATCGCCGCGGAGTCGCTGCCGCGCGTCTAGAGGTCGTCCGGGCGGCCGAGGCCGTACGGAGAGCTGAGAAAGTCACGCAATCCTCACCGGAACGTGACGACCTGGACGGCGTGGCACCCCGGCGCTTCATGAATACTGTGCCAAGGTCTAGGGTTCGGCCGTCCGCCGAATGACACCGAACCCATGGGCGGACACCGGACCGGAAGCGACAGCGGGGCGTGCGAGGCCGGGAGGGGCAACCACGCACGACGCGTCTGGGGGACTTTGCGATGGACCCGACACACCGGGCACCGGAAGAGTACGGGCAGGGCCACGACCGCTCCGGCGGCGACCCCGGCCACCGCCGGCCGTCCCGCGACTCCGGCGGCGCCGACTTCGGCGCGCAGACACCGCAGCAGGTCCGCGTCGTCCAGCTGACCGCCGGAGACCTGCTGCTGACGGTCAACCCCGTCGACGGCAGCGAGGTCGAGGCCTGCCCGCCCGGCTCGGGCCCCGAGGCCCCGGTCCGCCGTACCCCCGCCGAACGCGCCGACCACGAACGCGCCGGCGCACCCCCCGTGCCCGCGGGCCCGCCCGCGCCGCAGCTGCCCCTCCTGGAGCGCGAGGAGGAGCGCGAGCGCCTGGTCCGCCTGCTGGCGCGCGGCCGCAGCGTCCGCCTCACCGGCCAGGTCGGCTCCGGCCGCACCGCGCTGCTCGACGCCGTCGCCGCCGACTGCGCGGACCTGGCCCCCGACGGGGTCGTCCGGCTCAACGGCCGCGGCCGCACCGGCGCCGATCTGCTGCACGCCCTCTTCGACACCGTCTACAAGGCCCCCAGCCACCGCCCCGACCGCGACGAACTGCTCGCGCTCGTCCGCGGTATCGGCGCCGTCGTCACCATCGACGACCTGGAGATCGGCGGAGCGGCCCTCGACGAACTGCTCGCCGCCACCCCCGAGTGCGCCTTCCTGCTCGCCGCCACCCCCGACATCACCACCCCCGGCGTCGACGCCCACCTGGAGGAGGTGCTCCTCGCCGGCCTCGGCCGCGGCGCCTCGCTGGCCCTGCTGGAGAAGGTCGTCGAGCGGCCCCTCGCCGAGGACGAGCGGAACTGGGCGGGCGACCTCTGGTTCGAGTCCGAGGGCCTGCCGCTCCGCTTCGTCCAGGCCGGATCCCTCCTCGTCCAGCGCGACCGGCTGCGCGTGGACCCCGAAGCCTTCGACGAGTACGACTACTTCGAGCCACGTGCGGAAGACGCGCCTCCACCGCCCGGAGCGCCCACCGCCGAGACCCTCGACCTGCCCCTGCCGAGCCTCGGCGAGGGCGCGGCGCCCGCCGTGCTGCTCGCCTCCCGGCTCAGCGAGGCGGCCCGCGCGACGCTGCGCTTCGCCGTCGCCCTCGGCGGCGAGGTGCCCCACCAGGCCCATCTACCGGCCCTGGTCGGCGACACCCACGCGGACGCCGCGCTCGGCGAGCTCGCGGGCTGCGGCCTGCTCTCCCCGGCCGGTCCCCGCTACCGCCTCGCCGCCGGAGTCCTCGCCCAGCTGGCGGCGTCCGGTTACGAGGACGACGCCGCCGCCCACGCCCGTACCGCCGCCCAGCACTACGCCTGGTGGACCTCGCACCCCTCGGTCACCCCGCGCCGGGCCGTCGCCGAGGCCGACGCGATCGTCGCCTCGCTGGCCCGGCTGGTCCCGGGCGACGAGGTGGGAGCGGCCAGCGCGGCCGTCCTGCTGGCCCGCAGCGCCTCCCCGGCCTTCGCCGCGGGCCTGGGCTGGGGAGCCTGGGAGCGGGCCCTCAGGATCGGCCAGGAGGCCGCGAGGATCGCCGGTGAGGTCGCCGAGGAGGCCTACTTCCACCACGAGTTGGGCGTCCTCGCGCTCTGCACCGGCAACCCGGACCGGGCCCGGACCGAGCTGGAGACCTCCATAGGCATGCGCGGCGCGCTCGCCGACAAGTCCGGGGCCGTCGCCGGACGCCGCGCGCTGGCCCTGGTCGCGGACCGCTCCGGCGACTTCCAGCCGTTGAACCGCACCCCCTCGGGCGACGAGGTGCCCGTCGTACGCCAGGACGCCCCGGGCACGCCGCCCGGCGGGATGCCGGGGGCGCCGCTGTTCGTCCGGCACCCCGCCGAGGATGAGCCCACCGTTCTCTCCTCGCTGCCGCCCGGCCCGGCCGCGCGCCGGAACGGCGGGCGCGTCGCGGTCCTGGGCGGCGCCCGGCGCAACCTGGCCGCCGCGG
>NZ_JAAGMH010000091.1:0-102955 GCF_010548505.1 Streptomyces sp. SID14515 | reverse complement strand
GCGACCGGCGGCGCGGGCGGGGCGACCGGGGCGGGGGCCACCGGCGTCGGCGGGGCGACCGGGGCCGCGGGCTCCTCGACCGAGACGCCGAAGTCCGTGGCGATGCCGGCCAGCCCGTCGGCATAGCCCTGGCCGACCGCGCGCGCCTTCCAGGCGCCGTTGCGCCGGTAGACCTCGATGACCACGAGCGCCGTCTCGGCGCCCAGCTGCGGCGGGGTGAAGGTGGCGAGCGCGCTGCCGTCGTCCGCGTTGCGCACGGTGGCGGTGGGCTCGATGCCCTGGAAGGTCTGGCCGGCGGCGTCCGGGCTCGCGGTGACGACGATCTTCTCGATGCCCGGCGGGACGGCCGCGGTGTCCACCACGATCGCGTCCGGTGCGGAGCCCCCGCCGGAGCGGTACGTCACTCCGGGGCCCGAGGGCTGGTTGTAGAAGATGAAGTCGTCGTCGGAGCGCACCTTGCCGTCGGCGGTGAGCAGCAGGCCCGAGACGTCGAGCCGCACCGGAGCGGCGACGTCCACCGCCACGCGGGCGGCGGAGAGAGGGATGTTCGAGCCGGGGGTCATAGCGGTCATGAACGGGGTAACGAACGACCCGGCTTTGCCGTTCCCTTACCTTCGCGGCCTTCGACCAGATGCTTTTCGGCCGCCCGGCAGTGGTTCACCGGCGGCCCCGGCAGCGCCTCAGCGGCGGTTGCGCGGGTGGTTGCGGGCGGTGCGTTCGTTGCCGTGCTTGTACGCGCCGGTCCAGCGCGCCATCACCAGCTGGGCGTCGCCCGATGTCACCTCGGCCAGGAACTTCTCGGCCCGGCCGCCGCGCAGGGTGCCCGCCGGGCGGCCCTGGTGGGTGATGGTGACGCTCTGGTCGCCGTGCTGTTCGTACTGGAATCCGGAAGGTCTCGGCATGGCCCGTATCCTGCCCTCCCGGCCGCGCCCGCGTCGCCCGGATTTCCGGGCGGCCCGGTGCGGCTCAGTGCGGCCAGATCGGCGGGTCGGTGAGGAAGTGGCCGCCCACGCAGGCGTGCGCCGGATTGTCCGGGGCCAGTTCGCCCTGTTCGGCGACGAGCTTCGCCGCGTACGGCTCCGAGTCGTCCAGCGGCCGGTAGCCCAGCGCCCGCGCCGACGTCAGGTCCCACCACAGGCGGGTGTTGGCCGAGGAGCCGTAGACGACGGTGTGCCCGACGTCCTCGGCGGTGAGGGCCGCGTGGAACAGCCGTGCGCCGTCGCCGGGGCTCATCCAGACCGACAGCATCCGCACCGAGGTGGGCTCCGGAAAGCAGGACCCGATCCGCACCGAGACCGTCTCCAGCCCGTACCGGTCCCAGTAGAGCTGGGCCAGGTCCTCGCCGAAGCACTTCGAGAGCCCGTAGAAGGTGTCGGGGCGGCGCGGGGTGTCCAGCGGGATCAGCGGATCGCCCGGCCCGGGGCGGCGGGTGTGGCCGATGACGTGGTTGGAGGAGGCGGCCACGATGCGGCGGACGCCTTCCTCGCGGGCGGCTTCGTAGAGGTGGTGCGTGCCCTGGATGTTGGCGCGGAGGATCTTGTCGAACGTGGACTCCAGCGAGATGCCCGCCAGGTGGATGACCGCGTCTACCCCGCGCACGGCCTCGCGCAGTGCCTCCCGGTCGTTCAGGTCGGCGGTGATCGCGTCGGGCGCGCCGTCCACCGGGACCAGGTCGAAGAGCCTCAGGTCGTAGCCGTACGCGGGCAACAGCCCCCGCATCAGGGTGCCGAGGCCGCCTGCGGCGCCGGTGAGCAGGACGGTACGGGGAGCGGTCATACGGGGGTCTCCTCGGGGCGTACGCGAGGCGCGCTGTGCGCAATCCTGGCTGGCATTCACATGCGTGGACAAGTTAGGGAGGGGAGATGTGGTGCGTCAAGAGCTTGCGTCCGCCTTGACCTGCCCTCGGAGGCTGCCTTAGCGTTATGTTGTTCAGAAATATGGACACCGATCAGAGTTGTGCACGCCTGAATCTGCTCAGGGAGCGCCCGTGACCTCAGCCCCCCTTGCCGCCCGGCTCAGCGAAGTCGCCGGGCCGCTCTTCTTCCCCGTGACCGCCTTCGGGCCGGACGGCGCCGTCGACCTCGACGTCTTCCGGGCCCACGTGCGGGCCGGGATCGATGCCGGAGCCGCCGCGGTCTTCGCCTGCTGCGGCACGGGCGAGTTCCATGCGCTGACCCCCGAGGAGTTCCGCGTCGCGGTCGCCGCCGCCGTCGAGGAGACCGCCGGACAGGTCCCGGTCGTCGCCGGGGCCGGCTACGGCACGGCGCTCGCCGTCCAGTTCGCGCGGGCCGCCGAGGAGGCCGGCGCGGACGGGCTGCTCGCCATGCCGCCCTACCTCGTCGTCGCCGACCAGGAGGGGCTGCTGAACCACTACGCGGCGCTCGCGGCGGCCACCGGCCTGGAGACGATCGTCTACCAGCGCGACAACGCGATCTTCACCCCCGAGACGGTCGTCGCCCTGGCCCGCACCCCCGGCATCATCGGGCTCAAGGACGGCCACGGCGACCTCGACCTCATGCAGCGCATCGTCAGCGCGGTCCGCACCCACCGGCCCGACGGCGACTTCCTCTACTTCAACGGACTGCCCACCGCCGAACTCACCGGCCCCGCCTACCGGGGCATCGGCGTCACCCTCTACTCCTCCGCCGTCTTCGCCTTCGCCCCGGACATCGCCCTGGCCTTCTACCGGGCCCTGGACTCCGGCGACGACGCCTTGGTCGACGCGCTGCTCGACCACTTCTACCGGCCGCTCGTCGAACTGCGCGCCAAGGGCCGCGGATACGCCGTCTCCCTGGTCAAGGCCGGAGTCCGGCTCCAGGGCCTGGACGTCGGCGAGGTACGCACCCCGCTCACCGAACCGCCCGCCGCGCACGTCAAGGACCTCATCGAGATCATCGCGGGCGGCCGCGCCCTGCTGGAGGAGCACACCGCCGCGGGGGGCCGGGCGTGAAGGCGGGCGTCTTCCTCTACCCGTGGGACGTCGTCGGCGATCCGGACGCCGCGGCCCGGATCGCGGACCTCGGCGTCCGGCAGGTCACCCTGGCCTCCGCCTACCACTCCACCCGGGCCCTGACCCCCCGCCACCCCGCCCACCGCATCGTGACCGCCGAGCACGCCGCGGTCCTCTACCCGCCGGACCCGGACCGCTGGGCCGGACGCGACCTCGCCCCGTACCGCCAGAGCTGGACGCCCGGCGACGATCCGTACGGGGAGGCCGCCGAGGCGCTGACCGCCGCGGGCCTGGAGGTGCACAGCTGGGTGGTCCTCGCGCACAACTCACGGCTCGGCGCGGAGCACCCGGACACCTCGGTGGTCAACGCCTACGGGGACCGCTACCCCTGGGCCCCCTGCATCGCCCGCCCCGCCGTACGCGAGCACCTCGTGGACCTCGCGGCGGAGGCCGCCGCCCGGCCGGGCACGCACGGCACCGAACTGGAGTCCTGCGGCTGGTACGGCTTCGCCCATCTGCACGCCCACGACAAGGTCGCCGGGGTGGGCCTCGGCGACGCCGCGCAGTATCTGATGTCGCTGTGCTTCTGCGCCGAGTGCCGTGCGGGGTACGGGGCCGTCGGCGCCGATCCCGGCGAACTGGCCGCCGCCGTACGCCGCGCGCTGGAACCCGCCTGGTCCGGCGCGGGCTCCCCGGAGTCGGGCCGGGACGGCATCGAGAAGCTGCTCGGGCCCGAACACGCGGACGTCACGCTGCGATGGCGCGGCCGGGTCGCCCGCGCTTTCCAGGAAGCCGCCGTCGCCGCGGTGCGGGCCGAGGCCCCGCCCGGCTTCCCGGTACTGCTGCACGCCGACCCCGCCCCGTACCGCACCGGCGCCGACGTCGGCGTCGAGGCGGACCACATCCTCGCCGTGGCCGACGGCGTGGTGCTGCCCTGCACCGGGTCCGACGCCGCCCGGGAGGCGGTCCTCGGGCCGTTCGCCGGCCGGGGCGGGGTGCGCGCCGCCAACTTCGGGATCGTCACCGGGATGGGCGGCAGCCCCCGCACCCTGGAGCGCGACGCCACCCACGCCGCCTCGCTCGGCGCGGACCAACTGCGCCTGTACCACGCGGGACTCGCCTCCGGCCCGGACCTGGAAGCGGTCACCGCCGCGCTCTCACGGCTGGGGTGACGCGGAGGCGCGGCGGTGTCGCACGCCTACGGCCGGGAGTGCGGCGGTGTCGCGTTTCACGGCCGAGAGGGCGCGGGGGTAGGCGGTGTCGCGCTTCACGGCCGGGGTGACGCGGGGGCACGGCAGCGGTGTCGTCGCGCCCCCGCCGCCAGCACCGCCGCGGCCAGCACCCCCACCGCCCCGGCCACCGCCGTCAGCGACCGTACGTCCACCACCGCGACCAGCCCCGCCCCCAGAGCCAGGGCCACCGCGTTGGGCGCCGTCATCAGCGAGCCCGCCGTCGCCACCGTCCGCCCCAGCGCCGCGTCCGGCGTCTCCCGCTGCACCGCCGTCATCGCCGCGATCAGCACGCACGGCAGACCGAACCCGATCGCCGCGCTCGCCGCCAGGGCCACCCCGTCCAGCGGCAGCGTCCGCGCCCCCACCGCCAGCCCGAACAACGCCATCCCGCCCGCCGCGAACACCCGCTCCGGCAGCCGGCGCAGCAACGGCCCCACCAGCAGCCCCACCGCCACCGAACCGGCGCCCTGCACCGCGTACAGCACCCCCGCGTACGCCGGGGCCCGGCCGAGCACCTCGTCGACGTACGCGAACGTCACGGCCCCGTTCACCCCCGCCAACAGCATCGTCGCCGCCCCCGCCGCCACCAGCGGGCGCAGCACGGCCGAGGCGCGTATCCGCCGCAGCCCGACGGCGAGTTCATCGCGCCAGGCCCCCGCCGGGGCCGGGTCCCGAGGAGCTTCCCGCACCGGCAGACGGGCGAAGACCAGGGCGGCCAGGGCACAGGTCGCCGCGTCCAGCAGGGCCACGGCCGGGCCGCCGAACCGTGCGTACAGTCCCGCACCCGCCAGCGGGGCGACCAGCTTCATGCCCTCGTTGGCCGTCGTCCGCAGCCCGTTGAAGTCCGCCAGCAGCGAGGCGTGCACGGTTCCGGCGACGAGCGCCGACTCCGCCGCGTCGAGCAGCACGCCGCTCGCCCCGTAGAGCACCAGCACCACGAAGACCAGCCAGACCGTGCCGGCCGAGTCGACCAGCACCAGCGTGACCAGCAGACAGGCCACCGCCAGATTCACCCGGACCAGCAGCGCCCTGCGCTCCATCCGGTCCGCGAGCGCGCCGAGTGCGGGCCCGGCCAGCACCGGGGCCCACATCGCGCACACCGTCAGCGCCGCCAGACTGTTCGACCCGGTCAGCGACTTGACCCAGATGCCCGCCGTGAGCCACATCGCCGACGTACCGAACCCGGAGACGACCACCCCCGCCAGACAGCGCCCCGCCGTCCGGTCCCGCAGGACCCGGCCCACCCCCGAACCGCCCGCGCCGCCCATGCCGCCCGCCCTCCGCCTCGTACTCCGCACCCGTACCGTGCGGCTCATGCTGCGGAGTAAGGCGATCGGCGGGCATCGGGCGGATGCCTTAGAGGCGGCCGGACGACCCCTGGGCCCCGCGGCCGCGGCTACGGTGTTCCTCGGAGCGCTCGACGAAGATCCGGTGCAGATCGCGGGCGGCCCGGGACACCGAACCCGTACGGCTGCGCTGCACCACCAGCAGCACCGTGGTGGCGTCGCCCGCCAGCGGCCGGCAGGTGATCGCCCCGGTGCGCTCCAGCGGATCCCCGAGGACGCTGTAGTCCGGAAGCACCGTGACGCCCAGCCCCTCCGCCACCATCAGCTTGCCCATCTCCGCGCCGTCGGCGGAGTACGAGAACGAGGGCACCCGGCCCTTCAGCAGCCGGTGGGTGAAGCGGTGCATCAGATAACCGGAACGCATCACGATCAGCGGCTCGCCCAGCAGATCGTCCACCCCGACCGACTCCAGCGCGGCCAGCGGACTGTCCTTCCGCAGGCAGACGACCGGGCGGCCCCGGATCAGCTCCGTGGTGTCCAGGTCCGGCGCGATGTCGTCGCCTTCCAGGTAGTTCACCAGCCCGAGGTCGACCGCGCCCTCCAGCAGGGAGCGGTGGATGACGGACTGCTGGGCCGCGATCACCTCCACCTCGGTGGCCGAGTGCAGCGCGCGGAACTCCCGGATCGCCGGGACCAGCAGCGGGACCGTCGCCGCGAACACCGTGCCGAGCCGCACCGTGCGGCTGGTGCGGTGCTGTTCGTCGGCGGCCCGGCGCAGCCGGTCGACCGCGTCCAGCACTCCGATGATGTGCGGCAGCAGTTCGCGCCCCGCCTCGCTGATCGTCGCCCCCGACCGCTTCCGGTCCAGCACGACGACGCCCAGCTCACGCTCCAGATTGCGGACCGTCTCGCTCAACGCGGGCTGGGACAGGTGCAGTTCCTCCGCCGCCCGGCGCAGCGAACCCAGCCGGGTGACGGCCTCGATGTACTCCAGCTGCTCGATCCGCATCGTCTTTCCTCATCTTCGGAGGAGGTGGAAGGGGAACCCTATCGCTCCTTCGCCGATGCCTTCTCGACCTGGAGCGTTCCCGCGCCCTACCCTGGAACCCGAAGGCGCCCCGTGAGCCACCGGGCGCCCGCCGCGGAACGCGAAAGGAGAGGGATGTGCGCCGCTTGACCCGTCGCCGCCACATCGACCTCGGCCGCGTTTCCAGCGCCTTCTGTTGTTCCCGCTGACGCGAGGTCCGAGGGCCCGGCCCCTCCTGCGCGCCCCCGCGCCCCCACACGTACGCCCATGTCCGGCCGTGTGAGCCCGTGCACGCCCTCGCGACTCTTCTGCCGCGCCCATCGCCCCTGATCGGGTTTCACGATCACCGGGGCCGCCGCGCCGTGCCCGCCACCGCGCACCACCCGCCTTCCTGTTCCGGGAGAACCTCATGTCCCATCCGCCCTCCGCCGACCCGGTGCGCTTCGCGTACTGGGTCCCCAACGTCAGCGGTGGCCTCGTCACCAGCACCATCGAGCAGCGCACCGACTGGGGGTACGACTACAACCGCGAACTCGCCGTCCTCGCCGAGAACAACGGCTTCGACTACGCGCTCAGCCAGGTCCGCTACATGGCCAGCTACGGCGCCGAGTACCAGCACGAGTCCACCTCCTTCAGCCTCGCCCTGCTGCTCGCCACCCAGCGGCTGAAGGTCATCGCCGCCGTCCACCCCGGCCTCTGGCACCCCGGAGTCCTCGCCAAACTCGGCGCCACCGCCGACCACCTGAGCAACGGACGCTTCGCCGTCAACGTGGTCAGCGGCTGGTTCAAGGACGAGTTCACCGCGCTCGGCGAACCGTGGCTGGAGCACGACGAGCGCTACCGCCGCTCCGAGGAGTTCATCCGGGCCCTGCGCGCCGTCTGGACCGAGGACCACGCCGAACTCGCCGGCGACTTCTACCGCATCCGCGACTTCTCGCTGAAGCCCAAGCCGATCGCCTCACCGGACCGCCCGCATCCGGAGATCTTCCAGGGCGGCAACTCCACCGCCGCCCGGCGGATGGCCGGCCGCGTCTCCGACTGGTACTTCTCCAACGGCAAGGACTTCGACGGCGTCACCGAGCAGATCGACGACGTCCGCACCGCCGCCGAGAGCGCCGGACGCACCCCGCCGCGCTTCGGCCTCAACGGCTTCCTCATCGCCCGCGACACCGAGGCGGAGGCCCGCGACACCCTCCGCGAGATCGTCGCCAAGGCCGACACCGAGGCCGTCCACGGCTTCGGTTCGGCCGTCAAACAGGCCGGGAGCTCCACCGCCGACGGCAAGGGCATGTGGCAGGACTCCTCCTTCGAGGACCTCGTCCAGTACAACGACGGCTTCCGTACGGGGCTGATCGGCACCCCGGAACAGATCGCGGAACGCATCGTCGCCTACAAGCGCCTCGGCGTGGACCTGCTGCTCCTCGGCTTCCTGCACTACCACGAGGAGGTCGAGTACTTCGGCAAGAAGGTGCTGCCGCTCGTCCGCGAGCTGGAGGACGCCTCCCGCTAGGGCAATTCCCGCCGTCCCCGACGCTCTTCCGACAGCTTGCGAAAGGTTCACCATGAGCACCGCAGCACCCACCGAGTGGAAGACCCTCCCCACCCCCGACGGCCCGGCGGCCTGGATCGAGCGTGCCGCCGAGGTCGCCGCGCTCCTCGCCACCGACGCCGCCGCCCGCGACAAGGCCGGCGCCACCCCGTACACCGAGATCCAGCTCCTCAAGGACTCCGGACTCGTCACCCTGCTCGGCCCGGCCGAGCACGGCGGCGGCGGACAGGACTGGACGACCGCCTACCGGGTGATCCGCGAGGTGGCCAAGGCCGACGGCTCGATCGGGCAGCTCCTCGGCTACCACTACCTCTGGAACTGGGCGGCCCGCCTCGTCGGCACCCGCGAGCAGTGGGAGCACGTAGAGGCCGAGGCGGTGCGGCACACCTGGTTCTTCGGCGGCGCGGTCAACCCGCGCGACAGCGACGTGGTCGTCACCGAGGACGGCGACGACCTCGTCTTCACCGGCGCCAAGACCTTCTCCACCGGCAGCAAGGTCTCCGACGTGACCGTGCTCGAAGGCGTCCTGGAAGGCACCGACCAGCACATCTTCGCCATCGTGCCCTCCGACAGCCCGGGGCTGACCTTCCACGACGACTGGGACAACATCGGCCAGCGGCTCACCGAGAGCGGCGGCGTCACCATCGACGGCGTCCGCACCCCGTGGGCCTCCGCCGCCGGCTATGTGGACAAGGAGTTCCGGCCCCGCGTCTACAACACCCTCAACGTGCCCACCATCCAGCTGGTGTTCATCAGCTTCTACCTGGGCATCGCCGCCGGAGCCCTGGAGACCGCCGCCACCTACACCCGCACCAAGACCCGCTCATGGCTGCACGGCGGATACGACCAGGCCGTCGACGAGCCGTACGTCATCGACGTCTACGGCGACCTCACCGCCAAGCTCTGGGCCGTGGAAGCCCTGGCCGACGCCGTCGCCGCCGAGGGCCAGAAGCTGCACGACGCACCGGACGAGGTGACCGCGCAGTCCCGTGCCGCCTTCGAGGTCCGGGTCGCCGCCGCCAAGGCCCGGGCCACCGATGTCGCGCTGGAGGTCACCAGCCGCATCTTCGAGGTCACCGGCGCCCGCTCCACCGCCTCCGCCGAGGGCCTCGACCGTTTCTGGCGCAACGTCCGCACCCACACCCTCCACGACCCGGTCGCCTACAAGCGCCGCGAGGTCGGCCGGCACGTCCTGACCGGCGAACTCCCCGAACCCACCTGGTACTCCTGACCGGCCCCGGGCCCGGGGCGGACCGCCACCACCGCCCCGGGCCCGGCACCCCCCCAGAAACGAGGTCCTCATGGCCACCGTCCTGTCCGTCTCCGGCAGCCCCTCCGCCACCTCCCGCACCGCCCGCCTGCTCCGCCGCCTCGACGCCGACCTGGTCGCCCAGGGCCACGAGGTGATACCGCTCGACGTCCGTACCCTGCCCGCCGAGGCCCTGCTCGGCGCGGACTTCGCGCACCCGGAGATCGTCCGCGCCACCGAGCTGTTCGCCCGCGCCGACGGCATCGTCATCGGCACCCCCGTCTACAAGGCCGCCTACTCCGGGCTGCTGAAGACGCTCCTGGACCTGCTGCCGCAGTACGCGCTGACCGGCAAGACCGTCCTCCCGCTGGCGACCGGCGGCACCACCGCCCATGTCCTCGCCCTCGACTACGCGCTGCGCCCGGTGCTCTCCTCGATGGGCGCCGCCCACATCGTCCAGGGCTGGTTCGTCCTCGACCGGCACATCACGACCGGCGACGACGGGGGAGTGCTCCTGGACCCGGCCTCCTCCGCCCCGCTCGACCAGGTGGTCGCCCAGTTCGCCGCCGCCCTGGACCGGACCGCCCCCGTCCCCGCCACCCGCTGACCCCGATCCGTACCCACCCTGGAGGCAGGCCCGTGACCGCGCCGACCCGACGACGACCACCCATCACCGCGCGGGTGATCCGCGACGACGCCGAGGCGCTGCGCACCGCCGCCGAACTCGCCGAGGAGTTCCGCTCGGGCGCCTCCGGACGGGACGCCCGGCGCGAACTGCCGCGCGCCGAACTCGACCGGCTCACCGCCACCGGCCTCCTCGCCGTCACCGTCCCGGCCGAGCACGGCGGGGCCGACGTCTCCGCCGCCACCCTCGCCGAGGTCTTCCGGCTGCTCGCCTCCGCCGACGCCAGCCTGGCGCAGATCCCGCAGAGCCACTTCGCGTACGTCAACGTGCTGCGGCAGCAGGGCAGCCCGGAGCAGCGGGCGTTCTTCTTCGCGGAGGTGCTGGCCGGCCGGCGGTTCGGCAACGCCCAGTCCGAGGCCGGGACCAAGCACCTCCAGGACATCCGCACCCGGCTGACGGATGCCGGAGACGGCTCATACCTCCTCACCGGGGTGAAGAACTACTCCACCGGAGCCCTCTTCGCCGACTGGATCCCCGTCCTCGCCCGCGCCGAGGGCGACCTGCTCCATGTCGCGTACGTCCCCGCCGACGCGCCCGGCCTCACCGTGACCGACGACTGGGACGGCATGGGCCAGCGGACGACCGCGAGCGGCACGGTCCGCCTGGAGTCCGTACCGGTCCCCGCGGCGCACGTCGTCCCCCACCACCTCACCTTCACCGGCCCCCAACTCCACGGTGCTCTGGCCCAGTTGCTGCACGCCGCCATCGACGCCGGGATCGCGGCCGGGGCGCTGGCGGAAGCCGTCGACTTCGTGACGACCCGCAGCCGGCCCTGGTTCGAGAGCGGGTACGAGACCGCAGCCGAGGACCCGCTGCTCATCCAGCGCTTCGGCGAACTGGACCTGCGCCGCCGGGCCGCCGACGCGCTGCTGGCCACCGCCGCCCGGGCCGTGGACACCGCACGGGCCGACCTGGATGACGACAGCGCGGCCGAGGCGTCGATCGCGGTGGCGGCGGCGAAGGCGTACGCCGGGAGCGCGGCGCTGGAGATCGCCGACGCGCTGTTCGAGGTGTCCGGGACGCGCGCCGCCCTCGACGGCCTCAACCTGCACCGGCACTGGCGCGACGCCCGCACCCACACGCTGCACGACCCGGCGCGCTGGAAGATCCAGCACCTCGGGCGGTACGTCCTGAACGGCGCCCGCCCGCCCCGCCACGGCCTGCTGTGACCGCCCTGTCCCGTACGGAAACCGCTTCGGAGAAACGATGTCCCTGACCTTCCACTGGTTCCTGCCCACCAACGGCGACAGCCGCCACGTCGTCGGCGGCGGCCACGGCACCCCGGTCACGGCGGCCGGCGGCGACCGCCCGCCGACGGTCCGCTACCTCGCCCAGATCGCCCGCGCCGCCGAGGACCTGGGCTTCACCGGAGCACTCACCCCCACCGGGGCCTGGTGCGAGGACGCCTGGCTGACCACCGCGATGGTCAGCCAGCACACCGAGCGGCTGAAGTTCCTCGTCGCCTTCCGCCCCGGCTTCGTCTCGCCCACCCTCGCCGCCCAGATGGCCTCCACCTTCCAGCGGCAGACCGGCGGGCGGCTGCTGCTGAACGTCGTCACCGGCGGCGAGAGCCATGAGCAGCGCGCGTACGGCGATTTCCTCGACAAGGACGCCCGCTACGCCCGTACCGGCGAATTCCTGGAGATCGTCCGGCAGTTGTGGGACGGCAAGACCGTCGACCTGGCGGGCGAGCACCTGCGCGTCGAGCAGGCCCGGCTCACCCAGCTCCCCGACCCCGTGCCGGAGGTCTACTTCGGCGGCTCTTCCCCGGCCGCCGGACGCGTCGCGGCCCGCCACACGGACGTCTACCTCACCTGGGGCGAACCGCCCGCCCAGGTCGCCGGGAAGATCGCCCGGATCCGGAGCCTCGCCGCCGAACAGGGCCGTACCGTACGGTTCGGCATCCGGCTCCACGTGATCACCCGGGACACCTCCGAGGCGGCCTGGGCCGAGGCGGACCGGCTGCTGGGGGGGTTCGACCCGGACACCGTGCGGGCGGTCCAGGAGGGCCTGGCCCGCAGCGAGTCCGAGGGGCAGCGGCGGATGCTGGAGCTGCACGGCGGCGGCCGGGACGGTCTGGAGATCCACCCCAACCTGTGGGCCGGCATCGGGCTCGTCCGGGGCGGCGCGGGCACCGCGCTGGTCGGCAGCCACACCGAGGTTGCCGAACGCGTCCGGGAGTACCACGCCCTGGGCATCGACGAGTTCGTGCTCTCCGGCTACCCGCACCTGGAGGAGGCGTACTGGTTCGGCGAGGGCGTCCTGCCCCGGCTGGCCGAGGCGGGTCTCTGGACGCACCCGGCGGGGCCGGTGCGCACGGGCGGCGGCGCGGAGATCCCGTTCGCGGGCGGGGCGCGGTAGCGGCCGACCGGCCCTGCGTGTGCGGCGTTCATGTCAGCGGCCGGCCGGCCGCGGCGCGCGTCAGTCGTCGGCGCCGACCGCCAACCGCCGGATCTCCTCGGCGAGTTCCGCCGCCGAGGTGGTCAGCACCAGGTGGTCCGCCTCCGGCAGCACCACATGCCGCCCGTGCGGCGACTGCCGGGCCCGGTACGCGTGCGAGGCCGTCGCCCGCTCCCGTACGGACTTCGGCATGCCCGGAGACACCCGGCCCGCCGACACCACGGTCACCGGCAGCCCCGCCAGACCCGGCGGGTTCTCCAGCAGGGCCCGCAGATCGCCCGCCGCGTCCTCCAGCTCCCGGCCCCGGGTGCGGGTCATGGCGACGGTGTAGCCCTCGGCCCGCATGTCGGCGGCGGCGTCGGGCGGCAGCGCGGCGGTGAGCGAGCGGTAGGCGCGGCCCAGCAGACCGAGCCGGGCCAGCGCGACCGTCGCCAGCTGCCCGATCCGCTCGGTCCGCCGCATCGAGGGCCGGAACAGCAGGTCGCACGACTCGTCGGTGGGGTCGACGAGGACCAGGCCCGCCACCCGGGCGGGCTGCGCGGCGGCCGTCAGCCGCACCAGCGGGCCGCCCCAGCTGTGGCCGACGAGGAGGAACGGTCCGCCGGGGCCGACGCGGTCGAGGTGGTCGAGCAGGTCCCCGAGATCCTCGGCGAGTGCGTGCAGCCGGCGCGAGACCCCGGCCGGGGCGGCCGGACTGCGGCCGAGACCGCTGCGGTCGTACACCACCGTCGGCGCGACCTCGGCCAGCGCGGCCTGGGCGCCCGCCCAGTAGGAGCGTCCGGCGGCGAGCCCGCCCTCGAAGACCACGGTCGGCCGGGTCCTGTCCGGCCCGGCGGGGCCTGGCAGCCACTGGTAGTACAGCTCGCGCCCGTCGCGGGTACGGGCGCGGCCCGCCTCGCCCTGGCAGTGAACGGGGGCGTCGGCGTCGCGCCCCGTACCGTGCTCGCCCGGAGCCATCCCCGTACCTCCCACACCTGCGTACGTCGGCACGTTGGCGCCCCGGGACCGTCCGGGGCGCCAAGTAAGGGAAGGGTAACCTAAGTCAGGGCTTTCGGGGGCGTTCGCTCACCGCTCCAGCGCCGCCTTCATCATCTTCTGCGCGATCGGCGCGGCCAGCCCGTTGCCGCTGACCTCGGAGCGCGCCGAGCCGGAGTCCTCGACGATCACCGCGACCGCGACCTCCTTGCCGCTCTCGCGGTCCTTCGCGTACGAGGTGAACCAGGCGTACGGGGTGTTGCTGTTGTCCACGCCGTTCTGCGCGGTGCCCGTCTTCCCACCGACCTCGGCCCCGGGAATCCTGGCGTTGGCGCCGGTGCCCTCCTCGACGACCGTCACCATCGCGCTCCGCAACTGCTCGGCGGTCGACTCCTCCACCACACGCTTCGTGTCGCCGTCGGCGGTCTCCTCCAGCGCCGTGCCGCCCCCGTCGGTCACCTGCGACACCATGTGCGGCGCGGCCAGCTCACCGCCGTTGGCCAGCGCCGAGGTGACCATCGCCATCTGGAGCGGGGTCGCGGTGACCTCGAACTGGCCGATCCCGGTCAGCGCCGTCTGCGCCTTGTCCATCCCGGTCGGGTACACGCTCTGCGCCGCCCGCACCGGGACGTCCAGCTTCTCGGTGTCGAACCCGAAGGTGTCCGCCATCTCCTTGACCTTGTCCTGGCCGAGGTCGGCGGCGGCCTTCGCGAAGACGTTGTTGCAGGAGTACTGGAGCGCGGTGCGCAGGGTCGCGTTCTCGCAGGGGGCGGACGCGTTCTCGTTGCGGAGCACCGTGCTGGTGCCGGGCAGGGTGTACGGGTCGGGGCTGTCGGTGCGCTCGTCGACCGAGCCGTACAGCCCGTCCTCCAGCGCCGCCGCCGCGACCACCAGCTTGAACGTGGAGCCAGGCGCCAGCGGCTGCCGCAGCGCCCGGTTGACCAGCGGCTTGTCCGGGTCGTCCAGCAGGGCCTGCCAGGCGTCCCCGTCCGTCGTCCCGCTGATCTTCGAGGGGTCGTACGAGGGGGTGGAGACCATGCCGAGGATCCGGCCGCTCTTCGGGTCGATGGCCACCGCCGCGCCCTTGTCGTCGCCGAGCGCCTCGTAGGCGGCCTTCTGGACGCCCGGGTCGATGGTGGTGAGGACGTTGCCCGGCTCGGCCTGCCCGCCGGTGATCAGGTCCTTCGGGTTCTTCAGCCGGTCGTCCGTGCCGTCCAGGACATCGCTGTGGATGCCTTCGAGCTGGGTCGCCCCGTACGCCTGCGAGCTGTAGCCGGTGACGGCCGCGTACAGCTCGCCCTGCGTATAGGTCCTCTTGTACCGGAGGTCGCCGCCACTGGTCCCCTTCGATCCGGTGACCGGCGAACCGGCCACGATGATGTCCCCGAGCGGCTGCGCGTACTGCGCGATGGTGTTCCGCCGGTTGTGCTCGTCGTCTGCGAGCGCCTTGGCCTCGTAGCCCTGCACCCACGTCGCCCGCACCAGCAGGGCGAGCACCATGAGCAGACAGAAGACCGAAGCGCGCCTGATTGTCTTGTTCATCCCGCTGGAGGGACGAGCGGGGGCGCTCCGGTCGTTCCTGATCGTGCCGCTTCTCACCGATTTCTCACGCGGCGCGCACGGGGGAGGCCGCTCAGCCCGGGGTGATGAAACCGGACTCGTACGCCGCGATGACCGCCTGGGTACGGTCCCGGGCGCCGGTCTTCGCGAGGATCGCCGCCACATGGGTCTTCGCCGTCGCCCGGCCCACCGCGAGCCGCCCCGCGATCTCCGCGTTGGTCAGCCCCGCCGCCATCAGCCGCAGCACGTCCGCCTCCCGCCCGGTCAGCCGCGCCACCCACGGCGGGGCCCCGGCCGGCCGCCGCGCGGCGTGCTCGGCGGCCAGCGTGCGCACCGCCGCCGGATAGAGGAGCGAGTCGCCGCACGCCACCAGGCGCACCGCCTGCACCAGCTCCTCGGCCGCCGCCCGCTTCAGCAGGAACCCGGCCGCCCCGGCGTGCAGGGCCTCGTACACGTACGCGTCGTTCTCGAAGGTCGTCACGACGACGATCCTCGGCGGGTCCTCCAGCGTGGCGAGGATCTGCTCCGTGGCCCGGATGCCGTCGATCTCCGGCATCCGCACGTCCATCAGCACCACGTCGGGCCGCAGCTCCCGCACGACGGAGACGGCCTCCGCGCCGGTGGCGGCCTCGCCGACGACCTCGATGCCCTCCTCGGCGTCCAGGATCACGCGCAGCGCCGTACGCACCATCCGCTCGTCGTCCGCCAGCACCACCCGCACCGGAGTCCCGTTCATCGCCGCTCCTCCGCCCGCCATCACCGCTCCCGCGTCCTCCATCACCGCTCCCGCTCCCGCGTCTGCTCGGCCGCCCCCGACACCTTCCCCAGCACGTTCCCCTTCCCCGGCACGCTCCCCGGCACCGTCAGCGGCAGCCGGGCGGTCAGTCGCCAGACGCCGTCGTCCGCCCGCGCCCCCGCCTCGGTCCGGCCGCCCAGCAGGACGGCCCGCTCCGCGATGCCGCGCAGCCCGCGGCCGCCTCCGGGACGTGCCACGGCGGGCCGTTCGCCCAGCGGATTCTCCATCACGATCTCCAGCTCCCGCTCCCGTACCGCGATCAGCAGCCGCACCGGGGGCGGGCCGCCCCCGCCGTGCCGCAGGGCGTTGCTCAGCCCTTCCTGGACGATCCGGTACGCCTCCCGCGAGACCACCGGGTCCACCACGCCCGGATCGCCCTCCCGCTCGTACGCCACCGGCGCCCCGGAGTACGCCAGCAGCCCGTCGAGCGCGTCCAGCCCCGGCCCGTACGCCGTGTCCGCCTCGTCGTCCGGCTCCCCGTCCTGCCGCAGCAGCCCCAGCACCGAGTCCAGCTCGCCGACCGTCCGACGCGTCGTCTCCTCGATGGCGGTCAGCGCCTCGCGGACGAACTCCGGATCGCGGTCCAGCACCCGGCGCGCCGCCCCCGCCTGAAGGGTCACGGCGCTCAGCGCATGGCCCACCGAGTCGTGCAGCTCCCGGGCGAGCCGGTTGCGCACCGCCAGATCCGCCGCGCGGCGCTCGGCGGCGGCCAGCCGGTCCTCGGGCGTCGGCCCCAGCAGCACCGGCGCCCGCCGGGCCAGCGCCTCCCCGGCCACGGCGGCGGCCAGCGCCAGCGCCAGCAGCATCGCGAGCCCGGCGAACGGCGCGAGGGCCAGAACCCACGGCTCCCGCAGCACGCGGGGCCCGTCGAGCAGCCAGGTGCCGCGCAGCCCCGGGAAGAACGGCAGGGCGGCCACCGCCACCGCGAACGGCGGCACTGTCAGCGTGGCCCCGCTGACGATCCCGCCGAGCGCCAGATGCAGGGTGTACCAGCCGGCGGTACGCACCCGGGCCTGCCGGGTCCGGGCGGGCCCGTCGGCCAACAGCGCGGGCGGAACCCCGCACAGGGCGCGGGCGGCGGCCACGGACAGCGGCCGCACGAGGGCGAAGAAGCCGGTGGCCGCCGCCATCGGCAGGGCGAGGCCGAACGCGATGAACTGGGCGGGCGGGGAGGAGAAGACCGGTCCTCCGCCGCTGGTCACGCCCACCAGGACCGTGCCGACCAGGAAGTACGGCATCAGCAGCGCGCCGCCGATGATCAGATGCAGCCAGCGCAGCCGCGCCCGCCGTCCGAACAGTGCGCCGAGCGGCTTCATGACACCTGGCTTCATGACACGTGGCTTCATGTGGTCCGGCTGCCGGAGGACGGGGCAGAGGCGGCAGCGGGCGCAGGCGCAGAGGTGGGCGCGGGGGTCTCGGCGGCCGTGGGCAGCGCGGGAGCCGCCGCCGCGCGCTCCGCGAAGAAGTACGCGCCCAGCGTCGCGACGAGCGCCCCGGCCAGCACCTGGCCAGCGTAGGTCACCGTCGCCGCCGCCGTCGCCCGGTCCGCCGCCTCGCCCGCCTCCATCAGTGCGGCGATGCTCAACCAACCGCCCCAGCAGGCCATTTCCGCCGAGCCGGCCCAGACCAGGACGAGCGGCAGACGCAGCGGGAGCCGGCCGGTGCGCCGGAAGGCGAGCAGCAGCACCCCGACGACGGTGACCACGACGAAGAGCAGGTTGACGGCCTCCAGGACGTAGAAGTCGCTGGTGCGGTCCGCCGCCCGGCCCGCGTTGAGCCCGGCGGTCGAACCGCCGGCCCACAACAGATGGGCGATGCCGGGCAGCAGGGCCGCCAGAGCGGCGGCGACGGCGGTCGCGCGCAGGGCGGGCGTGGTCGGGCTCTCCGGCAGATCGCGGAGCCGCCCCTGCCACAGACGGCCCCAGCGCTCCTTGGCGTACAGCGCGAAGAGGGCGCCGAGGGCGAGGCCCTGGACGATGAAGCCGCCGTAGACCACGCCGAAGACCCACGGGTCGAGGAACGGCTCGGAGGCCCCCTCGCCGACCGGACGCCCGTCGCCGCCGCCGAGGAGCCTGACGAGCAGCTGGAGCGGGAAGCCGGTCATGATCGGCAGCAGCAGCCCGCTTGCCACCCACATCGGCGCCACCAGCAGCCAGGCGGGCACCCGCTTGCCCCAGGGCCGGGTGAGCAGCAGGGCGAGGACGATGACGGCACCGTCCATCAGCACCGTGACCCCGTTGGCGACGCGCAGCGCGGTACCGCCGTCGAGCAGCGCGCTGCCGTCCGGGATGCCGACCCGAGCGCCCGCCATCCAGGCCGCCTTGAGGCCGATGTAGGGCAGACAGGGCGCCATGGCGACCGCCCGGAGCACGGCCCGCGCCCGGCCGACGCGGTACGGGGAGGCCTCGGGCGGTGCGGCGCGGTGCCGCGGGACGGGCGGGGGCGCTGTCGAGGGCGCGCTGCTGTCGGCTCGGCGGTTCGCTGTCATGACACCAGGTTTCCGCGCGGGCCGGGCCGGCGCCTCCTGCCCGGCGACGATCCGTCTCCGCCGCGCGGGGGAGGCCCCGGGGGCCGGGCGCGTCACACGGCGGTCAGAGCCGCCGGGTGGCGAGGGTCAGCCGGTCCCGGGCGTCGAACAGGGCGTCCTTCACCATCTGTTCGTGCCCCGGGGTGAGCCGGGCGACCGGCACCGAGCAGCTGATCGCGTCGCGCGCGGGCGTCCGGTAGGGGATCGCCACACCGAAGCAGCGCAGGCCGAGCGTGTTCTCCTCGCGGTCCACCGCGTAGCCCTGCTCGCGGACCAGCCGCAGCTCCTCGATGAGCTTCTCGCGATCCGTGATGGTGTGCTCGGTCAGCGCGGGCAGCGACTCGGGCAGCATCTTGCGGACCTGCTCGTCGCTGTGGGTGGCCAGCAGCGCCTTGCCGAGCGAGGTGGAGTGCGCGGGCAGCCGACGGCCGACCCGGGTGAAGGGGCGCAGATAGTGCTGGGACTGCCGGGTGGCGAGGTAGACCACGTTCGTCCCGTCGAGGCGGGCCAGGTGGATGGTCTCCGTGGTGTCGTCGGACAGCCGGTCCAGGGTGGGCCGGGCGGCGGCCACGACCTCGTCGCCGTCGATGTACGACGTACCGACCAGCAGGGCGCGGACGCCGATCCCGTACCGGGTGCCCGTCGCGTCCGTCTCCACCCAGCCCAGCTCCACCAGGGTGCGCAACAGCATGTAGAGGCTGGACTTGGGATAGCCGACCGCCTCCTGGACGGCGGCCAGCGAGTGCATGCCGGGCCGCCCCGCGAAGTATTCGAGGAGTTCCACGGTCCGTACCGCGGACTTGACCTGTGCCCCACCGGACTCGGCGACCGACATCGCCCACGCCCCCTTCTCCAGCTCATCGGCTTCTCGTCCGCATCCTCGTCCGAAAAGCCCGCCACACGATTGCCAACACGGAACGCCCGGAAATAGAGTCCCAGCACATTCACGATCAGGAACTCTGTTCAGAATACCGAACACTTGCCGATGTGCGGCCGAGGACGGTCATACGGACGGGAGGGAATCACGGTGAGCGCAGCACCAGTCTGGAGCGTCGACCCCCGAACCGGGAACCCGCGGGAGCAGGTTGCCGTGGAGGCTACCGCCGAGGAGGTCGACCGTGTGGTCCGGGCGGCCCACGCCGTCCGCGACGCGCTCGCCGACCGCACGGCGCGCGCCGCGTTCCTGCGTACGGCGGCGGAGCTGCTGGAGGAGTCCGGCGAGCACATCATCGAGGCCGCCGACGCCGAGACCGCCCTCGGGCCGGCCCGGCTCACCGGCGAACTGGCCCGCACCGCAGCGCAGTTGAGGGCCTTCGCGGAGGTCGTCGACGAAGGGGCCTACCTCGACGTCCACATCGACCACGAGGACGGCTCCCGCACCCCGCCCTGGCCCGACCTGCGCCGCTACAAGATCCCGCTCGGGGTCGTCGCCGTCTACGCGGCGAGCAACTTCCCGCTCGCCTTCTCCGTCCCCGGCGGCGACACGGCCAGCGCGCTCGCGGCCGGCTGCCCGGTCGTCGTCAAGGCACACCCCGACCACCCGGCCACCTCTGAACTCTGCGCCTCGGTGCTCCGCCGCGCCGCCGCCCGCACCGGCCTGCCCGAGGACGTGCTGACCCTGGTCCACGGCTTCGACGCGGGCGTCGAGCTGATCCGGCACCCGCTGGTGAGCGCGGCGGGCTTCACCGGCTCGGTACGCGGCGGACGCGCCCTGTTCGACGCGGCGGCCGCCCGCCCCGCCCCCATCCCCTTCCACGGCGAACTCGGGTCGCTCAACCCGGTCGTCGTCACCGCGGCGGCCGCCGCCGAGCGCGCCGGGGAGATCGGCACAGGGCTCGGCGGGTCGATGACCCTCGGCGTCGGCCAGTTCTGCACCAAGCCCGGCTTCGTCCTGGTCCCCGAGGGCGCGGCGGGCGACCAGCTCCTGAAGACCCTCACCGAGACGGTCAGCTCCACCGGCTCCGGCGTCCTGCTGGACCACCGCATGCGGGACGCCTTCGTCACGGGCGTACGGGAGCGGGCCGCACTGCCCGACGTCGTCGCCCCCGTCACCCCCGGCGCGGCCGGCGAGCACACCGTCGCCGCCGGATACCTCACCGTGCCGGCCGCCCGGCTGACCGCGAAGGGCCCGCACGACGCGCTGCTGGAGGAGTGCTTCGGCCCGGTCGCCGTGATCGCGCGGTACGCCTCCGTCGACGAGATCGCCGCCGTCCTGGCCCGGCTGCCCGGGAACCTCACCGCCACCCTCCACACCGCCACCGGGAACCCCGACCCCGACGCGGCCCGCCTGCTGCCCGCCCTCACCCCGCTGGCCGGCCGCATCCTCGTCAACGCCTGGCCGACCGGCGTCGCGGTCGCCCCCGCCCAGCACCACGGCGGCCCCTACCCCGCCACCACGTCCACCTCCACCTCGGTCGGCGCGACGGCGATCGAACGCTGGCTGCGCCCGGTCACCTACCAGTCCACCCCCGAGACGCTCCTCCCGCCGGAACTCCAGGAGGCCAACCCGCAGGGCCTGCCCCGCCGGGTGGACGGACGCCGGGCATGACCCCGCACCTGGACGCCCTTCCCTTCGCCCTGGACGCGGCGGGCCCCGACGGACGCTGGACCCACGCCGACGGCGTACTGACCGGCCGGGCAGGCCCCGGCCAGGACCTGTTCGTCCCCCCGTCCGGCGACTCCCTCGACCCGGCCTCCGACGCCCCGCGGCTGCTCGGCGCGGTGGGGGAGGGCGACTTCCGGCTGCTGGCCCGGGTGCGCCCCGGTCTGGCCTCGGCCGGTGACGCGGGCGCGCTGTATCTCCATGTCGGGGACCGCGACTGGGCCAAGCTCTGCCTGGAGCACTCCGCGGACCTCCCGACCGTCTGCACGGTCGTCACCCGGGGCCACTCCGACGACGCCAACGCCTTCGTGGTGGAGGAGGGCGTCTGCTGGCTCCGCCTGAGCCGCAACGGCAGCGCCTACGCCTTCCACGCCTCCACCGACGGCGAGACCTGGACCTTCGTCCGCGTCTTCACCCTCGGCACCGAGGAGGAACGGGCGACCGCCCGCGTCGGCTTCCTGGTGCAGTCACCGACCGGCGAGGGCTGCGGCGCGGTCTTCGACCGGATCGCGTTCCTGCCCGGGGGAGTGGAGAGCCTGCGCGACGGGCGGTGACGGGGGCGGAGCAGCGGAAGGCCCCGGGCGGCATCCGGGGAAGCCGGCCGGGGCGGTATGAGTGGTGAAGCCGGTTCGGAGAACGCTCCCGGTGATATCCGGTGCCTTGCGTGGACAAAGCTCCTCGGCGAGCGAAATCCAGCTCACCGGGAATGTTCACCCTGGGCCAGGACCATTTCCGGTGAAGTGTCAAACGCCAGTTCTACGTTTGTACTCACCGGTAATCGTTACTGGCCAGGTAGTGGGGAATTCGCCAGGATGCGCCAGGGTGCGCCGCCTGGTCAGCCGCCGTTCTGATCGGGTGGGATGTTCCATCAGCGCACCCCGGTAGTGAAGCCGTGGAGGAGGTCCCTGTCCGGCCGAGGGTGAGTGCCGGCGCAATGTGGTCTCCGAGGGTCCGTCAGTACCTCTGAGTGCCGGGAATTTTTTCGCTGAACCAAGATTTCTTCGGTTCGGCGAACTTTCTTGGTGGCCCGGCTGCGCGTGCGTTAATTTGACGCGCTATCCACTTCCCATTCCCAGCAGGAGCGAGGTATTTCATGCCGAAGGCAACGCGAGAGATCCGACCCGCCCCTTCGTTTGAACTGCGCTGCGGGGGACTGCGCTTAACGATCGAGCGCGTCCCCGGGTGGCTGGTGGCAGCCCTTGCCACAGCTGCAGGGAGTGGGCTCGCCGCATGGCTCACGTCCCTCTAGCTCGTTGTTCCACGGTCCTCCGCCGGCACGGGAATCACCTGGTCAGGTTCGATGTTGCTACCGGTGACCCGATCCGCGGAGGGACCCTCCGCGCACCCGTCCGCGACCCCTGGAGAGAAGAAGAGTCATGCGCGTCGAGATCTGGAGCGACATCGCCTGTCCGTGGTGCTACATCGGCAAGGCCCGCTTCGAGAAGGGCCTCGCGGAGTTCGCCCACCGAGACGAGGTCGAGGTGGTGCACCGGTCCTTCGAGCTCGACCCCGGGCGGGCCAAGGGCGACACCGCGCTCGTGATCGACATGCTGGCCGAGAAGTACGGCCGCAGCCGCGAGGAGGCCGCCTCGATGGAGGCCAACGTCGCGGCCAACGCGCAGTCCGAGGGGCTCGGCTACCGCACCGAGGGCCGTGACCACGGCAGCACCTTCGACATCCACCGGCTGCTGCACCTGGCCAAGGCCCGGGGCCGTCAGGACGAGCTGCTGACCCTCGCCTACCGGGCGAACTTCGCCGAGGAGCGCTCCGTCTTCGACGACGAGGTGCTGCTCGCCCTCGCCGTGGAGGCCGGACTCGACGGCGACGAGGCCCGTACGGTGCTCGCCGACCCCGAGGCGTACGCGGACGATGTCCGGACCGATGAGCGCGAGGCGGCCGAACTGGGCGCCAACGCCGTGCCGTTCTTCGTCCTCGATCGGCGGTACGGGATCTCCGGCGGCCAGCCGTCGGAAGTCTTCGTTCAGGCGCTGGAGCAGGCCTGGAAGGACCGTCCCGCCACCGCGTTGACCACCGTCGGCGGAGACGCGGCGGGCTGCGACGCGGACGGGGCCTGCGAGGTTCCGGGGAGCTGAGCTCCGGCCGGCCCCCATCTCATAAGCGATCCTTTGGCGCACCCCTTAACTCTCCGTGATTGACTTTGGGTTAAGGGGGCTTCAGGGTGGACGCATGACGATCCTCGCGCCCATCCAAGCCGCAGCCGTCGAGTTCGCGCCCGAGGTCACCTACCTCAACACCTCCAGCTGGGGCCTGCTGCCCCGCCGGACGATCGCCGCCGTCAAGGCCCTGGCCGACGAGAACGCCGTCGGCCGGCGGGAGGGGGCGGGCAGCTTCGACGCGGTGGAGGCCGCCCGGGCCGGATTCGCCCGGCTCGCCGGGGTCCACCCGGACCGGGTCGCCACCGGCGGTTCCGTCACCGTCCATGTCGGCCTGATCGCCGCATCGCTGCCGCCCGGCGCCGAAGTCCTCTGTCCCGAGGGCGAGTTCGCCTCCGTGGTCAGCCCGTTCGCGCTCCGCGGCGATCTGCGCGTGCGGTACGCGCCGCTCGCGGACCTCGCCGAGGCCGTCCGGCCCTCGACCGCCCTGGTCGCCTTCTCCGCGGTGCAGTCCGCCGACGGCCGGGTCGCCGACCTCGCCGCCGTCCGCGCGGCCGCCGCGGCGCACGGGGCCCGGACCCTGCTGGACGCCACCCAGGCGGCGGGCTGGTTCCCGCTGGACGCCGGGGCGTACGACTACACCGTCACCGGCGGCTTCAAGTTCCTGCTCTGCCCGCGCGGTACGTCGTTCCTGACGGTCACCGAGGAGGCGCAGGACACCCTGCCGCCGCTCTTCGCCGGCTGGGTCTCCGCCGGCGCGCCCTGGAACAGCAACTACGGCCCGCTGGAGCGCCTCGCCCCGACCGCCCGCGGCTTCGACGAGCCGCCCGCCTTTCTCTCGTACCACGGGGCCGAGCACTCCCTGGAGCTGCTCGCGGAGGTCGGCGCCGACGCCCTGTACGCGCACGCCACCGGGCTCGCGGCCCGGCTGCGCTCCGGGTTGGCCGAGCTCGGGCGCGAGGTCGTTCCCGGGGAGTCGGCGATCGTCTCCGTACCGGGGTTGGAGGGCCGTCGGGACGATCTGACGAAGGCCGGGATCGCCGTCTCGGCCCCGGCCGGGAATCTGCGGATCTCCTGCCACCTCTACAACACCGAGGCCGATGTGGACCGGGTGCTGGAGTTCCTGGCCTGATCGCTCCGCGAGGGACTGGGCGCCGTACGGCTCAGCGCCGGTCGGGGCAGTCCGCGGTCTCCCGGCAGAGGTTCTCCTCGACCTTCGCCAGCAGCCGGACCAGCTCCGCGCGCTCGGCCCCGTCCAGGCCCGCGAGCGTGTGCTCCTCCAGGCTGCCCCAGGCGGCCTCGACCGCGGTGTGCAGCGCGCAGCTCTCGTCCGTCGCCTCGACCAGTACGGCCCGCCGGTCGGCCGGGTCGGGGCGGCGGCGCACATGCCCGGTCTGCTCCAGCCGCTGGAGCATCTTCGTGACCGTGGACGGGTCCAGGTCCAGCGACCTGATCAGCTCCGTCTGACGGACCGCCCCCCGGTCCCACAGATGCATCATCAGCAACTCCTGCCCCGGGTAGAGGTCCACCCCCTTGAGCGCCTTGCCCGCCGCGATCCGGTGCAGCCGGGCCACCCGGGAGACGGCATGGCTCACGGGCCCGCTGAGCGCCGCCGTGGGCGGCGCGTCGGTACAGGCCTCTTCCGCGGGGGTGGCGTGGCCGGTGGTCATGGCGGGCTCCTGGGGTCCTCGGGGCTGCGAGCGGCGGCCACCGGTGGCGGCGTTCGGTGGCGGCTTTCGATGATGCCCGACGGAATGGGCGACGGTTTCCCACGACTTTACCTTGGTCGGCCAATGAATGGGTTATGGTTGCCGTCGGCACCGATGCTTGGCCGACCACATACTTTCTTGGGAGCCTTCATGACCACCGCTTTCGACCCGATCGACCTGTCCGGCACCCCGCTGGCCAACCGCATCGCCCTGGCCCCGATGACCCGCAGCCGGGCCGGTGAGGGCGGCACCGCCACCGAGCTCACCGCCACGTACTACGCTCAGCGCGCCTCGGCCGGCCTGGTGATCACCGAGGGCATCCAGCCGTCCGTCGTGGGCCAGGGCTACCCCTCCACACCCGGACTGCACAGCGCCGAGCAGGTCGCCTCCTGGCGTACGGTCACCGACGCGGTGCACGCCGAGGGCGGCCGGATCTTCGCCCAGATCATGCACGCGGGCCGCATCGGCCACCCGGTCCTGCTCCCCGACGGCCTCGTCCCCGTCAGCGCCTCCCCGGTCAAGGCCGAGGGGCAGGTCTACACCCACGTCGGACCGAAGGACTTCGTCGAGCCGCACGAGCTGACCGACGCCGAGGTCCGCGCGACCGTCGCCGACTTCACCGCCGCCGCCCGCAACGCCGTGGACGCCGGGTTCGACGGGGTCGAGCTGCACGGCGCCAACGGCTACCTCATCCACCAGTTCCTCGCCCCCAACACCAACCTGCGCACCGACGCGTGGGGCGGCTCCGACGAGGCCCGCATCCGCTTCGCCGTCGAGGTCGTCAAGGCCGTCGCCGCCGAGATCGGCCCGGAGCGCACCGCACTGCGCATCTCGCCCGGCAACCCGTACAACGACATCGACGAGCCCGCGCCGGAGGCCACGTACACCGCGCTGGTCCGGGAGATCGAGCCGCTCGGCCTCGCCTACCTGCACGTCCTGGAGGCCGTCCCGATCCGCGAGCTGACCCTCGCTCTGCGCAAGGCCTTCTCCGGGACGTTCGTCATCAACGTGCACACCGAGGGCGCCACCGGACCCGGCGATCACACGGTGATCGACGACGGCATCGCCGACCTGATCTCCTACGGGGCGCTCTTCCTCGCCAACCCGGACCTGCCCGCCCGGCTGAAGGCGGGCGGCCCGTTCAACACCCCCGACCCGTCGACCTTCTTCGGCGGCGACGCCAAGGGCTACACCGACTACCCGGCGCTCGACGCCGTCTGATCCGCCAACGGCCGCCCGTCCCACCGCCACGAGGTACGGCGCGGGCGGTCCGGCAGCTCGGCGCGGCCGGTGGCCCACAGCAGGACGGTCCACCGGTCCCCGCCCGCCGGGGCGTCGGGGAAGAGGCGGGCCAGCACCCGGTCGCAGAGCGCCGGGGACGGCGACCAGTCCAGCCCCAGGCCCTCGGCCAGGTCATGGGTGTGCACCAGGGTCTCCACCACACCCATCGCGGCGAAGCCCTCCGGGTCGGAGATCCCGTACCCGTGGTGCGAGCGCACCTCCGGCGGTGTCGTCCGCGCCATCGAGGCCAGCAGCGCACCGCTCGCCTCCAGCGTGGCGAGCAGCCCGGCGGGCCCGGCCCCGCGGTCGGCGAAGACCGCGTTGTGCGGTCCGCCCTCCCGGTCCGGCGCCCACCGATAGGGCACATCGTGGTCCAGCGGAGGCGTACGGGGCCCCAACTGCGCGGCGTACGCGAACAGATCGTCGCTCAGGTGCTCCACCGTCTCCCAGCAGGTCCACGTCAGGCTCCCCGCGGGCGTGTCCCAGCGGTCCGCCGGGGCGCCGGCCAGCACGTCCACCGCGAGCCGCACCGCCGAGGTCACATCGTCGGCGGTCACCGGCAGCCGCGTGCCGGTCAACGCCGCCCGCTCGGCCGCGCCGCACTCCACACAGAACTCGTTGCCCTCGGGATCGGCGAGCGTCGCCCAACCGCGCCCGTTCGGTTTGCGGTGGTCGCCCACCAGCGTGGCCCCGAGCGCGAGCAGCCGCTCGACCTCCTCGTCCCGGGAGCGGTCCTGCGGCTGGATGTCCAGATGGACGCGGTTCTTGGTCTGCTTGGGCCCGTCGACCTGGACGAAGAGGATCGCCGCGCCGGGGGCCTCGACGAGCGCCTCCGGATCGCCGGGGAGGTCTTCGTCGGAGAGCGGCGCACCGAGCACCTGGGACCAGAAGCCGCCGAGCGCGTAGGCGTCGGCGCAGTCGATCGTGATGTGGCGTACGTGGGAAGTCATGGCCGACACCCTCTCCGCTGACCCGGCGGCGGTCCAGCGAGTTACGCGCGCAGGGCCGGGACGGCGTACCGTCCCGGCCCCGACTCGCCTGAGCCTGCCGCTACTTCACCGGGGTGAAGTCCCGCGCCCCGATGAACTCGGGGCGGCGGATCGGAGCCGCGAAGGGCTCCTGCGCCGCGTTCTCCACGCTGTTGAAGACGATGAAGACATTGCTGCGCGCGTACGGGGTGATGTTGTCTCCCGAACCGTGCATGGCGTTGCAGTCGAACCAGGTCGCCGAACCGGCCTTGCCCGTGAAGAGCTTGATGCCGTGGCGGTCGGCCATCTTCGTCAGCGCCTCGTCGGACGGGGTGCCCGCGTCCTGCATCTGGAGCGACTTCTTGTAGTTGTCCTTCGGCGTCTCGCCCGCACAGCCGAGGAACGACTTGTGCGAACCGGGCATGATCATCAGCCCGCCGTTGGTGTCGAAGTTCTCGGTCAGCGCGATCGACACGGACACCGTCCGCATGTTCGGCAGACCGTCCTCCGCGTGCCAGGTCTCGAAGTCCGAGTGCCAGTAGAAGCCCGAGGCCCCGAAGCCCGGCTTCACATTGATCCGGGACTGGTGGACGTACACGTCCGAGCCGAGGATCTGGCGGGCCCGGCCCACCACCCGCTCGTCGCGGACCAGGGCGGCGAAGACCTCGCTGATCTTGTGGACCTCGAAGACGGACCGCACGTTCTGCGACTGCTTCTCGACGATCGAGCGCTCGTCGGCGCGGATCGCCGGGTCGGAGATCAGCCGGTTCAGCTCCGCCTGGTAGACGGCGACCTCGTCCGGCGTGATCAGCTGCTCGATGCTGAGGAAGCCGTCGTGCTCGTAGCTCTGGAGGTCCTTGGCGGCGATCGGACCCGGTGCGCCCGGCGCGGACCAGATGACCGGGTCCTGGCGGGGAGTGGTCATCTCGGCGGCGCCGCGCGAGGGGTACAGATCGGCGCGTACTTCGGTGGTCATGGTTCAGCCCTCCTCGGTCAGCAGTGGGTAGACACCGTTCTCGTCATGGTCCTCCCGTCCGGTGACGGGGGGGTTGAAGACGCACACGCAGCGGAAGTCGGTCTTGGGCCGCATGGTGTGCCGCTCATGTCCGTCCAGCAGATACATCGTGCCGGGCGTGATCCAGTGCTTCTCGCCGGTCTCGTCGTTGGTGAGCTCGGCCTCGCCCTCGGTGCACAGCACCGCCTCGATGTGGTTCGCGTACCACATGGAGGTCTCCGTGCCCGCGTACAGCACGGTCTCGTGGAGCGAGAAGCCCACCTTCTCCTTGGCGAGCACGATGCGCTTGCTCTCCCAGGTGCCGGACGCGGCCTTCACATGCCGGTCGGTGTTCTCGATGTCACTGAACGATCGGACGATCACGGTGAGCGGTTGCCTTTCTCTTCTCTGCACGGGCCCCGGGCCTCGCGGCCCGGGACCTCTTCTTCTGCGCCTGCCCCGGGAGTACCGGGTCAGGCTGTCTCGCGGACGCAGCGGGCCAGCGTGCGCAGGCCCTCGTCCAGTTCCTCGGGGGTGATGGTCAGCGGCGGCAGCAGCTTGACGACCTCGCTCTGCGGGCCCGAGGTCTCCAGCAGGAGCCCCAGCTCGAAGGCGCGGGCGCAGACCGCCGAGGCGCGCGCCGGGTCCTCGAACTCCATGCCCCACACCAGGCCCCGGCCGCGGAACTGCGCGGTCGGCTCCTCGGCGCAGATGGCCAGCAACGTCTGCTCGACCTGCTCGCCGCGGGCCAGGGTCTGCTTCTCCATCTGGCCGTCCGCCCAGTAGGCGTCCAGCGCGGCGGCGGCCGTGACGAAGGCCGGGTTGTTGCCGCGGAAGGTGCCGTTGTGCTCGCCCGGCTCCCAGATGTCCAGCTCCGGCTTGAACAGGCAGAGCGACATCGGCAGGCCGTAGCCGCTGATGGACTTCGACAGCGTGACGATGTCCGGGACGATGCCGGCCTCCTCGAAGGAGAAGAAGCCGCCGGTACGGCCGCAGCCCATCTGGATGTCGTCGACGATCAGCAGCATGTCCTGGCGCTCGCACAGCTCCTTGAGCGCGCGCAGCCACTCGGCGCGGGCGACGTTGATGCCGCCCTCGCCCTGGACCGTCTCCACGATCACGGCGGCGGGCTTGTTCAGCCCGGAGCCCTGGTCCTCCAGCAGCCGCTCGAACCACAGGAAGTCGGGGACCGTACCGTCGAAGTAGTTGTCGAACGGCATCGGGGTGCCGTGCACCAGCGGGATCCCGGCGCCGGCCCGCTTGAACGCGTTGCCGGTGACGGCGAGCGAGCCCAGCGACATGCCGTGGAAGGCGTTGGTGAACGAGACGACGGACTCGCGGCCCTTGACCTTACGGGCCAGCTTCAGCGCCGACTCGACGGCGTTGGTGCCGGTCGGGCCGGGGAACATCACCTTGTACGGCAGGTCGCGCGGCCGCAGGATCACGTTCTGGAAGGTCTCCAGGAACGCGCGCTTGGCGGTGGTCGCCATGTCCAGGCCGTGGGTGATGCCGTCGCGCTCGATGTAGTCGATCAGCGCTCGTTTCAGCACCGGGTTGTTGTGGCCGTAGTTCAGCGAGCCGGCCCCGGCGAAGAAGTCCAGGTAGGAGTGGCCGTCCTCGTCGGTCAGCCGGGCGCCCTGCGCGCGGTCGAAGACGGCGGGCCAGCCGCGGCAGTAGCTCCGGACCTCGGACTCAAGAGTCTCGAAGACGCTCAGTGCGGGCGGGGTGATGGTCACAGCGGATCTCCTGCGTGAGGGGGTGTGACGGGCGGTGGTCGAGTGCTCCCCGCCGCACGGAGGCGGCCGGGACCGCGCCGGGTGGTCGGCCGGCGCGAAAAGTCTTGTGGGGGCCGGGCGTACGGGTCGGGTACGCCGGGGTGGTGGCCGGGTGGGCTCAGGTGGCGAACGTGCCGGTCAGGTGGTGAACGGGCCTATCCGGTAGAGCACCTCGGGCAGGTGCGTCCCTTCGGGGAACAGCGCGCCCTCGAAGAGCACCTCGTGCTCCAGCGCGACGTCGTGGCGCTGGGCGTAGGACGTGAACAGCCGGTCGGAGGCGGTGTTGTCCGGGGTGATCGTCGTCTCCACGGACGACAGGCCCTGGTCGGCGGCGACCCGGGCGGTCAGCGCGTCCAGCAGAGTGGCGGCCAACCCCTTGCCGCGGTGGGCCTGGTCCACGGCCACCTGCCAGACGACGAGGGTCTGGGGGCGGTCGGGCCTGATGTAGCCCGTCACGAAGGCGATGGGCTCGCCACTCTCGCCACGGGCGACGGCGGAGGTCGCGGCGAAGTCACGACACCACAGCAGGTAGCTGTACGAGGAGTTCAGGTCCAGGACCTGGGAGTCGCGGGCGATGCGCCAGATCGCGGCTCCGTCCTCCACTCGTGGGGCATCGATACTGAGGAATTCGCTTCGGGCACGGGCAAAATCTGCTGGTGCGGCGGTCATGCGAATTGAATTTACCCAGCAAATTTCAAAATTGCATCGACGCGAAGGGTTGGGTGAAGCGCCTTCATGTGTTATCAGGCGTGCGCGAGATTCACCATGATCCGGGTACAATTTCACGCTCTTTGTCCCGAATTTTTCGGGCATAACGCCGCCCGTGTGGAGTCGGTCACAGGGTTGTAACTCTCCTGAGACGTGTCCGAATCATGAAGTTCGGCGCCCGGGAAAACTTCCGCGTTTAGGTGCCGGGAAAGCGGGCAGAAGAATGCGGGGAGCTGCTTTCGATAAAGCAGCTCCCCGCATTATGAATATCAGCGGCCCGGCCAGGTTTCCGAAACGGCGACCCGGGCAGCATCGATATCGACCCGCCGGCCCGCATCGGACAGCGCCGCCCCCAGAGCCGCGAGCGAGGACAGCACCGCGTCCCGCGTCGCATCCGCCCCGTAGTGATTGACCCGGATCATCTCCTTGGACAGCGCCCCGCCGCCCGCGACGAGCGGGAGCGAGGGGTCGGCCGCCAGCGCGTGCGCGACCAGCGCGGCGGCGTCGGTCCCCGCCGGGGCGCGCAGTGTCGTGGCCACCGGAGCCGCGTCCCGCGCCTCGTGGACGTACGGTTCCAGACCGCCGCCCAGCGCCACCGCGCCCGCCCTGGTCGCCGCGGCGGCCGAGGCGTGGCGGGCCGTCACCGTGTCCAGGCCCTCGTCCTCGATCCGCGCCACGCAGGCCTCCAGGCCCAGCATCTCCAGCTGCGCCGGGGCGTGCGGCAGCGCCCTGCGGCCACCGTCGATCCAGCGCTCCTTCCAGTCCAGGAGGGAGAGGTAGGAACGGCGCGGGGCGGCCGGGTTGCCCGCCATCCGCTCCCAGGCCCGCGCGCTCACCGACACCGCCGACACCCCGGCGGGTCCGCCCATGGCCTTCTGCGCGCCGATCACGCACAGATCGACGCCCCAGGCGTCCGGCAGCAGCGGCTCGGCGCCCACCGAGGCGACCGCGTCCAGCATGAACAGCGCGCCGTGCGCCCGGACCACCTCGCCGATCTCCGCGACCGGGTTGGTGTTGCCGGTCGCCGCCTCCGCGTGCACCAGCGAGACGAAGTCGATCTCCGGGTGCTCGGCGAGCGCCTCGGCGACCTGGGCGGCGGTCACCGCCGTGTGGAAGGGCACCGCGAGGTCGATCACCTGCGCGCCGCAGTCCCGCAGCCAGTTGCCGAAGGTCTGCCCGTACGGGCCCGTGACCACGTTCAGCGCGGTCGAGCCGGGCCGCGCGCCGCTGCGGATACAGCCTTCCAGCGGCAGCAGCGCCTCGCCCTGGGTGATGACGACGTCCTGCTCCGTGGCGAGGAGCCGGGCCACACGCCGCTCGATCGCCGCGAAGCGGTCGGCGGTGAGCGGGGGGAGGTCGAGGAAGGGGTGCGTCACGGTGGGGCTCTCTTCGGGTTTCGTGCGGCGGTCGAAAGACACTGGCAGCCTACCGACGGCCTTCCGGCGGCCTCGTACAGTGCCGCGTATGAGTGATCAGGAGGAACAGCGGGTGCTGCGGGTGAAGGGCCGGGTGCTAGTCGGCCCGGACGAGGTGCGGGACGAACTGTGGGCCGTGGACGGGCGGATCGCCTACGAGCGGCCGCCCGGCGCGGACCGCGCGGTGACGGTCACCGGCTGGGCGCTGCCCGGTCTGGTCGACGCGCACTGCCATGTGGGCCTGGACGCGCACGGCCCGGTCGACGCGGCCACCGCCGAGAAGCAGGCGCTCGCCGACCGGGAGGCCGGAACACTGCTGATCCGGGACGCGGGATCGCCCTCCGACACCCGTTGGGTCGACGACCGCGAGGACCTGCCGAAGATCATCAGGGCCGGCCGGCACATCGCCAGGACCCGCCGCTACATCCGCAACTACGCCCATGAGATCGAGCCCGGCGACCTCGTCGCGTACGTGGCCCGGGAGGCCCGGCGCGGGGACGGCTGGGTCAAGCTGGTGGGGGACTGGATCGACCGCGACGCCGGGGATCTGACCGCCTGCTGGCCGCGCGGCGAGCTGGCGGCGGCCATCGCCGAGGCGCACCGGCTCGGCGCCCGGGTCACCGCGCACTGCTTCGCCGAGGAGTCGCTCACCGACCTGGTGGAGGCGGGCATCGACTGCGTCGAGCACGCCACCGGCCTCACCGAGGAGACCATCCCGCTCTTCGCCGAACGCGGGGTCGCGATCGTCCCGACGCTGGTCAACATCGCCACCTTCCCGGACCTCGCGGCGGGCGGCGAGGCCAAGTTCCCCCGCTGGTCGGCCCATATGCGGCAGCTGTACGAACGCCGCTACGACACCGTGCGCGCCGCGTACGACGCGGGCATCCCGGTCTACGTCGGCACCGACGCGGGCGGCTCGCTGGCGCACGGCCTGGTCGCGGGCGAGGTCGCCGAGCTGGTCAAGGCGGGCATCCCGCCGCTGGAGGCCCTCTCCGCCACCGCGTGGGGGGCCAGGCGCTGGCTGGGACGGCCGGTGCTGGAGGAGGGCGCCCCGGCGGACCTGGTCGTGTACGACGAGGATCCGCGCGCGGACGTCCGGGTGCTGGCGGCTCCCCGGCACATCGTGCTGAACGGACGGGTGATCGGCTGAGGGGCGGCGGGGGCGGAGCGGTGCCGTGTTGACGGGCAGTGACGGTGGCGGCCCCGGCTCGTTGAAGCACCTCTGCGCACACTGCGGTGTCTTCCGGTGTGTTCGGGCGCCGTACGACCGGAGCCGGGTGAAACGAGTGACGCCGGGGAACGCACGTACCGAAAGATTCGAATATGCGCGCGGAAACCCCCCTTTGGGGTGAACTCACGCCAGGTATCCGCCAGTTCACCCTCAGTGCGTAAAGATTCACGGAGTCGAGGCCGCCGGCACGGGCGATGTCCCCCATTGGACTGTGCCGGTGGCTCCATGTCTCTTGTGGGGGTTCCACCATCTTGAACAGCAACACCTTCCGTCTCGCCGCCCTGGCGGTCGCCGCCGCTCCCGTCGCTCTGCTTGCCGCCGTCCCCGCGCACGCAGCCCCGGCGACGCCCACCACCGGCGAGGGCAAGGCGAGCGCGGTCGTGCTCCGTACCGGGCTCGACGTCTCGCTCCTCAACAAGTCCGTCCAGGTGCCCCTCAAGGTCACGCTCAACGAGGTGCAGGCGCCGGCCAGCGCCGAGAAGACCGCGCTCACGGTGAACCTGGACGGCGTGGAGGGCCGGCCGGTGAGCGTCCTGCGCGCCGATGTGGCCACCGCGAACGCCACCGTGGACGAGCACAAGGCCGAGGGGTACACCAACCTCGCGAAGGCCCGGATCCATGTGCCCGGACTCACCGCGCTCTCGCTCATCGAGGTCGAGAAGGTCACCTCCAAGGCCGTCTGCGAGACCGGCAAGAAGCCCGTCGCCGAGTCGAACGTGCTCGGCCATGTCGCGGTGCTCGGCAAGAAGGTGACGCTCAGCGCGGGCGGGCCGACGCAGGTGTCGGTGCCGGGCGTCGGCGAGGTCTCCCTCCATCTGTCGAAGACCGTCACCACCGAGCGCACGGCGGCCGCGACGGCGCTCCAGCTCAAGGTGTCGGTCAACCCGCTGAAGCTCAACGTCGCCGAGGTGGAGGGCGAGGTCACCCTCGCCGAGGCGACCTGCGAGACCCCGAAGGAGCCGAAGACCCCCGAGAAGCCGGGCTCCACGGACGGCGGTTCCACCGGCGGTGACACGGGCGGCGACTCCGGTGGTTCCACGGACGGCGGCTCCACCGGCGGCGACCAGGGCGACGGCGGCAAGAGCGGCGACGTGAAGACGCAGACCGGCTCCGACACCGGCCCCGCCCCCACCGAGGCCAACCTCGCCGAGACCGGCGGCAGCTCCACCACCCCGTACATCGCGGGCGGAGCGGCCCTGCTGCTGGCCGTCGGCGCGGGCGCCACGGTGCTGGCGCGCAGGCGCGGCAGCAGCCAGAGCTGATACGTGTGAGGGGGCGGCGTCCGCACGACGGACGCCGCCCCCGGTACACCGCTCGGAGCGGCTCCTCAGCGCCCCGATCTCGCGGGCAGCGCCTGCACGGCCTGGTCCAGGGCCTGGAGGAAACGGTTGGTCGTGGCCCGGTCGCGGACCGCGAGCCGCAGCCACTGCGGCCCGAGCCCCGGAAACGTATCGCCCCGCCGGGCCGCGAAGCCCAGCAGCCGCAGCCGCTCCCGCACCTCCGCCGCCCGCTCCAGACGCACCAGGACGAACGGCCCCCGGGCCGCCTCCACCGCCTCCACCTCGCTGAACTCGGCCAGCCCGGCGAGCAGATGGGCCCGGTCCACCGTGACCCGGTCCGCCGCCTCGGCCGCCTCCACCAGCGCCCGCGGCTCCATGCACGCCTCCGCCGCCGCCAGCGCCGGGGTGGACACCGGCCACAGCGGCTGCGCCTCCGCGAGCAGCGCCACCGTCTCCGGATCGGCCAGCACATAGCCGATCCGCAGCCCGGCGAGCCCCCAGGTCTTGGTGAGACTGCGCAGCACCACGAGCCCCGGGATGTCCGTCCGCCCGCACAACGCCTCGCGTTCGCCCGGCACGACGTCCATGAACGCCTCGTCGACCACCAGCGTCCGCCCCGGCCGCGCCAGCCGCTCCAGCAGGGCCGCCGGATGCAGCACGGACGTCGGGTTCGTCGGATTGCCGATCACCACGAGGTCCGCCTGCTCGGGCACCGCCGCCGGATCGAGCCGGAAGCCGTCCTCCTCGCGCAGCAGCACCCGCCCCACCCCGTGCCCGGCCGCCCGGAGCGCCGCCTCCGGTTCGGTGAACTGCGGATGCACCACGACCGGACACCGGGCCGGAAGGGCCCGGGCGATCAGGACGAACGCCTCGGCCGCGCCCGCCGTCAGCAGCACCCGCTCCACCGGCAGTCCGTGCCGGCCGGCGACCGCGGCGCGGGCGGAGGACCCGTCCGGGTAGGCGGCCAGCGAGGTGAGCGACGCGGATATCCGCTCGCGCAGCCACTCCGGGGGAGTGTGGGTACGGACGTTCACGGCGAGATCGGTCAGATTCTCGCCGCGCACCTCCGCGTCGCCGTGGTGGCGCAGGTCGGGCCCGGCGCTCTCGATGTTCTGCGTGGGGGGAGTCATGGCAGCCATGGTGAACGGGCGGGAGCCCCCCGTCACCGGTGAGGTGGAAGTTTTCCTCCCGGAAACATCGAAAGTCCCGGCGACGGCCGGAAAACGCCGGGCCACCGCACAGGTCGCCACCCCTCCGGACCCGGCGTCGCCGCCCGTGGCGCGGGTCTTCGGCACCACCAGCTCGTCCGCCTCGATCAGCGCCGCCGCCTCCGCGACCGAGGCAGTGCCCACCGCCGCACCCACCGCGCCCGAGGGGTGCGGCACGCGGACCGCGGCCAGCGCCCCGGCCGGATGGGTCCGCACCGGCACCCCGAGCCGGGCCGCCGCCCCCACGATCCCCGGCTCGTCCCCCTTCGTGTCGACCGTCGCCACCTCCACCACGTCCGCCGCGTCCAGACCGGCCCCGCTCAACACCGCCTCGATCAGGGCGAACACCGCATCGCCGGAGGCGCCGCGGCGCGCGCCGACCCCCACCACCAGACTGCGGGCGCCGGACTCCGGTCCGGGGCCGACGGATACTCCGGTCATCGGCGGAGTCCTGCCTTTCAGGTCAAACGTCCGGGTGGTACGTAGGTGGTGCGTCAGCGGTTACGTCAGGGGTACGGAGGGAGCGGGCGCGGCCGTTCCGTATACGGAGCACGGGCCCGGGCGGCAGGAGGGGCGCCGCGAGCCCGGCCGGTAAGGACACCCTGAGATGCGGAGAGAGGGCTTGATCGGCTAGCAAGGCCCCATGGCGGTGTTCGTCGCGCTCGGCGCGTTCCTGATGACTCTGGCCGGCGGCTGGGTCGCCCAACGCGTCACCGACCGCCGTCACCTGGTGCTCGGCTTCGCGGGCGGGCTGATGCTCGGTGTGGTCGGACTCGACCTCCTGCCGGAGGCGATGGAGGCCGCGGGCGCCCCGGTGTTCGGCGTGCCCGCCGCCCTGCTGCTGTTCGTCGGCGGCTTCCTGGTGGCCCATCTGGTCGAGGGGCTGCTCGCCGTACGCCAGGTGGCACACGGGGCGAGCGGCGAACGCGTGCCCCAGGTGGGGCTGACGGCGGCGGCCGCGATGGTCGGCCACAGCCTGATGGACGGCATCGCGCTCGGCGCCGCCTTCCAGGTCAGCGGAGCCATGGGCCTGGCCGTCGCGCTGGCGGTGATCAGTCATGACTTCGCCGACGGATTCAACACGTACACCCTCACCAGTCTGTACGGGAACGCCCGCCGCAAGGCGCTCCTGATGCTGTTCGCGGCTGCTCTGGCGCCGGTCGTGGGCGCCGCGACGACGCTGCTGTTCACCCTTCCGGAGGAACTGCTCGGCGGCTATCTCGGCTTCTTCGGCGGAGCGCTGCTCTACCTGGCCGCCGCGGAGATCCTTCCCGAGGCGCACCACACCCATCCCGCCCGCTCCACCCTTCTCTGCACCATCGGGGGCGTGGGCTTCATCTGGCTGGTCGTCGGCATCGCCGAGTGAGCCGCGCGTACGCCCGCACACGTCGCCGAGACGGACGCGCGGGTCGCTCACCGCGCCCGGCAGTGCTCGACGAACCGCCGGGCCACCGAGGGCGAAGCCGCCCAGTGGGTGTGCAGATAGCTGGCGTGCACGCCCCGCTGGACGTACCCCTCGACCCGCCGCTCCGGCTGGTGCATGCCCCAGGCCGGTGTGGCCCCCGCCCCCGGCTCCAGCACTGTGCGGTGGAACTCGTGACCGCGCATCCGCGTCCCCGCCACCGCCAGCGCGCTGTCCGAGACCGCGACCGCCTGCCGGTACCCGAGCGTGAGCCGCTCCGACATCCGGGCCTCGGCGTCCAGCACCCCGCACATCGGCTTCCCGTCCAGCTCCCGCGCCAGATAGAGCAGCCCCGCGCACTCGGCCGCCACCGGCGCGCCGCTCAGGGCCAGTTCCGTGACCGCCCGCCGCAACGGCTCGTTCGCCGACAGCTCGGGGGCGTACATTTCCGGGAAGCCACCGCCGATGACGAGCCCCGCCGTCCCCGCGGGCAGCTTCTCGTCCCGCAACGGATCAAAGGTCACGACCTCCGCACCGGCCGCCGTCAGCAGTTCGGCGTGCTCCGCGTACGCGAAGGTGAACGCCGCCCCGCCGGCCACCGCGACGACGGGCCGGGGCCGTTCCACGACGGCGTACGCCGGCTCCCACGCCTCGTCCGGCAGCGCGGGCGCCGTCCGCGCCAGCGCCATCAGCGCGTCCAGGTCGCACCCGGCGCGCACCCGCTCGCCCATGGCCCGTACGGCGTCCACCGCATCGCCCTGCCGCTCGGCCACCGGGACCAGACCCAGGTGGCGCGAGGGCGTCGCGACCTGCGGGGCCCGCCGCAGCACACCGAGCACCGGCAGCCCGGACTCGTCCAACGCGTCCCGCAGCAGCGCCTCGTGCCGGTCGGACGCCACCTTGTTCAGGATCACCCCGCCGATCCGCACCTCCGGATCCCAGGAGGCGAACCCGTGCACCAGGGCCGCCACCGACCGGGACTGCGAGGAGGCGTCCACCACCAGCACCACCGGGGCCCGGAGCAGCTTCGCCACCTGCGCGGTGGACGCCAGCTCGCCCTGCCCCGAGGCACCGTCGTACAGCCCCATCACGCCCTCGACCACGGCGAGATCGCACCCCGCCGACCCGTGCGCGAAGAGCGGGGCGATGAGATCCGTCCCGCACATGTACGCGTCGAGATTGCGGCCGGGGCGGCCCGTCGCCAGCGAGTGATAACCCGGATCGATGTAGTCCGGGCCCACCTTGTGCGGCGAGACGGCCAGCCCGCGCGCGGCGAAGGCGGCCATCAGACCGGTGGCGACGGTGGTCTTGCCGCTGCCGGAGGCCGGAGCGGCGATGACCAGACGGGGCACATTCACCACTCGATGCCCCTCTGGCCCTTCTGCCCCGCGTCCATCGGGTGCTTGACCTTCGACATGTCGGTCACCAGGTCGGCGGCCTCGATCAGCGCGTCCGGCGCGTTGCGGCCGGTGATCACCACATGCTGGGTGCCGGGCCGGTTCCGCATCACCTCGACGACCTCGTCGGTGTCGATCCAGCCCCAGTGCATCGGATAGGCGAACTCGTCCAGCACGTACAGCTTGTACGTCTCGGCCGCCAGGTCGCGCTTGACCTGCTCCCAGCCCTCGCGGGCCTTCTCCTCGTTGTCCAGCTGACCGTCGCGCTGGACCCAGGACCAGCCCTCGCCCATCTTGTGCCAGTCGACGGTGCCGCCCTCGCCACTCGCGCCCAGCACCTTCAGCGCGTTCTCCTCGCCGACCTTCCACTTCGCCGACTTCACGAACTGGAACACCCCGATCGGCCACCCCTGGTTCCAGGCCCGCAGCGCGAGCCCGAAAGCCGCCGTCGACTTGCCCTTCCCGATGCCCGTGTGGACGAACAGGAGCGGGCGGTTGCGCCGCTGCCGGGTGGTGAGCCCGTCGTCCGGCACCGATGTCGGCTGTCCCTGCGGCATTAAGCGGCCCTCCCGGCTGCGGTGACGTCCTTGACGAGCCCGGCGATCGAGTCGGCCCGCAGCTCGTCGAGCGTGACGGCGGTGCCTCCCAGTTCCCGGGCCAACTCCCCGGCGAGACCGAGGCGTACGTACCCCGACTCGCAGTCCACGACGACCGAGGCCGTCCCCTCCGACTGGTGCAGCCGCGCCGCCCGCCCCGCGAGCGCGACCGGCTCAGGCCCGCCGGTCGCCCGGCCGTCCGTGACCACGACGAGCAGCGGCCGCCGCGACGGATCGCGCAGCCGCTCCACCCGCACCACGTCATGGGCCTTGAGCAGCCCGGCGGCAAGCGGAGTGCGCCCCCCGGTCGGCAGCGACTCCAGACGGGAGGCGGCGGCGTCCACCGACGAGGTCGGCGGCAGCGCCACCTCCGCCTCCTTGCCCCGGAAGGTGACCAGACCGACCTTGTCCCGCCGCTGGTAGGCGTCCAGCAGCAGCGACAGCACGGCCCCCTTGACCGCGCTCATCCGCTGCCGGGCCGCCATCGAACCGGAGGCGTCCACGACGAACAGCACGAGGTTGCCCTCACGCCCCTCCCGGGTCGCCTGCCGCAGATCGTCCCGGCGCACCACGAGCCCCCGCCCGGCACGCCCGCGCGCACGCTGGTGCGGAGCGGCGGCCTGCACGGTCGCGGCCAGGTGCAGCTTGGTCAGCGACCCCTGCGGGCGACGCGCGCCGGTCGTACGCCCGTGCTCGGTACGGGCCCGGGAGCGCCGCCCGGCAGCGCCCTCGCCGAGCCCCGGCACGCTGAGCATCTTCGTCCGGAACGGCTCGGCGGACGCCACCGGCTGCTGCTCGGCCCCGGTGGACCTGCCGGGCGCGTCGGGGGCGCCTTCGGGAGCCTGCGACGGCGTGTCGCCATCGCCGCCGCCCTCGCCCTGCGGCGGCGTACGGTCGCCGTCGGCCTGCGGAGGCACACCTCCGCCGCCACCGCCGTCGTCCCCACCGCCGTCGGGATCGGGATCGGGCTGGTCGTCGCCGTCGTTGTTCTCCTGCGGGCCCGCCTCGTCCAGGGTCTGGTCGAGCTTCTCCTCGTCCAGGCCCGGTGCGTCGAAGGGGTTGCGGCGACGCCGGTGGGGGAGCGCGAGGAGAGCGGCCTGCCGCACGTCGTCGGCGGTGACCTCCTCGCGCCCGGCCCAGGCCGCCAGCGCGGTGGCGGTACGGGCCATCACGATGTCGGCCCGCATCCCGTCCACCTCGAACGCGGCGCAGGTGGCGGCGATCTGCCGCAACACGCCGTCGCCGAGCACGACGCGGGGCAGCAGGGCGCGCGCATCGGCGATCCGCTCCCGCAGGGCGCTCTCCTCCTCGGCCCAGCGCGCCGCGAAGCCCTCGGGATCGTCGTCGTACGCGAGCCGGCGGCGCACGACCTCGACCCGCTCGTCGGTGTCCCGGGAAGCGGCCACCTCGACGGTCAGCCCGAACCGGTCCAGCAACTGCGGCCGCAGCTCGCCCTCTTCCGGGTTCATCGTGCCGACCAGCAGGAACCGCGCCGCATGCCGTACGGAGACGCCCTCGCGCTCCACGTACGAAGCGCCCATGGCCGCCGCGTCCAGCAGCAGGTCCACCAGGTGGTCGTGGAGGAGGTTGACCTCGTCGACGTACAGGATCCCGCGGTGCGCGTCGGCCAACAGCCCCGGCTCGAACGCCTTCACGCCCTCCGAGAGCGCCCGCTCGATGTCCAGCGCCCCCACCAGCCGGTCCTCGGACGCGCCGACGGGCAGCTCCACGGTCCGCGCGGCCCGCGACACACCGGCCGCCTCCGCGTGCGGCCCATCGGGACACGCCGGATCGGGAGAGGCGGGATCACAGGAGAACCGGCACCCGGGCACCACGGCGACCTCGGGCATGAGGGCGGCCAGCGCACGGACGGCGGTGGACTTGGCGGTCCCCTTCTCGCCCCGCACGAGCACCCCGCCGACAGCCGGACTGACCGCGTTCAGCAACAGCCCGAGCCGCAGGTCGTCCTGCCCGACGATCGCGGTGAAGGGATACGGCGTACTCACTTGGCCTCCTGGTCGACATGAACAACAGCTGCTTCGCCAAGCCCTCGGGGCTTCGCCTCCGCGGACCGGGCGAAATCAAGCCCCTCCGGCGATTGAGGAGCGGGGCCCGGGGCAGCGCCCCGGCTCTCCGGAGCCCCCGCACCGAACGACGGCGCCCCCGGCGGCACAAAGGGCAACCCCGGCGGCGCCCCGCCCTCGATCAACCGCCACAACGCATCCGTATCCGCATGCTCCTCCACCAGATCCCCCAGCCGATCCAGCTGCTCCTCCCGCAACACCCCGAAACTCGTGTCCGGCGCGGGCAGGAACCGCCGCCCGGCGGCCCGGGCCACCTCCACCAGGAACCGCCGCCGGAACGCATCGCTCTCCAGCGACCCGTGCCAGTGCGTCCCCCACACCGCCCCCACCCGGCACCCGTCCAGGAACGGTTCCCCGCCCCGTACATCGGCCACCCCGTGGTGGATCTCGTACCCCTCCACCGGCTCGCCCAGCGCCGAACCGACCGGCCGCGCCAGCGTCTTGGCCCGGTCGAAGCGGATCCGCACCGGCAGCAGCCCCAGCCCGTCCACGACCCCCGCCCGCGACTCCACCTCGTCCTCGATCCGCTCACCGAGCACCTGGAACCCGCCGCAGACGCCGAGCACCGGCCGGCCCTCCGCCGCCCGCCGCACCAGCGCGTCCGCGAGGCCCCGCTCGCGCAGCCAGGCCAGCGCCTTCACCGTGCCGCGCGTCCCGGGGACGATCACCAGGTCCGCGTCGACCAGCTCGTCGGCCCGGTCCACGAACCGCACGACGACGCCCGGTTCGGCGGCCAGCGCGTCCACATCCGTGAAGTTGGACATCAACGGCACCGCGCAGACCGCGACCCGCAACACGTCCTCGCCGTGCGGGGGAGCCACGACCGATTCGCGCACCGCGCCCCGCATCGACACCCGCAGGCCGTCCTCCTCGTCGATGCCGAGCCCGTGGGCGTACGGCAGCACTCCGTACGTCCGCCGCCCGGTCAGGTCGTACAGCATGTCCAGGCCCGGCTCCAACAGCGAGACGTCGCCTCGGAACTTGTTCACGAGGTAGCCGGCGACCAGCGCCTGGTCCTCCGCGCTCAGCAGCGCCGTCGTGCCGAAGAACGAGGCGAAGACCCCGCCCCGGTCGATGTCCCCGACCACCAGCACAGGGAATTTCGCGGCCCGCGCGATCCCCATGTTCACGATGTCGGTCCGCCGCAGATTGATCTCGGCCGGCGACCCGGCCCCTTCGCAGATCACCGCGTCGTACGTCGACCGCAACTGCTCCAGACAGTCCGTGACCGTCCCGAGCAACGCCTCCTGACGGCCTCCGTGATAGCCCCGGGCGCTCATCTCGCCGACCGGCTTGCCCATCAGCACGACCTGGCTGGACCGGTCGCTGCCGGGCTTCAGCAGCACCGGGTTCATCAGGGCCGTCGGCTCCACCCGGGCGGCCTGCGCCTGCATGGCCTGGGCCCGCCCGATCTCCGCGCCCTCCCGGGTCACGAAGGAGTTCAGCGACATGTTCTGCGCCTTGAACGGCGCGACCTTCACGCCCCGGCGCACCAGCCACCGGCAGATGCCCGCCGTGACGACGCTCTTGCCCGCGTCCGATGTGGTTCCCGCGACCAGCAGTCCGCCGCTCATGCCCGTCCCCGCTTCCGTCCTGTCGACGACCGTCCCGCGACCACGCGCCCGGCGATCACGCGCCCGGCGACCAGCCGCCCCGCCACGCACACCCCGAGGGCCAGCGCACTCACCCGGCGCGACAGCCGTACCGCGCGTTCGATGTCGGCGCTCCGCACGTCCCGCCCGGACTCGCCGTTCAAGACCGGCCGGTGCTCGACGCGCCCCGCGTACGCCAGCGTCCCGCCCAGCCGTACGCCGAGCGCCCCCGCGAACGCGGCCTCCACCGGACCGGCGTTCGGACTCGGGTGACGGCCCGCGTCGGCCTTCCAGGCGCGTACGGCCTCCGAGGGCCGCCCGCCCGCCGCCACGGCCAGCGCGGCCGTCAGCCGGGCGCCGGGCCACCCCGCGAGATCGTCCAGGCGGGCCGAGGCCCAGCCGTAACGGCGGTGGCGGGGCGACTTGTGGCCGACCATCGCGTCGAGCGTGTTCACGGCCCGGAAGCCGACGAGCCCCGGCACCCCGCCGATCGCTCCCCACACCAGCGCGCCGACGACGGCGTCCGAGGTGTTCTCGGCGACCGACTCGACGACCGCGCGGGCGATGCCCGGACCGTCCAGGGAGTGCGGATCGCGCCCGCACAGATGCGGCAGCCGCTCCCGGGCCACCTCCAGGTCCCCGGCGGCCAGCGCGCCGCCGATGGCGCGGGCCTCCCGGCCCAGCGACGTACCGCCGACGACGGACCAGGCGGTGGCGGCGGTCAGCGCGACGGCGAGCGCGGGCCGGTCCCGTACGGCGCGTGCGGCCAGCGCGGCGGCCCCCACGGCGCCACCGGCGCACACGAGGGTGTGCAGAGCGCCCCGGCCCCGGTCGTCACGCCACAGCAGGGACTCCACCCGCGCGGCGGCGCGGCCGAATCCGGCGACGGGGTGGCCGCGTCGGGGGTCGCCGAGCAGGGCGTCGGCGATCAGTCCGGCCGTGGCGCCGTACGCGAAGACGCGGTCGGCACGCACGGCTCAGGCCGCCGCGGTCAGAGGCGTTCCGGCATACGTTCCGGCACCGGGGCCGTAACTGGGGGGCACGGGATGCGGCGCACGGCGGCCGGGCATGGCGTAGGTCCTCACTCAGGGTCCGCGCCCTGGTTCGACGTGACCGGCGACGAGAGTCTCCTGGCTTCCGGATCCGCAGTTCCCCCGGCCTTCCAGCCCGCGTGCGGCGGGCCGTGACATCCGGTGTGGGGGAGTGCTCCCCGGTGACAGTGGCGGGACCGCGCCGGATTCGCACCGGCTTCCTCTGCTGTCGCCGTAAATGGCTCCGGCAGTCCACCACGCCCCGCGAACACCCGTCAACTTGCTGTTGACCTGCGGGGCTCCACTGTGTGCGGACGCACACGCGGACGCGCTTCGGGCCGGACACACGAGGGTGTGTCCGGCCCGAAGCGGTGCTGCGGAGTGCGGTGGAGCGGGGTCAGGCGACGATCAGATAGATCCCGTACGAGACCGCCGCCACGCACAGCGCGAAGCAGGCGTAGGCGCCGGTGCGCGCCAGCGCGACTGATCCGCCGGAGGCGCTGCTGCCGGCCGTGGCGGACTGCTTGGAGAGGGCGACGATGCCCAGGGTGAAGAGGCCCACCAGCGCGACGGTGACCACGAGACTGACACCGAAGACGGAGGCGAGAGCTGCCCAGTCGATTTTCATGCGGATCTGTCCTTACACCGTGGCCGGCGGCCGGGCCGGGTCGTCGGGCGCCGTGGCCGGAGCCGGGATGGTGGTCATGAGGTCGGAGGCCGGGCCGCCGACGGGCGGCGGCTGGACCGCGGCGATGGCGGTGGTGACGACGCCCTGGGGCTCGTCCTCGCCGACGGCCGTGTCGTTGACGTTGGTGTGGTCGACCGGCTGGCGGCGCGAGGCCAGCCAGATGGCGAAGGAGCCGCCGACGAGCAGGATCGCGGTGACGGTGATGCCCCAGGTGCCCTGCTTGGTCAGGAACTCGGCGCCCGCGCCGACCAGGCCCGCGGCCGGCAGCGTCAGACCCCAGGCGACGAACATCCGGGTGGCGGTGGACCAGCGGACCACGCCCCCCTTGCGGCCGAGGCCCGCGCCCATCACGGCACCCGAGCAGGACTGGGTGGTGGAGAGCGAGAAGCCGAGGTGCGAGGAGGCCAGGATGACGGTCGCCGCACTGGTCTGGGCGGCGAAGCCCTGCGGCGGCTTGAGGTCGGTCAGGCCGCTGCCCATGGTGCGGATGATGCGCCAGCCGCCGAGGTAGGTGCCGAGCGCGATGGCGACACCGGCGGAGACGATGACCCACATCGGCGGGTTGGAGCCGGGGGCGAGGACGCCGCCGGTGACCAGGGCGAGGGTGATGATGCCCATCGTCTTCTGGGCGTCGTTGGTGCCGTGGGCGAGCGAGACGAGACCGGCGGAGGCGATCTGTCCGGCCCGGTAGCCCTTGGCCGTCGACTTCAGCTGGTTCGGGTCGGTGACGTTGCGGTTGATCCGGTACGTCAGCCGCGTGGCCAGCATCGCGGCGAGGCCGGCCACCAGCGGGGCGGCGATCGCCGGGAGCAGCACCTTGGTGACCACGGTGCCGCCGTTGATCGAGGACCAGCCGGCCGACATGACCGCGGCGCCGATCAGACCGCCGAACAGGGCGTGGGAGGAGCTGGAGGGCAGGCCGACCAGCCAGGTCAGGAGATTCCACAGGATGGCGCCGACGAGCGCCGCGAAGATGACCTCGGTTCTGAGGCCGTCCTCGTTGACAATCCCGCCGGAGATCGTCTTGGCGACCTCCACCGATAGGAACGCGCCGATCAGGTTGAGAACGGCGGACATCGCCACCGCTGTCTTGGGCTTCAGGGCGCCGGTCGAGATGGTGGTGGCCATCGCGTTGGCGGTGTCGTGGAAACCGTTCGTGAAATCGAACACGAGAGCTGTTACGACAACAATCGCAAGCAGCAGCGTGATGTGTTCCATTTACCCAGGCAATCGTTCGACGTCAGTGGCTCGTGGACCGTAGGCAACCTGAGTGAACGGAAGATGAACTGGACAGGGCGTTGCGGTGACCCCAAGCGGAGTGGGTCGCTTCCGCTTGTGTGCGGGAGAGGTTGGGGGATGGCTGTGGGGTGCGGCGTGGACTGCCCTTTGCCGCCCGTTGGCGAACATTTTGAGCGGCTGTTCGGCACCCGGAAGAGATCCCCGTCACTCCCCGTGTGACGTTCCGGTTGCGCGCCTTCGCGCCTACGCTCGCCCCATGAGCGAGCAGCACCCGGAATCCGTGGGAGAGACCTGGCGGGACGTCGTCGCGACGGCCCGTCGCAGCGCGGCGGACGGCCTGGTCGTCGGCACCTCGGGCAATGTGTCCGCCCGGGTCGGCGATCTGGTCCTGGTGACGCCCAGCGGGGTGCCCTACGACCGGCTCGGACCCCACGACGCGGTCGGCGTCGACCTGGACGGCCGGCAGGTCCTCGGGGAGCTCGGGCCGACCAGTGAACTCCCTCTCCATCTGGCGGTCTACCGCTCCACCGACGCCGTCGCCGTGGTCCACACCCACGCCGTGCACGCCACCGCCGTCTCCACCCTCGTCACCGAGGTGCCGCTGATCCACTACGCGGCCGCCATCCTCGGCGGCCCGGTCCGCACCGCCGCCTACGCCCGCTACGGCACCCCGGAACTGGCCGACGCCATGCTCGAAGCCCTCCAGGGCCGCACCGGCTGCCTGCTCGCCAACCACGGCACCGTCACCTACGGCGACACCCTCGACCAGGCCTACGAGCGCACCGCCCAGCTGGAGTGGCTGTGCCGTCTCTGGCTCACCGCGAGCTCCGTGCCCGGCCGCACCCCGGCCCTGCTCGACGCGGCCCAGCTGGCCGAGGTGACCGAGGCGCTCAAGGGATACGGCCAGCCCGGCTGACCCCCGCCGGGCGCCCCGCGCCCGACGCCCGCGCCCCGCGCCCCGCACCGTCGGAGCCCGGCCCCGCGCCCCGACATTGCGCCCCCTTCCCGGCTTCGCGCCCGCCCGGACGGCCCCCGTCCGCTGGCAGCCCGTCACCCGCCCCACGACACTGAAGCGGTGCGCCCGGTAACCGCGACGGCAACGGCCGTCACCACGATCCTCGGCGTCGGTGCGGCAGCGGTCGCGGCCGGCCGGTACGCCAGTGACGTCGCGCTCAAGGCGACGCCCGGACGTCCCCTCCCCGCCGACCGCAGACTCACCGTGCACGCCACGGCGGCCGGGCAGGTCACCCTGACCCGCTCCTTCTCGGCGCTCCGGCCCGGCACCTGGGGCCTCGCCGGACCCGGCGTCCACGCGGTCGTCGGACCCGTCGTCGACGGGGCCTCCCAGGCCGCCGACACGGTCGTGCGGAGACTGGAGAGCGTCGGCCAGGGGCTCCTCGAACCCGGCGCGAAGGTACGGCTCACCCCCGCGCTGTACGGCGGCGACCCGGGCAGCGACCTCGGTCTGGACCACCAGCAGGTCGAGATCCCCGGCGAGCTGGGGATCCTGCCCGCCTGGTACGTCCCCGGCGCGCGCGACACCTGGGTCATCACCGTGCACGGCCTCGGCGCCACCCGGGCCCACCCCATGAACCTCATGGGCTTCCTGCACGCACAGCGCTTCCCGGTCCTCGACCTCGCCTACCGGGGCGACCCCGGAGCCCCGCGCCCCGCCGACGGCCTCGGCCACTTCGGCGCCTCCGAATGGCGCGACCTCGACGCCGCCATCCGCCACGCCCTGCGCCTCGGGGCGCGGAACGTCATCGTCCACGGCTGGTCCACCGGCGCCACCATGGCCCTGTACGCCGCGGTCGAGTCACCGCTCCGCGACCGGATCAGCGGCCTCGTCCTCGACTCGCCGGTGCTGGACTGGCCGGTCACCCTGCGAGCCCTGGCCGCCGCCCACGGCGTCCCGGCCGCCCTGCTGCCGCTCGCCGTCCGCGCCGCCCAGGGCAGGACCGGGATGAGCGCCGCCCCGGTGCTGGAGACCTCGGCCGCGGCCTCGCTGCGCACCCCGACCCTGATCCTGCACGGCCCGGACGACACGATCGCCCCCTGGGGGCCCTCCCGCGAGCTCGCCGCCCGCCGCCCGGACCTGGTCAGCCTCCACGTCGTGGCGCAGGCTCCGCATGCGTCGATGTGGAACGCCGACCCGGCCCGCTACGAAGAGACCCTGCGACGCTTCCTCACGCCCCTGATGTGAGCCGATGGGGTGAACTCTCCCCCTTGCCATCGCGCCGGAGGAACCTTTCACGTACCGGTGAAACGCCTTCCGTTTGGGCTTTCGGGCCGTCAGGGGCAAGACTGCTCCCGTGACGTCCCGTACTCCGCGCGACTCCAGGCTGCGACTTGTCCGCCCGCGACCCCTTGCCACCGCCCGCAAGGCCGTGACCACCCGGCGTACCAGGCCGGCTCCCCGGCCCCCCGAGGGCACCCCGCCCCGCACGGAACTGGCACGCCAGGCCAGGGCGGTGCTCGCCGACGCCGTACGCATCGCCCACTGGGCCGCCGGCGCCCCGGGGCCGGGCGCCACCGCCCCGCTCGCGGCCCACGCCCTCGAACGGGCGGCCACCGCTCTGGAGCTCTCCCCGGCGCAGGTGCGCGCGGGCTGGGACCGGGCCCGGCTGGCCGGACTCATCGAGCTGCACGGCGACACCGCCCGCCCAGGCTGGCGGCTGCGCGCCTGGGACCGGGACGACTCCGCCGTGCTGCGCGGCTGGGTGGCGCTCTTCGACGCCTGGTCGCTCGTCCACGCAGCGCCCGAGGGCATCGAGGCGGGCGCGGTCGCCGAAGCCGTCGAGGCCGTGCCCCAGGTGCTCTCGCTCCTCCAGCTCTCCGCGGGCCCCGTCACCGTCCCCGCCCTGCTGGACCTCCTCGGCCAGCGCGTCGCCGAACTCCAGGAGGAGCGCTGCGAAGTGCCCCTGGGCCCCGGCAGAACGGTGCCCGCCGCCCCGGCGGAGACGGCCGCGACCGCCACGACCGCCGCCGGACCCGCCCGCAGCGCCGACCTCAACGCCCTGCTGCTCGACTGGGCCCTGGAGGGCCTCGCCGCCGTCGGGGCGCTGACCCTCGGCAAAGGGCACGCCACCCTCACCCCGCTCGGCAACTGGGCGGTCTGGGTCAAGCTGGAACAGATCTGCGTCGCCGCCCAGAGCCCGGCCGGCAACATCGAGCAGTCCGCCGCCGACATGCTCCTCGGCTGCGCCCGGCTCACCCCCGGCCCGGCCCGCGACGAATACCGCGCCTGGCTCGCCGCCCGCACCGTCGGCAGCGCCGTCGCCGAACTGCTGGCCGTCGCCCGGGGCGAGGACGCGCTGCTGCGCGGACTGGCCTTCGAGGCGCTGAGGGTGGTCGGCGCCCCCGCCGAACCCGAGGTCCGCGCCGTGCTCGCCGAACCCTCGCTGCGGCCCTACGCGCTGCTCTGGCTCGCCGAGTACGAGGGCAAGGACCCGGACGACGCCCAGGACGTCCTCAGCCGCGAGGAGTCCACCTGGCTCTGGGTCGACACCGCGGCCGCCGTCGCCGACCACGGCGAGACCGGGCTGCTGGTGCGCCATCTCGACTCCGCCGTCCAGGGCACCGTCCCGGCCCTGCTCGACGAGGTCAGGGCCGTCGGCCACCCGCGCACCGTCCAGGTCCTGGTCGCCCTGGCCGCCGCCCACCCGGACCCGGCCCTGGCCAAAGCGGTCCGCCGGGCCGCATTCCAGGTGCACACCGGAGGAGCCTGAACCGTCCGCCGCCGGGGTCCGCTCAGCCGGACCCCGGGGCGTACGTCCCGAAGCTCCACACATTGCCCTCGGCGTCCCGCGCCATGTAGTCCCGCGAGCCGTAGTCCTGGTCGGTCGGCTCCATGAGGATCTCCACACCGAACTCCTTGGCCCGGGCGTAGTGCTCGTCCACCCGGTCCACCACCACGTACGTCCCCGCCGGGCCCGCGCCCGCCATCGCCCGCGCGAACACGCCCTCGCGGCCCTTGGAACCGAGCATCACCCTGCCGTTGCCGAGGGACAGCTCGGCATGGAGCACACTGCCGTTCTCCCCCTCGTAGACCGCCTCCTCGGTGAATCCGAGGCCCTGCGTCAACGTCCTGATCGCGGCCTTCGCGTCGTCGTACAGGATCGTCGGATAGATCGTGGGAACGCCGCTCCCCGCGCCTGCCATCGCACTCACCTCTCCTGGTACCGCGTCCGCTTCTCTGCTGCCGGGACCACCATGATGTGATCTGCGTCTCAGTCTTCCACCCGCCACTGACAACGCCCTCCCGGAGGGCTCCACCGCAGGTCAGGCGGTGCGGCCGGCTCAGGTGAAGGTGTTGCACCGGGCCATGTCGCCCGTGCGGAACCCGGTGGAGAACCACTGCTGCCGCTGCGCGGCCGAACCGTGCGTCCATGACTCCGGGGTGACCCGGCCCTGATACCTCTCCTGGATCCGGTCGTCGCCGACCGCCGCCGCCGCGTCCAGCCCGTCCCGGATGTCCGCCCGGGTCAGCTCCGTGATCAGCGGCCGGCCGGTCGACTCGTCCGGCGTCGTCGTCGCGTGGTGCGCCCAGACCCCGGCGTAGCAGTCGGCCTGCAGCTCCACCTTCACCGCGTTGCTGTTCTCGCCCTGCCGCCCGTCCTGCGACCGGCCCAGCGTCCCCATCTGGTTCTGCACATGGTGGCCGTACTCGTGCGCCACGACGTACGCCTGGGCGAACGGTCCACCGCTGGAGCCGAACTTCGTCCGCAGGTCGTCGAAGAACCCGAGGTCCAGATAGACCTTGCGGTCACCGGGGCAGTAGAACGGCCCGACCGCCGAGGTGGCGGCCCCGCACGCGGTGCCCACCCGCTGGCTGAACAGGACCGTCCGCGCGCCCGCGTAGGAGGCGTCGCGCCGCTCGAACTCCTGGCGCCAGAAGTCCTGCACGCTGTTGACCACCGCCACCGTCCGGCAGTCCTCCCGGCTGTTCGCGTCCTGCCCCTTCAGACAGCTCTCCTGCACCTGCCCGGCCGACGAGGAGGTCGCCGCCGGGTCCGCGCCGTCGGAGGTCAGCCCGAGCTGATCGGGGCCGACGCCGAAGAGCAGGCCCAAAATCAGCGCGATCACCCCGGCGATGCCGCCGCCCACGGTGGCTTTCCCGCCCGGGATCCGGCTGCCGCGGACATCCTGGACCTCGGACGTGTCCAGATCGGCGTCGTCGTCGAACTGCACGGTCGCACCACCCTCGGGCTCGGGCGGGCGACGGGGTGACGCCCTGCGCCGAGTATCGGACGGTTCGTCCCACCGGGCACGCGGAAAAGAAGTTGCGCACCGCCAGTAGAATGGGCCGTATGGCCTTTCTCCTTGTGCATTAGCGGCGTCGAGAGACCTCCGCCCTCGTCCCTCCGCCGTCCATACTGCCCTGGAGTTTTTCCGTGATCACCGCTTCCGGCATCGAGCTGCGCGCCGGCGCCCGCATCCTCATCGAATCCGCTTCCTTCCGTATCGCCAAGGGCGACCGCATCGGCCTCGTCGGCCGCAACGGAGCGGGCAAGACCACCCTCACCAAGTGCCTCGCGGGCGAGGGCACCCCCGCCGCGGGCACCATCACCACGTCCGGCGAGGTGGGCTACCTCCCGCAGGACCCGCGCACCGGCGACCTCGAGATCCTCGCCCGCGACCGCATCCTCTCCGCCCGCGGTCTCGACACGATCCTGCGCAAGATGCGCGAGAACGAGGACCGGATGGCGAACGGACAGGGCGCCACCCGCGAGAAGGCGATGAAGAAGTACGAGCGCCTGGAGACGGAGTTCCTCACCAAGGGCGGATACGCCGCCGAGGCCGAGGCCGCCACCATCGCCGCCGCGCTCAGCCTGCCCGACCGGGTGCTCGGCCAGCCCCTGCATACGCTCTCCGGCGGTCAGCGCCGCCGCGTCGAGCTGGCCCGGATCCTCTTCTCGGACGCCGACACCCTGCTCCTGGACGAGCCGACCAACCACCTCGACGCCGACTCCATCGTCTGGCTGCGCGACTACCTCAAGTCCTACCGCGGCGGCTTCATCGTGATCTCCCACGATGTCGAACTGGTCGAGACGGTCGTCAACAAGGTGTTCTACCTCGACGCCAACCGCTCCCAGATCGACGTCTACAACATGGGCTGGAAGCTCTACCAGCAGCAGCGCGAGGCCGACGAGAAGCGCCGCAAGCGCGAGCGCCAGAACGCCGAGAAGAAGGCCGCGACCCTCAACGCGCAGGCCGACAAGATGCGCGCCAAGGCCACCAAGACCGTCGCCGCCCAGAACATGGCCAAGCGTGCCGACCGCCTGCTCTCGGGCCTGGAGGCCGTACGGGTCTCCGACAAGGTCGCCAAACTGCGCTTCCCCGACCCCTCGCCCTGCGGCAAGACCCCGCTGATGGCTGAGGGCCTGTCCAAGTCGTACGGCTCGCTGGAGATCTTCACCGACGTCGACCTCGCCATCGACAAGGGCTCCCGCGTCGTCATCCTCGGCCTCAACGGCGCCGGCAAGACCACGCTGCTGCGGCTGCTCGGCGGCGCCGAGAAGCCCGACACCGGCCAGGTCATCGAGGGCCACGGCCTCAAGCTCGGTTATTACGCCCAGGAGCACGAGACCCTCGACCCCGAGCGCACGGTCCTGGAGAACATGCGCTCCGCCGCCCCCGACCTCGACCTCGTCGCGGTCCGCAAGACGCTCGGCTCCTTCCTCTTCTCCGGCGACGACGTCGACAAGCCGGCCGGGGTGCTCTCCGGTGGCGAGAAGACCCGGCTCGCCCTCGCGACCCTGGTCGTCTCCTCCGCCAACGTGCTCCTGCTCGACGAGCCGACGAACAACCTCGACCCCGCCAGCCGCGAGGAGATCCTCGGCGCGCTGCGCACCTACAAGGGCGCCGTCGTCCTCGTCACCCACGACGAGGGCGCCGTCGAGGCGCTCCAGCCGGAGCGGATCATCCTGCTCCCGGACGGTGTCGAGGACCTCTGGGGAGCGGACTACCGCGACCTCGTCGCCCTCGCCTGATCCACCGGGGATAGATCATTCGGCCTACGCGTGATCCATCATCTGCGTGAGAACGTCTCGTACTCCGGTGGTGCGCCCGGCGCTCACCGCCCGCGCGCCCCTTTTCCGGCGGTCTCTCCCCGTACGGCCCTGACCTGCCCGTTCTCGGGTCGGTGAGGGCCGCACGCCCTTGTGCGCCCGTTGGAATCAGGGATTCCGCTCGTGTCGACGCCCTTCTCGTCGGGGAAACCGCTCGCACCGACCTTGCCGAATGGGTGGCCAGGAAGCGCGGGAGGGGTGATCATGAGAGTCCAGAGCGCACTTCCCATGAGGAGGCACGGGTGGCCGAGACTCTGAAGAAGGGCAGCCGGGTAACCGGCGCCGCGCGTGACAAGCTCGCGGCAGACCTGAAGAAGAAGTACGACTCCGGTGCGAGCATCCGGGCGCTGGCCGAGGAAACCGGCCGCTCCTACGGATTCGTCCACCGGATGCTCAGTGAGTCCGGAGTGACGCTGCGGGGACGCGGCGGCGCGACACGAGGCAAGAAGGCCGCTTCGGCCTGAGAGGCCTCTGCGTATTCGGTGTCTTCGGCGTCATTCGGGCCCAACGGAACTCGGGGTGGCCACCCGGCTGACCGCAAGGTCGCCCGGGTGGTTACTGTTCAGTCACTTAGTTCTGAGTGCTGACTGCACCCGATCCGGAGGCGCCCCATGACCTCGCTCGACACTGTGCTCGACAAGGACGGCGTACGGCTCACCGTCGACGATGCCGTCGCCACGGTGACGCTCACCAACCCGGCCAAGCGCAACGCTCAGTCTCCCGCTCTGTGGCGGGCGTTGACCGAGGCCGGACGGGCGCTGCCCGGCACGGTGCGGGTCGTGGTGCTCCGCGGCGAGGGCAAGTCCTTCTCCGCGGGCCTCGACCGGCAGGCCTTCACTCCCGAGGGCTTCGACGGCGAGCCGTCGTTCCTCGACATGGCGCGCGGCCCGGAGGCCGAACTCGACGCGACCATCGCCGAGTACCAGGAGGCGTTCACCTGGTGGCGCCGCAACGACCTCGTGTCGATCGCGACGGTCCAGGGCCACGCCATCGGCGCCGGCTTCCAGCTCGCCCTCGCCTGCGATCTGCGGATCGTCGCCGAGGACGTGCAGTTCGCCATGCGCGAGACCAGCCTCGGCCTCGTTCCCGACCTCACGGGCACCCACCCCCTGGTGCACCTCGTGGGGTATGCCCGCGCGCTCGAGATCTGCGCCACCGGCCGCTTCGTGCACGCCGAGGAGGCCGAGCGCACCGGCCTCGCCAACCTCGTGGTCCCCGCCGACCAGCTCGACGCGGCGGCCCGCGACCTCGCCGCCGCCCTGGTGGCAGCACCCCGCGACGCCGTCGTCGAGACGAAGGCCCTCCTCGGCGGCGCGCTCTCGCGTACCTACGAGGAGCAGCGCGTCGCCGAGCGGGCGGCCCAGGGCCGCCGGCTCCGCGATCTGGCGGGCATCACCGACTGACCACCTCCGTGACCAGCACCGACACCGGCAGCCGCGCCTCCGTGGCCGCCGCCACCGCCGTGCGCACCGACCGGGCGACATCAAGGGCCCGGTGGTCGCCGGCCGTCGCCACCTCGACCCGCACATGGTCCCGGTCGGTGTGCACGGGGCTGCCCAGGACCCGGGTCAGCGAGACGACGCCCGGCGTCCCGGCGACCGCGGCCGCCACCGGGCCCTCCGGTTCCGCGACCCGGGCCACGGTCGTTTCCGGCTCCGTCACCTGATCGGGCGCACCGTCCTCCAGCAATGCCGTCACCGTCAGATCCACCTCGGCGATCTCCAGGCCCAGCCGGGTCGCGGCGGCCGTGAGGAGCGCCGCGCGCAGCGCCGCCGCGGTGTCGGGCAGCGGCCGGTCCGGGGTAGCCGAGAACTCCGCCTGAATCCGTAGCGGCACCGGCGGCAGCCCGCTCGGCGGAGTCGGCGGCGCCTGGTCGCCCGGGGCCTGCGCACCGTCCGGGCCGCTCCCGGCGACCGCTTCCTCCGTCGGGCCGATCCGCAGCTTCCCCAGCACCGTCCCGGGGCGGGCCGCCGCCCCGCGCAGCACCGAGGCGGCAGCCGTCTCCGCGATCCACGCGCCGTCCGCCGAGCCGCCCAGCGGCAGCAGCCTGCCCAGGCCGAGCCGTTGCCGTACCGCGGTGGTCCATCCATCGGCCCTCTGGGGGCCCTGCGCCGTTGTCATCGCCCCAGCCTGCCGCATCCACGGCGCGGGATGGGGAAAGCGCACTTAACGTGGGCAAGGAAGTCCAACCCTGCCCCGAAGGGATGAGCAGCGATGACTGACACCTCCCAGCGCAACAACCCCGACAGCGGTTCGGGCGGCAAGCCTCCGCTCAGCAAGCGCGGCGGCGGAGACCCCGGCACCCGGGGCCGCACCACCATCGCCGACGGCGTCGTCGAGAAGATCGCCGGAATGGCGGCCCGCGACGTGGTCGGCGTCCACGCGATGGGCAGCGGCCTGTCGCGGACGTTCGGCGCCGTCCGCGACCGGGTCCCCGGCGGCGGCAAGTCCGTCACCCGCGGCGTCAAGGCCGAGGTCGGCGAGTCCCAGACGGCCCTCGACCTGGAGATCGTCGTCGACTACGGCGTGTCGATCTCCGACGTGGCCCGCGACGTCCGCGAGAACGTCGTCGCGGCGGTGGAGCGCATGACCGGCCTCGAGGTCGTCGAGGTCAACATCGCGGTCAGCGACGTCAAGCTGCCCGACGAGGACGACGATGACGACGACGACAGTCAGCGTCTCCAGTAAACCTTCCGCAGTTCTGTCGCACGGCAGTTGAGGAGACACCACGATGAGCATGGCTGTCGCCGGCCTGTTGGCCGGCATGGCACTCGGGTTCGCCGGATATTTCGGCGGGTTCGGAGCCTTCGTACTGGTGGCCGCCCTGGGCGCGATCGGCTTCATCGCCGGACGCTTCCTGGACGGCGACCTGGAGCCCGGCGACTTCTTCCGGAGTCGCGAGCGCGGCGACCGGCGACGGTGACGGCGGTGACCGGCCGGGTCGCCGCCGCAGAACGGGGCGAGACCCGGATCGCCGACCGCGTAGTCGCCAAGATCGCCGCCCAGGCGGCGAAGGAAGCGGTCGACGATCCTCCCGAGGACGGGGCGTCGCCGCGTGCCACGGTCACCGTGCACCGCGACGCCGCCCGGGTCCGGGTCAGTCTGGAGCTCGGCTACCCCTGCGACATCGGCCGCCAGTGCGGTGCCGTACGCAGCCGGGTCGCCCAGCGCGTCAAGGCGCTCGCCGGCATGGACGTGCCCGAAGTGGCCGTGCAGGTCGAACGGCTGCACCCCGCCGGATCGAGCGCCGCCGCACAGGGGAGGATCCGATGACCGAACCCGGTGAACCGACCGGCTCGACCCGGCGGATGCCCACGGTGGGGCAGAGCGACAGCGAGCCGCCCACACCGGTCCCGGACGCGTCGGCCGAGGCCCGCGCACCGGTCCCCACCCTGGAACAGGGCGACGGCCGGGCCGGCCGCTTCTGGTCCGCGCGCCGGGTCCCGGCCGCCCTGCTGGCCCTCGTACTCCTGGGCGCCGCCGGGCTGCTGCTCTACGACATCGCCGCCGTACGGGCCGACCGTCCGGCCATGCAGTGGCGTCGTTCCCTCGCCGACGGCCTGGCCGAACGGCAGCTGGACGATGTCGCGGTGCTGATCGGGGCGGGCGTCGCGGCGCTGATCGGCCTCTGGCTGATCCTGCTGGCCCTCACCCCCGGACTGCGCGACCTGCTGCCCATGCGCCGCGACCGCGCCGACGTCCGGGCCGGGCTCGACCGCACCGCCGCCGCACTGGTCCTGCGGGACCGGGCCGTGGAGGTCTCCGGCGTGCAGTCCGTGCGGGTCGCCATGGGACGGCGCAAGGCGAAGGTGCGGGCGCTCTCGCACTTCCGGGAACTCGACGACGTACGCACCGACCTGGACGCCGTGCTGGAGAAGGCCGTCTCGGAACTGGGCCTGGCGAAGCCGCCGGCCCTCTCCGTCCAGGTGCACCGACCGGCGAAGAAGGGATGAGCCGCATGCGCTCCACCGTCAACCGGGTCCTGCTGGCCCTGGCCGGGCTGGTGCTGGCCGCCGTCGGCGGGGCCGTGCTCGCCGTCGGCCTCGGCGCGTCCCTGCCGTCCTGGTTGCCCTGGGACGGCAAGAACGACGTGCTGCTCAGCGTGGCCGACCGGCACCGCTGGCGCGACGAGGGCTGGTGGTGGCCGACCGTGATCGCGGTCCTCGCCGTCCTCGTGGTCCTCGCCCTGTGGTGGTTCCTCGCCCAGCTCCGCCGCGGCCGGCTCGCCGAGGTGCTGGTGGACAGCGGCGACGGCGAAGGGGCACAGCTGCGGGGCCGCGCCCTGGAGAGCGTGCTCGCCGGGGAGTCGGGCGAACTGGACGGAGTGGCCCGCGCCCAGGCGATGCTGACCGGCCGCCGCACCGCGCCCCGGGCCAGGCTCCGGCTGCTGATGGAGCCGCACGCCGCGCCGCTCGGCACACTGAACGCGGTCGCCGACGGGGCGCTGACCCACGCCAGGGAATCGGCCGGTCTGGAGTCACTGCCCGCCGAGGTGCGCCTCAAGGCCGTCAAGCACCGCGCGGAGCGGGTGTCCTGACGGCCCGTGGGCGTACGGGCAGGAGCCGGGCTCAGAAGCCGTGCCGGAACCCGCCGTCGACCGGGACCATGATTCCCGTCAGATAGGAGGCGGCGGGGGAGAGCAGGAAGGCCGTGGTCTTCCCGAACTCCTCCGGCGTCCCGTAGCGCCGCAGCGGGATCCGCGCCTCGTTGGCGGTGCGGGCGGCGTCCGCGTCGCCGGACAGGGCGTCCAGCTCACGGACCCGGTCGGTGTCGATCCGGGCGGGCAGCACGCCCACCACCCGGATACCGCGCGGGCCCAGCTCGTCGGCCAGCGACTTGGCGAACCCGGCGAGACCGGGGCGCAGCCCGTTGGAGATGGTCAGCCCCGCGATCGGCTCATGGACCGAACCGGAGAGCACGAAGCCGATCACACCACCCTCGCCGAGCGCGGCCGCTGCCGTCCGGGCGAGCCGTACCGCTCCCAGGAACACCGTCTCGAACGCCGTCTGCCACTGGTCGTCGGTGTTGTCCGCGAGGAAGCCCGGCGGCGGTCCGCCGACGCTGACGAGGATGCCGTCGAGCCGCCCGAACCGTTCCCGCGCGGTGTCCACCAGACGCTGGGCCGCGCTCGGGTCGGCATTGTCCGCGGCGACCCCGACCGCGTCCGGGCCCAGCTCGGCGGCGGCCTCCGTCACGGCCTTCTCGTCCCGGCCGGTGATGATCACTTTCGCGCCGTCGGCGGCAAGGGAGCGGGCCGTGGCGTTGCCGAGGCCCCGGGTCGCTCCGGTGACGATGTAGACGCGGTCCTTCAGTCCAAGATCCATGGCCCTATCCTGCCGGGTCATCCCCGGCCAGGTCGACAGCGGAGTTCACCAGTCCGATATGGCTGAAGGCCTGGGGGTAGTTGCCCAGCTGCCGCCCCGCCGCGATGTCGTACTCCTCGGCCAGCAGACCCAGGTCGTTACGGAGCTCCAGCAGCCGTTCGAACAGGGCCCGCGCCTCGTCCGGCCGGCCGATCCGCCGCAACGCGTCGACCAGCCAGAACGAGCAGGCGAGGAACGCCCCTTCGTCGCCCGGCAGTCCGTCCACCGAACCGCCCTCGGTGCTGTAGCGGCGGACCAGGCCGTCGCTGCCCAGCTCGTCGCGGACCGCGTCGACCGTGCCGATCACCCGGGGATCGTCCGGCGGCAGGAACCCGGTCCGCACGATGAGCAGCGTCGAGGCGTCCAGCTCCCGTGACCCGTAGGACTGGGTGAAGGTGTTCCGCTCGGAGTCGTACCCCTTCTCGCAGACCTCGGCGTGCACGGCGTCCCGCATCGCCCGCCAGCGCTCCGGGTCGCCGGGCAGCTCCGGGTTCTCCTCCAGCGAGCGCACCGCCCGGTCGGCCGCGACCCAGGCCATCACCTTGGAGTGCACGAAGTGCCGCCGGGCGCCGCGGATCTCCCACAGCCCCTCGTCCGGCTCGCGCCAGGTCGACTCCAGGAAGCCGAGCAGGCTGAGCTGGAGGTTCCAGGCGTGCGGCTTGTCGTCGAGACCGGCGACGCGGGCGAGGCGGAGCGCGTCGATGACCTCGCCGTACACATCGAGCTGACGCTGACGGACGGCCGCGTTGCCGGTGCGCACCGGCCGGGAGTGCTCGTACCCGGCGAGCCAGGGCAGCTCCGCCTCGGGCAGCCGGCGCTCGCCCGCCAGCCCGTACATGATCTGAAGGTCGGCCGGGTCGCCGGCCACGGCCCGCAGCAGCCAGTCCCGCCAGGCCGCCGCCTCCTCCAGATAGCCGGCCGAGACCATCGCCCCGAGGGTCAGCGTGGCGTCCCGCAGCCAGCAGAAGCGGTAGTCCCAGTTCCGTACGCCGCCGATCTCCTCCGGCAGGGAGGTGGTGGGGGCCGCCACGATGCCGCCCGTCGGGGCGTACGTCAGGGCCTTCAGGGTGATCAGCGAGCGCATCACGGCGTCGCGGTACGGCCCCTCGTACGTACACCGCGCGGTCCACTTCGCCCAGTCGTGCAGGGTGTGCTTCAGCGCCTTGTGCGGGTCGATCAGCTTCGGTCGCGGCGAGTGCGAGGGGTGCCAGGTCAGCACGAACGCCACGCTGTCGCCCTCGGCCACGGTGAACGAGGAGCAGGTGCTGAACTGCTGGCCCCACGTCTTGACCGGCGGCTCGCTGCGCAGCCATACGGAGTCGGGGCCCGCGACCGCCACCCGGTGGCCGTGCGAGCGCCGCACCCAGGGCACCACCGAGCCGAAGTCGAAGCGCAGCCGCAGCACCGAACTCATGTCGACGCTGCCGCTGACGCCCTCGACGATCCGCATCAGATCCGGCGACCTGTCGCGCTGCGGCATGAAGTCGATGACCTTCACCGTGCCGGTCCGCGTCTCCCAGTACGTCTCCAGGACCAGGGAGTCCTTCACATAGCCGCGCCGGGTGCAGGTGTCCGAGGTGCCGGCGCCCTGGGGCGCGATGCGCCAGTGGCCGTTCTCCTCGGTGCCGAGCAGGGCGGCGAAACAGGCGCCGGAATCGAAGCGGGGCAGGCAGAGCCAGTCGACCGAACCGTTCCTGCCGACGAGCGCGGCGGTCTGGAGATCGCCGATCAGGGCGTAGTCCTCGATGCGTGGGGTCACGCCTGGCGTTTTCCCGAACCGGGCCGATGCCAACCAGCCCGATGGTGTGCCGCCGGCCTCAGGCGCTCGCCGGCTCCGGCTGCCCGGCGGAGTCGGCCGTCGTGTTCTCGGCCGCGGCCTGCTCACGGTCGCGCTTCTCACGGCGTACGAGGATCAGCCAGCCGACCGGGACCGCGGCGACGAACAGCCACCACTGGATGGCGTACGCCATGTGCGGGCCGATCGAGCTGTCGTCGGGGCGGGCGATCTGCTCCGGCAGATCACCGGAAGGGGCGGGCGCGGTCTGCTCGATGTAGCCGCCGAGGACCGTCCGGGACAGCAGCTGCGACTGCTGGTCGCTGTTGATCAGCATCACCTGCCGGTCCGGCAGTCCCGCGAGGTCCTTGATGCCGCTGCTGCCGGTCGTCTCGTCCGCCTTGAGGCGGCCGGTGACGGTCACTTCGCCCCGGGGCGCGGGCGGCACGTCGGGGAAGGCGGTCTGGTTCGGCGCGGCCGGCACCCAGCCCCGGTTGACCAGGACGGTGCCGCCGTCCTTGAGGTCCAGCGGGGTCAGGACATGGACGCCGATGCGGTCGTCGTCCGAGGTCCGGCGGCGGACGACCACCTCGTGCTCGGTGTCGAACGTGCCCGTCGCGGTGACCGTCCGCCAGTAGTCCGAGCGCGGAACGGTGTGTCCGGGGGAGGTGAGTTCGGTGACCGGGACCGGCTGCGCGTCGAGGTTCCGCGAGATCAGCCTGTTCTGCTCGACCCGGTGTTCGTGCCGGTGGAACTGCCAGAAACCCAGCTCGATCATCGTCGGGATCAGGACGAGGCCGAGCAGGGTGAGGATCACCCACTGCCGGGTCAACAGGAAGCGGTACACCCCATGACCGTACAACCGGGGTCATGGGGTGCGGCACTCAGGGGTGCTGCCGGAGCGATCCGGCAATGAGGTGTTCCCTCACACTTTGTCCACGATGCCCGCCTTCCCCTCGGCGCGGGCGCAGTGGGCGCCGCAGTACCAGTGCCCGTCGACCTCGACGCCCTGCCCGATCACCTGGACCCGGCAGTGCTCGCAGATCGGCGCCATGCGGTGGATGGCGCAGGAGAAGCAGTCGAAGACGTGCACCGCACCTTGTGCGTGCACCTCGAAGGACATGCCGTAGTCGTTTCCGCAAACCTCGCAACGTGCCATGCGCCACAGGGTGGGACGCCCGGCGGCCACGGGGCGAGCGGCTGCCGGGCGAGTCGTGCCCGGTTCACTCCGATGACGGTGCGGGGGTCTGGTGCGGCAGAGTCGCCCCCGGAGCCGGTTCGGCGGGGGCCACATCGCGCAGCAGATGGGTGAAGGCGCTCTCCTCCAGGATCGGCGTCCCGAACGACTTGGCCTTCTGCGTCTTGGACGTGGCCGCGTCCGGGTCGTTGGTCACCAGCAGACTGGTCAGCCGGGACACGCTGGTCGCCACATGCAGACCGGCCTCCACCGCCCGGTCCTCCAGCAGCTCCCGGTCGATCGAGGTGTCCCCGGAGAAGGCCACCCGCATCCCCTGCTGGAGCGGCTTCTCCTTCTCGTACCGCCCCGGGTTGGGATACGGGCAGGCCGGCCGCTTGCGCGAGGGCCGCCAGCTGTTCTGCTGCCGCGAGGGCTGATACCCGACGCGCGGGGCGACGGGGGAGTCGGTCCATTCGGTCAACGGCCGGCACTCCAGCAACGGCAGCCGCACCCCGCCCCGGGCCGCCGCGTGCAGACTCGGCCGGAACGCCTCGGCCAGCACCCGGGCGTCGTCCAGGGCGTGGTGGGCCTGCTGCTGTACGACCCCGAAGTGCGCGGCGAGGGAGGCCAGCTTGTGGTTGGGCAGCGGCAGCCGCAGCTCCTTGGCCAGCGCGATGGTGCACAACCGGTGCTCGACCGGGGCGATCACCGAGGCCCGTGCGTACTCCCGGGCGATCATCGACCAGTCGAACGCCGCGTTGTGCGCGACGAGCACCCGGTCCGCGAGCCGCTCCGACAGCTCGGCGGCCACCTCCGGGAAGAGCGGCGCGCCTTCGAGCACATCGCTCGTCAGCCCGTGGATCCAGACGGGACCGGGGTCCCGCTCCGGGTTGACCAGCGTGTACCAGTGGTCCTCGACATCGCCCAGGGCGTCCAGCCGGTAGACGGCGGCGGAGATTATCCGGTCGTCGCGGGCGAGGCCGGTGGTCTCCACGTCGACGACCGCGTACCCCTGGGGGTAGGCGGTCGGCCACGGTGCGGCTGTCTGGCGGTCGTCGAGCATGGTCACAGAGAATACGGGCCATGACTGACAGTCCCCTATTCGGCCGGGTGGGGCGGGGTCGGGTGCGTCGTCGGTTCCGTCGCAACTCCGTTCCCGGCCAACCGCCTTCGGGTCAGCCGAGCGCGGCGACCAGATCGCCCGCGGTCACCCGGTCGAGACCGCAGCCGTCCACCGGTCCGGGCAGCAACCGGTAGACCGTGCCGCTCACCTTCTCCGGCGCCGCGTCCCCGTTCACCAGGGCGAGCAGCACCTGCTTCCCGGCCGCCGCCCGTTCCATCGCGGCGACTCCGTCCCGGTCCTCCGCGTCGCGCGGCTCCTCCTCGTCCGGGGTGCGCAGCGTGCGTATCCGGTCCGCGAAGGCCGCCGTGTCCTCCCCGGCCGCGCGTCGGTAGCGCACGAGGGCGTCCCGGCGGGAGACCGCCACCTCGTCGGTCCGGGCCGCCGCGTGCCACACCGCCAGATCCCACAACGTCGTACGCCCGGCCGAGAAGTACTGATACAGGTCCCTGCCCGCCCGGCCCAGCTCGTCGACGTGCCGAGCCACGCTGTGGTAGCCCTCCGACGGCGGCAGATGCAGATCGGTCCACAGGAAGGTGCGCCGCGCCACGTCCACCACCATCGGCACATGGACCCGGGAGTGGCCGATCAGGTCGTAGCGCTGGCGGACGGTCCGGGGGTCGAAGCGCGCGCCGCGCCCCTCCACCGACGGCAGGGCCATGAACCCGGCGAACGCGTCGGGCAGCAGTTCGAAGGGCACGTTGTTGTAGCTGAACACCACCGGCATCGCGAACCGCACCCCGGCCCCGGTGAGCCCGCGCAGGTCCAGGTCCGCGTATTCGCTGGCGCCCCTCGGCGCGGGGGCGGACGTCAGGTCTCCGGAGTGCACGGCCACCCGGTCCCCGTAGACCAGGTTCGTGTAGTCGCAGAGCCCGATGTACGTCCAGTCGGCGTCGAAGAGCGCCACCGACAGGTCGAGGTCGACGATCTCGGCGGGCGGCTGCATCCAGTGCAGGAACATCCGCAGCACCTCGCCCTCGGGCAGGTGCTGCGTGCTGCCCCGGGGCACCGAGACCAGCGACTTGGCCGCCGCGCTCTCGGCGGTCGGCACGGCGAGCGCCGCCAGCCCCTCGTCGAGCACCGCCAGATCGAAGCGGGAGGCGGTGGAGAGCCGCCGCAGCACCTCGCGCTCCAGCAGCGCGCAGACCCGCGCGACGGTCGTGGCCGGCAGCGGGGGGCGGGTGTCGTCCAGGGTGTACGAGCGCGTCACCTGGCCCCGGGGGAAGAAGACCCGCCGCGCGCCGGGGACGTCACGGATCCTCAGCCGCCCCAGCGCGGCCAGCAGCGGGCCGGGACCGGCCCCGGCGAGCCCGCTCTCCAGCACCTCGACCAGCGCGTGCGGCGGCTCCCCGTCCTTTGCCGTCCGCAGCACCTGGTCGAGCCGGCGCAACAGGGTGCCCGGCCGCTGGGCGAGCAGGGCGATCACCGTGTCGGTGTCGCGCGCGGCGAACGCCTGCTCGACCCGCCCGGTCCAGGTGTTGGCCTTGAACAGCGCACCGTCCGCACGGACGGCCAGCGGGTTCTCGGCGGCCGTACGCGCCAGGGTCGCCGCGAGCGGCTTCGTCACCGTGGACAGATGGGTGGCCCGCAGCACCGCGAAGGCCAGGGCGGCCCGAGGATGGCGCGCGTGCTGCTCGTTGGGGTGCAGCGTTTCGGCGGCCCGCTTCCACCGCTCCGGGTGCCGCAGCACGTCCTCGACCAGCGAGGCGGGGTCCAACCCGTCCAGTACGGCGAGGAGTTCGCGCCGGAGCCCGCGCGGCAGGGAACGGTTCCGGGGGGTGTCCAGCAGGTCAGCCCCGCCGCCCGACCAGACGGCGAGCAGCCGCAGCACGTCCGTGGCGGTGGTCAGCCGCTCGGGCAGGACCGCCCGCACCGCGTCCCGGGTCCGCCGGTCCCGCAGCAGCGTGCCGAGGACCAGCGCCTTCGTCTCCCGTACGGGAATCTCCTCGGGCAGCCAGCCGAGCCCGGCCGGAGCGTGGGCGAGCAGCGCCACGATGTCGTCGCGGTCCTCCGGCGACAGCGGGGTGCGCCGGGCCAGCAGCCGCCCGAGCGCCCTGACCGAGTCCGCCGCGGCGTCGATGCCCAGGACCAGCGGCTGCACAGGGCCGGCCGCCGTCTCCACCGGCCGCCCGGGCGGCGCGGGCTTCAGGAACGGGTCGTCGTCGGCGGTGCGGCGGTGGCAGATCGGACAGCCGGAGTAGTCGGCGCCGTCCCAGCACTCCCGGCACACGAGGTGGGCGCACGGGGCGACCGGTCGGACGCTGCCGATCGTGGAGCAGAGCACACACGGCTGGTGCGGCCACTGGAACAGCAGGGTGAACACCCGGTCCACGTACAGCTGGAGCGTGTCGTCCGGCACGGAGGCCGGGAAGCTGCGGAAGAGCGGCATGTGGGTGCGGTCCGCGCCCAGCTCCGCGTCGATGTGTCGCACCAACCGCTTCCCCGCGTCCGCCAGCCCGGCCGGTCCCAGCCATGCGAGGGCCGTGTGCAGACCCGGCGTCAGTGCGAACCCGCGGTCCAGGAGTTCGGCCTCCAGGGCCACCAGCCCGGTCGTCGTCGGCGGATCACCGGGCCGGCGCCCGGCCTCCCCGACGTACACCGTCCGAAGACGGCGGAGCAGCACGGACGACAAGGACGGCGACACGGACAAACAGGCCCCCGGGGCGGGTGAGGAGAAGGAGAGAGGCAGCGGGGGCGGAGAGTGGGTGCGCTACGAGTGTCGTAGAGGTGGAGAAGGAAGCACACCGCGGAGCCGCCCCCGCGCAAGAAGGAGCTTAGGGAGGCGTGTTGAGGGGCGCCACGTATTTATCGGGCCGACCGGCGGGCGGAGGTCCATTGTCGGAAGCTGCCAAAGTCTGCTGACAGCAGGTCTCGCATACTTGTGGGTAACAACGTCTAGCCCTCGCCGACCGGCGGCCCTACGGTGCTCGCATGGAGCCGAACCTGCCCGATGTCGTGCTGTGGTCAATACCGGCCTTCGTCCTGCTCACCGTGATCGAGATGGTCAGCTACCGCCTCCACCCGGACGAGGACGCCGCCGGGTACGAGACCAAGGACGCCGCCACCAGCCTCACCATGGGCCTCGGCAGCCTGGGCTTCGACCTGCTGTGGAAGATCCCCATCCTGGCCATCTACATGGGGGTCTACGAGCTGACGCCGCTGCGGGTGCCCGTGCTGTGGTGGACCGTCCTGCTGATGCTCCTCGCGCAGGATTTCTTCTACTACTGGTCCCACCGCGGCCACCACGTCATCCGGATCCTGTGGGCCTGCCACGTGGTCCACCACTCCAGCCGGAAGTTCAACCTCACCACCGCGCTGCGGCAGCCCTGGACCTCCGCGACCGTCTGGCCCTTCTATCTGCCGCTGATCGCCTGCGGGGTGCACCCGGCGGCGCTCGCGTTCTGCCAGTCGGCCAACCTGGTCTACCAGTTCTGGGTGCACACCGAGCGCGTCGGCAAGCTCCCGCGCCCCTTCGAATACGTCCTCAACACGCCCTCCCACCACCGCGTCCACCACGCCTCGCAGGGCAGCTACCTGGACCGCAACTACGGCGGGATCCTCATCGTCTGGGACCGGATGTTCGGGTCCTTCGCGGCCGAGACCGAGCGGCCCGTCTACGGGCTCACCAAGAACATCTCCACCCACAACCCGCTGCGCGTCGCGACCCACGAGTACGCCGCCATCGCCCGGGACGTCCGGGCCGCCGACACCTGGAGCGAGCGGGCCGGGCGGGTCTTCCGGGGGCCGGGCTGGCAGCCGGCGGCGAAGGCGGCGGGGGGAGCGGGGGCGGGAGTCACGGCATCCGCGTCCGTACCCGTCGCGTCCGTACCCGCCCAGGCCGCCGCGCCTGCCTCCGCTTCTGCGGCCCCCGCCCCCGCCCCGGAACGCACCCGGTGACCGCCACCGCGTCCCGCCCCGGCGGCACCGGACACCGCGGACGCGCCGAGCGGTTCGCCCGGCCCGTGCTGCTCGCCTTCCTCCTCGCCGCCGCCGTCGACCTGGCCGGGCTCCTCGCCGGGGCCGAGACCGTCCATCTGGTCGCCAAGCCGCTGCTGATGCCGCTGCTCGCCGGGTACGCGGCGCTGCGCGGCGGGCCCCGGCTGCTCGTCGCGGCCCTGCTGTTCGGGTGGGGCGGCGATGTCTTCCTGCTCGCCGACGACGACCTGGCCTTCCTCGTCGGCATGGGCTCCTTCGCCGTCGGCCATGTCTGCTACCTGACGCTGTTCGGGCGGGTCGAAGGCCGCGGCCGGGCCCGCGCGCCGCTGGCCACGGGGGCCGGATACGTCCTCGTCCTCGTCGTCTTCCTCGTGCTGATCTGGCCGGACCTTCCGGCGGACCTGCGGATCCCGCTGACCGGCTACAGCCTGCTGCTCACCGCCATGGCCTGGCGGGCGGGCGTGCTCGGACCGTACGCGGCGGCCGGCGGTGCGCTCTTCCTGCTCTCCGACGCCCTCATCGCCACCGGCATCGCCGACTGGCCGCAGGCGCCCGCCCCCGATTTCTGGGTGATGCTCACCTACATCGCCGCACAGGCCCTGCTGGCCCTCGGGGCGCTCGGGGCGCTCCCGGCGGGGGCGTACCGTGAGCGGGGTACCAGCAGCTGAGACCGGCAAGGACCCCGAACGTATGCGCGCCACCGTCATCCACGCCCCCCCACGACATCCGGGTGGAGGAGGTGCCGGACCCGAGGATCCAGCGACCCACCGACGTGGTGCTGAGGGTCCTGCGGGCCTGCATCTGCGGCAGCGACCTGTGGGCCTACCGGGGCGAGTCGGCTCGGCGGCCCGGGCAGCGCATCGGCCACGAGTTCCTCGGCGTCGTCGAGGAGGCCGGCCCCGGCGTCCACGGCTTCGCGGTCGGCGATCTGGCCGTCGCCCCGTTCGTCTGGTCCGACGGCACCTGTACCTACTGCGCCGAGGGCCTCACCACCTCCTGCCCCGAAGGCGGCTTCTGGGGCTCGGTCGGCTCCGACGGCGCGCAGTCGGACGGCGGGCAGGGCGAGGCCGTCCGCGTCCCCCACGCCGACGGCACCCTCGTCAAGCTCCCGGCCGCCGCCGCCTCCGACGACCGCCTCCTCACCGCCCTGCTGGCGCTCTCCGACGTGCTGGGCACCGGCCACCACGCCGCCGTCGGCGCGGGTGTGACCCAGGGCTCCACCGTCGCGGTCGTCGGTGACGGCGCGGTCGGCCTGTGCGGGGTGCTCGCCGCCAAGCGGCTCGGCGCGGAGCGCGTCATCGCGCTCGGCCGCCACCCCGCGCGCACCGACATCGCCCGCCGCTTCGGCGCGACCGACGTGGTCGCCGAACGCGGCGAGGCCGCCCTCGCCGCCGTCCGCGAGCTGACCCGGGGCGAGGGCGCGCACAGCGTCATCGAGGCCGTCGGCACCGAGCAGTCGATGCGCACCGCCCTCGGCATCGTCCGCGACGGCGGCTCCATTGGTTACGTCGGCGTCCCGCACGGCAGCGGGACAGGCGTGGACCTCGGAGTGATGTTCGACCGGAACATCGCGCTGCGCGGCGGCGTCGCCCCCGTACGCACGTACATACCGGAGCTGCTCCCGGACGTGCTGGACGGCACGATCGACCCGTCGCCCGTCTTCGACCGGTCCGTAGGGCTGGACGAGGTGCCCGTCGGCTACCAGGAGATGGACGAGCGGACCGCGCTGAAGGTGCTCATCACGCCGTAGCGCCACGGCACAGGGCGAGGGCCCGGGGAGAACGTCCTCCCCGGGCCCTCGCTCATCGCTCGGTCGGATGCCTACCAGCGCACCGCGTCCAGCGCGTCCACCACTCCGGCCCCGTAGAAGCTGTTGTAGCTCTTGCCGCCCTCGCAGACCGCGTCGATGACGCCGTCACCGTTGATGTCGTACGGCTCGCCGCACGCCTTCGCGTCCGCCTCCAGCGTCAGCAGCGCCTTCACCGCGGCGGGCGAGGCGTAGGGGTGCTTGGACTTGATCAGCGCCACGACGCCCGCGACATGCGGGGACGCCATCGACGTACCGGCCTTGTAGCCGAACTTGCCGCCCGGCAGGGTCGACAGGATCAGCCCGTTGACGGCCGGCGGCTCGGGGGTCTGGTAGACCGTCGAGTCACCGCCCGGGGCCGCCACGTCGATGATGCCCTTGCCGTAGTTCGAGTACGAGGACTTCAGGCCCTTCGCACCCGTCGCGGAGACCGTCACGACGCCCGGCAGCATGGTCGGGATGTCCGGGCACAGCTTCGGGTCGACCGTCCGCGTGACCGTCTCGGAGTCGTTCGGGCTGGTCGTGTCCTCGATCGCGGAGGACGCCAGGTCCTGGCGGGAGTTGCCCGCCGCCGCGACGTTGACCGTGCCCTTGCGCTCCGCGTACTTCACGGCGCGGGTCAGCGCGTCGACCAGGGCGCCCTGGTCCGGGTCGTTCTTGCAGTTGAACAGCCACGGGTCGGTGTAATAGCTGTTGTTGGTCACGTCCACGCCGCGCTCGGCGGCCCAGAGGAACCCGCAGACGACGGCCTCGGTGTAGAAGAACCCGTCCGGGTTCGACACCTTGATGCCCGACACCTTCACGCCCGGGGCGACACCGGTGACCCCGACGCCGTTCTTCGCGGCGGCGATGGTGCCCGCCACATGCGTGCCGTGGTCGCTCTCGCCCGCCGCCGGACGCCAGGAGCCGGCGGTGGTGTCCGGAGCGCCCGACACACAGTTGACCGAGGCGCGGCTGTCGAAGTTCGGGGCCAGGTCCGGGTGGGTGTCGTCGACGCCGGTGTCGATGACGGCGACCGTCACCTTCTTCGAGCCCAGCGACTTCTGGTGCGCCTTGTCCGCCTTGATCGCGGGCAGCGACCACTGGAGGGGCTCCAGCGGATCCTCGTCGGCCGTCGCCTTCGCGGCGGCCGCCGCCGCCTGCTCGGCGGTGAGCGGCTGCGCTATCGAGCCGACGTCCTTGGTGGCCTGCGGAACGATCGGGTTGGTGCGGGTGGCGCCCGCCGACTCCACACCGCGTGCCCGGCGGATCGTTTCGCCGAAGGCCGGGTTCTGCGAGTGGGCGACGATGACGCCGATCTGCTCGTAGGCGACGACGACGGTGCCGCCGGCCTTGGCGATCGCCTTCTTGACGTCCTTGACGGCGCCGTGGCCGCCCCGGGTGTTGACCACGTAGGACAGCTTCGGCCCGTCGGTCCGGGCGCTCGCGGCGGCCTGCTCGCCGGTGGGCGCCGCCGTGGCCGTCGCCGTCGGCAGGAAGCCGAGCGAGGCGGTCAGCGCGAGTCCGACGGGCACCGCGAGTGCGCGGGTCCGTCTCGATGCCAGATGAGCCATGGGTTCTCCACATCATCCGTGCCGAACGACCGGACACCTGGCGTGTTCGGTCGCGTACATGACGAGTGAAGCTATCGCTGATCATCCCGGCGCATCAACGTTTCCGGGCAAGTGAGTTCGAAGAGTGACCGATGCGGCCGAATGTGGACGGGGGACTTACGGGCATTCGGGTGTACCGCGACACCTCCGAGAAGGCGAACGAGAAGGCGAAAGACGCGGTGAACCGCTTCGTCGCGCCCTCCGTGCCGTTGTCCAGGAGGTACATCACCGTCCCCCGCCGGTAACGAGGCCTCCCATGACACCCACCGTCCCCCAGATCACCGCACCCGCGTCGCGAGGAGATTCCGTGGCTACCGATGCACCGCCGCCCGAGGGCACATCGCCCGCCGGACCCGTCCAGCCCACCACCGAGGCGTTCATCGCGATGCAGGCGAGCCCGGACTTCGCCGACCTGCGCCGCTCCCACCGCTCCTTCGCCTTCCCCCTGACCATCGCCTTCGTGACCTGGTACCTGCTGTACGTCCTGCTCTGCAACTACGCGGGCGGATTCATGGCCACCAAGGTCGTCGGCAACATCAACATGGCGCTCGTCCTCGGACTCGCCCAGTTCGCCACCACCTTCCTCATCGCCTGGCTCTACTCCCGGCACGCCGCCACCAAGCTCGACCCCAAGGCCGATGCGATCAAGTCCCGTATGGAGGCCGACGTATGAGCGCCGCCCACGCCCTTTACCCCACCGTCCAGCTCGCCGCCACCGAGGGGGCGAGCGAGCACCGGCCGCTGATCATCACGCTGTTCGCCGCCTTCGTCGTGGCGACCCTCTTCATCACCGTGTGGGCGGGCCGCCAGACCAAGAGCGCCGCCGACTTCTACGCGGGCGGCCGCCAGTTCACCGGATTCCAGAACGGACTCGCGGTCTCCGGCGACTACATGTCCGCCGCGTCCTTCCTCGGCATCGCCGGAGCCATCGCGCTCTTCGGATACGACGGCTTCCTGTACTCCATCGGCTTCCTCGTCGCCTGGCTCGTCGCCCTGCTCCTGGTCGCCGAACCGCTGCGCAACTCCGGCCGCTACACCATGGGCGACGTCCTCGCCTACCGGATGCGCCAGCGCCCCGTCCGTACCGCCGCGGGTACGTCCACGATCGTCGTCTCGATCTTCTACCTGCTGGCCCAGATGGCCGGCGCGGGCGTCCTCGTCTCGCTGCTGCTCGGCATCACCAGCGACGCCGGGAAGATCCTCATCGTCGCCCTGGTCGGCGTGCTCATGATCCTCTACGTCACCATCGGCGGCATGAAGGGCACCACCTGGGTGCAGATGGTCAAGGCCGTCCTGCTCATCGCGGGCACCCTGCTCATCACCTTCCTGATCCTGCTGAAGTTCAACTTCAACATCTCCGACCTGCTCGGCACCGCCGCCAGCAACAGCGGCAAGGGCGCGGCCTTCCTGGAGCCCGGCCTGAAGTACGGCGCCACCGGCGTCTCGAAGCTGGACTTCATCTCGCTCGGCATCGCCCTGGTCCTCGGCACCGCCGGCCTGCCGCACATCCTGATCCGCTTCTACACGGTGCCCACCGCCAAGGCCGCCCGTAAGTCCGTGAACTGGGCGATCGGCATCATCGGCGCCTTCTACCTGATGACGATCGTGCTCGGCTTCGGCGCCGCCGCGATCCTCAAGCCGGGCGACATCATCGCCTCCAACAAGGCGGGCAACACCGCGGCGCCACTAGCCGCACTGGAGATCGGCGGCGGCTCCGGATCCACCGGCGGCGCCATCCTCCTCGCGGTGATCTCCGCCGTCGCCTTCGCCACCATCCTGGCCGTCGTCGCCGGACTCACCCTCGCCTCCTCCTCGTCCTTCGCGCACGACATCTACGCCAACGTCATCCGCAAGGGGCAGGCCACCGAGAAGGAGGAGGTCCGCGCCGCACGCTGGGCCACCGTCGCCATCGGCATCGTCTCCATCGCGCTCGGCGCGCTCGCCCGCGACCTCAACGTCGCCGGGCTCGTCGCCCTGGCCTTCGCGGTCGCTGCCTCCGCCAACCTGCCGACGATCCTCTACAGCCTCTTCTGGAAGCGCTTCACCACCCAGGGGGCCCTCTGGTCCATCTACGGAGGCCTCGCCTCCTCCGTCCTGCTGGTGCTGTTCTCGCCGGTCGTCTCCTCCAAGCCGACCTCGATGTTCCCGGGCGTCGACTTCGCCTGGTTCCCGCTGGAGAACCCCGGCCTGATCTCGATCCCGCTCGGCTTCCTGCTCGGCTGGGTCGGCTCGCTGATCTCCAAGGAGAAGCCCGACACCGACAAGTACGCGGAACTGGAGGTCAAGTCCCTCACCGGCGTCGGAGCCCACTGAGCACACCGGTGCGGGCGGGCCCGTTCGGCCCTTCACCCACCACCCGCGGCCGGGCCGCGTCGTAGAGTCCTACGACGCGGCCCGGCCGCACCTCGTGGCAAACGGGCCACCCCGATGTCACATGTCTCACGTAGGCTCGGAAGTAACGGAAGCCAGAGAAGAGCGACCGCACCACCCGGGGGAGGGACCCACCGTGCTCATCGACACCTACGACCGGGTCGCCACCGACCTGCGCGTGTCACTCACCGACAAGTGCAACCTGCGCTGCACCTACTGCATGCCCGAAGAGGGCCTCCAGTGGCTCGGCAAGAGCGAGCTGCTCTCCGACGACGAGATCGTGCGCCTGATCCGCATCGCCGTCACCTCGCTCGGCATCACCGAGGTCCGTTTCACCGGCGGCGAGCCCCTGCTGCGCCCCGGCCTCGTCTCCATCGTCGAGCAGTGCGCCGCGCTCACCCCGCGCCCCCGCATGTCGCTCACCACCAACGGCATCGGACTCAAGCGGACCGCCGCCGCCCTCAAGGCCGCGGGCCTCGACCGGGTCAACGTCTCGCTGGACACCCTGCGCCCCGACGTCTTCAAGACCCTCACCCGCCGTGACCGCCACCAGGATGTGCTGGACGGCCTGGAGGCCGCCCGCGAGGCCGGGCTCACCCCGGTGAAGGTCAACTCCGTCCTGATGCCGGGACTCAACGACGACGAGGCCCCCGAGCTGCTCGCCTGGGCCGTGGCCAACGACTACGAGCTCCGCTTCATCGAGCAGATGCCGCTCGACGCCCAGCACGGCTGGAAGCGCGACGGCATGATCACCGCCGGGGACATCCTCGCCTCGCTGCGCACCCGCTTCACCCTGACCGCCGAGAGCGACGCCTCCCGCGGCTCCGCCCCCGCCGAGCGCTGGACCGTCGACGGCGGCCCGCACCGCGTCGGTGTGATCGCCTCCGTCACCCGCCCGTTCTGCCGCGCCTGCGACCGTACGCGGCTCACCGCCGACGGCCAGGTCCGCACCTGCCTCTTCGCCCGCGAGGAGACGGATCTACGCGGGGCGCTGCGCGGCGACGCACCGGACGAGGAGATCGCCCAGCTCTGGAGGACGGCGATGTGGGGCAAGAAGGCGGGCTCCGGACTGGACGACCCGTCCTTCCTGCAGCCCGACCGCCCGATGTCGGCGATCGGCGGCTGACGCTCAGGCGTCCCGAGAACCCTCGTCCCGCGAACCCTTGGATCCCTCGGGGCCGGACTCCCAGTCCTTCAACGCCACGACGTCCTTGAGGAAACCCCGCACCCCGAGGAACGAGGACAGATGCTCCCGGTGCTCGTCGCAGGCCAGCCAGGTCTTGCGCCGCTCGGGCGTGTGCAGTTTGGGGTTGTTCCAGGCGAGCACCCACACGGCGGCGGCCCGGCAGCCCTTGGCGGAACAGAGCGGGGCGCCGGTGGAACTCTCGGCGGACGTCTCGGGAAAGATCACACCACCCAGCCTAAGTCAGGTGCTCCGCGAGCTTCCTGACGCATCCCCGGCCGGAGAAAGGGCGACGCCGAGCAGCCACGGGGGGAGCTGCCCGGCGTCGGTCCGTCGCTCCGACGGGGGATGCGGAGCGCACTCGAAGTATGTCACGGGGACCGGGGTGCGGTGCACCGGAACGTCATGATTGATCTGAGCTTTTCATGAGCTTCGCGGTGCCCGCGAGGTCAGGCGTGCTCGTGCGGCGGCGGTACCCGGCCGGACGCCCCGTCGGCGGTCCCGGACTCCGCGGAACCGGCCACCGGAGCGGCCTCCAGAGCAGGCTGCATCGGCATCTGCACGAATGTCGTCGGGAGTGAAGTCGCGTTCTCCCGGCCTGCGTTGGCGATGACCACCGCCACGTACGGCAGCAGCACGCCCAGCACGAGCGCCACGATCGCCACATGCCGCTCCACGTTCCACAGCACCGCGGCCAGCACCACCGCCACCGTGCGCACCGACATCGAGATCACATAGCGCCGCTGTCGGCCGCGGACGTCGTCCGTGAGTCCCTGACGGGCGCCCGTGATCCGGATGACCTCCGGACCCGCGTTCTTCCGCAGCATGCTCCACCACCAGATCTCGTCGCCGGTCGCTCCCCGGACCGGGCCGCATCCACGGTACGCCCGGCGTCCGCCGAGGAGGAGACCGGGGCGCGTCCGACGCGAGGGGCCGGGTCCCCCGTACGGCCCAACCGGGCATGCGCCGGCCGGACGGCGGGTCAAGACTGGGCGGACGCGCACTCCGCGCCGTACGAGGAGGCGAAATGAGCTGGTTGTGGGCGATCATCGTGGGATTGGTGCTCGGTGTCATCGCCAGAGCGATCCTGCCCGGTAAGCAGGACATCCCGCTCTGGCTGACGGCCGTGTTCGGCATCCTCGGCAGCATCCTCGGCAACGCCGTGGCCGGCTGGATCGGTGTCGAGGACACCAAGGGCATCGACTGGATCCGTCATGTGCTGCAGCTGGCGGGCGCCGTGGCGGTCGTCGCCGTCGGCGACATGGCCTGGCAGGCCTTCCGGGGCAACCGGAAACAGAGAACCTGACCGGTACAAAGGTCACCCGGAACGCCGCGGCCGGACACGCGAGAAACAGCGTGTCCGGCCGCGGCGTCGTGCTGAGCGGGAGGGGTCAGACCGCCGGGCGGACCTCCACGGCCGCCAGGTTCTTCTTGCCCCGGCGCAGCACCAGCCAGCGCCCGTGCAGCAGCTCCCCGGCGTCCGGCGCGACCTCGCCGTCGGCGACCTTCACGTTGTTCACGTAGGCGCCGCCCTCCTTGACCGTGCGGCGCGCCCCCGACTTGCTGGGCGCCAGGCCGACCTCCACCAGCAGGTCCACCAGCGGGCCCAGCTCGGCGACGGTGGCGTGCGGTACCTCGGACAGGGCCGCGCTCAGCGTCGCCTCGTCCAGCTCGGCCAGGTCGCCCTGCCCGAACAGCGCCTTCGACGCCGCGATGACGGCGGCGCACTGCGCACCGCCGTGCACCAGCGTGGTCAGCTCCTCGGCCAGCGCCCGCTGCGCGGAACGCGCCTGCGGCCGCTCCTCGGTCAGCTCCTCCAGCTCCTCCAGCTCCGCACGGCTCTTGAAGCTGAGGATGCGCAGGTAGCGCGAGACGTCCCGGTCGTCCACGTTCAGCCAGAACTGGTAGAACGCGTACGGCGTGGTCATCTCCGGGTCGAGCCAGACGGCGCCGCTCTCGGACTTGCCGAACTTCGTCCCGTCCGCCTTCGTCATCAGCGGCGTCGCCAGCGCGTGCACGCCTGCGCCCGGCTCCAGGCGGTGGATCAGGTCGATGCCCGCGGTGAGGTTGCCCCACTGGTCGCTGCCGCCCTGCTGGAGGGTGCAGCCGTACCGGCGGTACAGCTCCAGGAAGTCCATGCCCTGGAGCAGCTGGTAGCTGAACTCGGTGTAGCTGATGCCCTCCTGCGACTCCAGCCGCCGGGCGACCGAGTCCTTGGTGAGCATCTTGTTGACCCGGAAGTGCTTGCCGATGTCCCGCAGGAACTCGATCGCGGACATGCCCGCGGTCCAGTCCAGGTTGTTGACCATCGTCGCCGCGTTCGGGCCCTCGAAGGTGAGGAAGGGCTCGATCTGCCCCCGCAGCCGCTGCACCCAGGCGGCGATGGTCTCCGGGTCGTTCAGCGTCCGCTCGGCGGTGGGCCGCGGGTCACCGATCTGGCCCGTGGCGCCGCCGACCAGAGCGAGCGGCTTCAGGCCCGCCTGCTGGAGCCGCCGCATGGTGAGCACCTGCACGAGGTGCCCCACGTGCAGGCTCGCGGCGGTCGGGTCGAAGCCGCAATAGAAGGTGACGGGACCGTCCGCGAGAGCCTTGCGCAATGCGTCCTCGTCAGTGGACTGGGCGAACAGCCCGCGCCACTTCAGCTCGTCGACGATGTCCGTCACGGTTCCGGTGCTCCTTATGCCTGGTAGAGATGTACGTGTCAGTCTAGGCGGGTCATACGCCCAGGCTGACCGAGCTCATGTTGAAGTCCGGGATGCGCAGCGCGGGCATTGCGGCCCGGGTGAACCAGTCGCCCCACTCGCGCGGCAGCGTCTTCTCCGTACGCCCCGCCTCAGAGGCCCGCGAGAGCAGGTCCACCGGCGACTCGTTGAACCGGAAGTTGTTCACCTCGCCGACCACCTCGCCGTCCTCGACCAGATAGACGCCGTCCCGGGTCAGCCCGGTCAGCAGCAGCGTCGCCGGGTCCACCTCGCGGATGTACCAGAGGCAGGTCAGCAGCAGCGCCCGCCCGGTCGTCGCGGCCACCATCTCCTCCAGCGACCGCTCGCCGCCCCCGTCCAGCACCAGGTTGTCGATGCCCGGGGCGACCGGAAGGCCGGTCAGGCCCGCCGTGTGCCGGGTCGTCGTCAGCCGCTCCAGCTTTCCGTCCCGGATCCAGTCCGTCGGGGCCAGCGGCAGCCCGTTGTCGAAGACGGAACCGCTGTCGCCGGAGGAGTGGGCGATCACGAACGGCGCCGACTCCAGGCCCGGCGCGTGCGGGTCGCTGCGCAGGGTGAGCGGAAGCGGTGCGAGCGTCTCGCCCAGGCGCGTACCGCCGCCCGGCGTGGAGAACACCGTCCGGCCCTCGACGGCGTCCCGCGCGGTCGACGACCACAGCTGGTAGATCAGCAGGTCGGCGACGGCGGTCGGCGGCAGCAGCGTCTCGTACCGGCCGGCCGGCAGCTCGATGCGCCGCTCCGCCCAGCGCAACCGCCGCGCCAGCTCCGCGTCCATCGCCGCCGGGTCGACGTCCTTGAAGTCCCGGGTCGCCCGGCCCGCCCACGCCGAGCGCGTCCGGTCCGGCGACTTCGCGTTCAGCTCCAGCGTCCCGTTCGGCTGGTCGTGGCGCAGCCGCAGCCCCGTCGACGTACCCAGGTAGGTGGAGGTCAGCTCGTGGTTCGCGAAGCCGTACAGCTCGCGGCCCCCGGAGCGGGCGCGGGCGAAGGCGTCGCCGAGCGCCGGGGCGAAGTCGGCGAAGACCTCCGAACCGGTCTCGGCGGGCGCGTCCGTGAAGTCGGGGGAGGAGGGCACCCCGCTCACCAGCGGCTGCGCGTCCTCGGCCGGACCCGCGCCCCGGGCTGCGGCCTCGGCGGCACGCACCAGCGGCTCCAGGTCGTCGGTGGTCACGGCGGACCGGGAGACGACGCCGGACGCCGTGCCCTGCGCGCCGTCGACGGTCGCGATGACGGTCAGGGTGCGGCCCCGGGTCACCCCGTTCGTGGTGAGCGCGTTGCCCGCCCAGCGCAGATTGGCGGAGGACTCCTCATCGGCGATGACCACCAGGCCGTCCGTGGTGGACAGCTCCAGAGCCCGCTCGACGATCTCGTACGGCTTGCTGACGCGGCTCATCGTCCGGCCTCCTGCGTCGTGTCGAGACTGTGCTGACCCGGGGGACACTGCGTCCGATTGCGGCTGCGCCGCGGGCCGGACCCCCAGCCGGTTCCGTGGTCGCCGTTCATCGTCCGGCCTCCTGCGTCGTGTTGAGGATGTTGACGCCCCGGAAGAGGGCGGAGGGGCAGCCGTGCGAGACCGCCGCGACCTGGCCCGGCTGGGCCTTGCCGCAGTTGAACGCGCCGCCCAGCACATACGTCTGGGGGCCGCCGACCTTCTCCATCGAGCCCCAGAAGTCCGTGGTCGTCGCCTGGTACGCCACATCGCGCAGCTGCCCGGCCAGCTTGCCGTTCTCGATGCGGAAGAACCGCTGCCCGGTGAACTGGAAGTTGTAGCGCTGCATGTCGATCGACCAGGACCGGTCGCCGACCACGTAGATCCCGCGCTCGACCCCGCCGATCAGGTCCTCCGTGGACAGCCCGCCAGGATCGGGCTGGAGCGACACGTTCGCCATGCGCTGTACGGGTACGTGGCCCGGCGAGTCCGCGAACGCGCAGCCGTTGGAACGGCCCAGGCCCGTCAGCTTCGCGATCCGGCGGTCCAGCTGGTAGCCGACCAGCGTGCCGTCCTTCACCAGGTCCCACGACTGCGCCTCGACGCCCTCGTCGTCGTACCCGACCGTCGCGAGCCCGTGCTCGGCCGTGCGGTCGCCCGTCACGTTCATCACGGGGGAGCCGTACGCCAGTTTGCCCAGCTGGTCGAAGGTGGCGAACGAGGTCCCGGCGTACGCCGCCTCGTACCCCAGCGCCCGGTCCAGCTCGGTGGCGTGGCCGATCGACTCGTGGATGGTCAGCCACAGGTTCGACGGGTCGACGACCAGGTCGTACGCCCCCGCCTCGACGCTCGGCGCGCGCATCTTCTCCGCGAGCAGCCCGGGGATCTGCTCCAGCTCGGCGTTCCAGTCCCAGCCGGTCCCGGTCAGATACTCCCAGCCCCGGCCCGCCGGCGGCGCGATCGTCCGCATCGAGTCGAACTCGCCCGTCGTGCCGTCCACCGCGACGGCGGTGAACTGCGGATGGATCCGCACCCGCTGCTGCGTGGTGACGGTGCCCGCCGTGTCCGCGTAGAACTTGTTCTCGTGCACGGTCATCAAGGACGCGTCCACATGCGCGACGCCCTCCGCGCCCAGCAGCCGCCCGCTCCACTCGGCGAGCAGCGCCGCCTTCTCCTCGTCCGGTACGGAGAAGGGGTCGACGTCGTACGCCGAGACCCAGGTCCGCTCGCCGTGCACCGGCTCCTCCGCCAGCTCCACGCGCTCGTCGGAACCGGCGGCCGCGATCACCTTCGCCGACAGCTTGGCCATCGCGACGGCCTGCGAGGCCACCTTCGCGGCTGCGTCCATCGTCAGGTCCACGCCCGAGGCGAACCCCCACGCCCCGCCGTGCACCACGCGCACCGCGTAACCGAGGTCCGTGCTGTCCGACGCCCCGGCCGGCCGCGCGTCCCGCAGCCGCCAGGAGGCGCTGCGCACCCGCTCCAGCCGGAAGTCGGCGTGCGTCGCGCCGAGCGCCCGTGCTCGGGCGAGCGCCGCATCGGCCAGCGCTCGCGACGGCAGGGCCAGGAATGACTGATCTACCTCGTGGGGCACAGGGAGTTCCCTTCTCGATACACCACGGCAGTGAACCACGCCGGAGGGTGACCGCACCGGGGGATATCCCGGACGCGTGGGCCGACCACGTAAGCCCGGGGACTGTAGGAACCCGACAGCCCCCCGGACAAGCCACTGTCAGGGCCCGATTCCTCGATCGGCGCACGGTACCGATAGGTTTTCGACGTACTACACAGCCAAGGAAAGGGTGATCCGTTGAGCCGCTCGGTTCTCGTCACCGGAGGAAACCGGGGCATCGGCCTCGCCATCGCCCGCGCCTTCGCCGACAACGGCGACCAGGTCGCGATCACCTACCGTTCCGGAGAGCCGCCCCAGGTCCTCGCCGAGGCCGGAGTCCTCGCGGTCCGCTGCGACATCACGGACGCCGAGCAGGTGGAGCAGGCCTACAAGGAGATCGAGGAGAAGCACGGTCCCGTGGAGGTGCTGGTCGCCAACGCCGGCATCACCAAGGACCAGTTGCTGATGCGGATGTCGGAGGACGACTTCACCTCCGTCCTCGACACCAACCTCACCGGCACCTTCCGGGTCGTCAAGCGCGCCAACCGCGGCATGCTGCGCGCCAAGAAGGGCCGCGTCGTCCTGATCTCCTCCGTCGTCGGCCTCCTCGGCTCGGCCGGTCAGGCCAACTACGCAGCCTCCAAGGCCGGGCTGGTCGGCTTCGCCCGGTCGCTGGCCCGTGAACTCGGCTCGCGGAACATCACCTTCAACGTCGTCGCCCCCGGTTTTGTCGACACCGACATGACCCAGGCGCTCACCGAGGAGCAGCGCAAGGGCATCGTGTCCCAGGTGCCGCTCGGCCGCTACGCGCAGCCCGAGGAGATCGCCGCCGCGGTGCGCTTCCTCGCCTCCGACGACGCGTCGTACATCACTGGAGCCGTCATTCCCGTTGACGGCGGATTGGGCATGGGTCACTGATCACCATGAGCGGAATTCTCGACGGCAAGCGCATCCTGATCACCGGGGTGCTGATGGAGTCGTCCATCGCGTTCCACGCCGCGAAGGTGGCCCAGGAGCAGGGTGCCGAGGTCATCCTGACGGCCTTCCCCCGCCCCACCCTGACCGAGCGCATCGCCAAGAAGCTGCCGAAGCCGGCCAAGGTCATCGAGCTCGACGTGACCAACCAGGAGCACCTGGACCGGCTGGCGGGCCTGGTCCGCGAGGAGCTCGGCTCGCTCGACGGCGTCGTCCACTCCATCGGCTTCGCGCCGCAGGACGCGCTCGGCGGCAACTTCCTCAACACGCCGTTCGAGTCGGTCGCCACCGCGATGCACGTCTCGGCGTTCTCGCTGAAGTCGCTGGCCATGGCCTGCAAGCCGCTGATGAGCGAGGGCGGCTCGATCGTCGGCCTCACCTTCGACGCCCAGTACGCCTGGCCGCAGTACGACTGGATGGGCCCGGCCAAGGCCGCGCTGGAGGCCACCTCCCGCTACCTCGCCCGTGACCTGGGCAAGGACGGGCTGCGCTGCAACCTGATCTCCGCCGGACCGCTGCGTTCCATGGCCGCCAAGTCCATCCCGGGCTTCGAGGAGCTGGCCGACGTCTGGAACACCCGCGCCCCGCTGGCCTGGGACATGAACGACCCGGAGCCGGCCGGCCGCAGTATCGTCGCTCTGCTCTCCGACTTCTTCCCGCGGACGACGGGCGAGATCATCCACGTCGACAGCGGCGTGCACATGATGGGCGCCTGACCGCGCACCACCCCTGCGAGATGGCCCCCGGCCGCGTACCCCCTTCCGGTTCTCCGGAGGCGGTACGCGGCCGGGGGCCGTTCACAGTCCGTGGCCGCCCGCTGCCGCTCCGGTCGAAAAGTCGGCCGATCCACCGCAGAATGAGGAGGAACCGGACTTCTTGTCAGGCTGCGGGAGGGAGATCGCCGTGCGTCCCACGCGCCGCCGAACCCGTCTCCTGCTGGCCGCCCCGCTGCTCGTCGCCGCCCTCGCCGTACCTCTGGGCGTCCACGCCGCCAGAGGGGCCGACTCCGGTACGGGGGAGGAGCCCCCGAAGCCCGAACCGGCCGGCTCCGAGTGCCGTACGTCCATACAGGGCTCCCGGGTCGTCGCGTACTGCCACAACCCCTACCCCTCCACCGACCTGGTGCGGCTGCACACCGAGTGCGACCGATGGTGGGACGTCGACGCGGACGGCGCGGCGGTCGCGGTGGAGCCCGGCCGGACCGTACGGCTGGAGGACCGCTGCTGGAAAGAGGTCGCCACGGCCTGGGTCAGCCACCGCCCCGCGCCCCTGTGAACGGGCCCGGGGAGAGGGTCAGACCCGGTCCGCCAGGCAGTTCAGCGCATGGCTCGCCGCCTCGGCCGCCGCCGTCTCCGCGTCCCCGGCCCGGATCGCCTCGACCAGCCGGCCGTGGTCCATGTGGTTCTCCGGCCGCAGCTCCGGGCCCACGTCGCCGCGCAGATAGTCGCGCAGCAGATCCCCGAGGTCGGCGTAGAGCTCGGTCAGGACGTCGTTGTGCGAGGCCGCGACCACCGCCAGGTGCAGCGTCGCGTCCGCCGCCACGAACGCCTCCGCGTCGCCCGAGGTCCAGGCCTCCTCCCGGCGCGCCATCAGCGTGTCCAGCTGCCGCAGATCCCGGTCGGTGCGCCGGGCCGCCGCCAGCCGGGCCGCCGACGACTCCAGCGTCGAGCGCAGCTCCGCGATGTGCCGGGGGTCGGCGGCCGCGAACCTGCGGTGCATCACCCCGGCCAGCTCGCTCGTGGCGATCACATAGGTGCCGGAACCCTGCCGGATGTCCAGCAGCCCGTTGTGCGCGAGGGCCCGCACGGCCTCGCGCACGGTGTTACGGGCCACCCCGAGCTGCTCGACCAGCTCGGGCTCGGTCGGAATCCGTGAGCCGACCGGCCACTCGCCCGAGGTGATCTGGTTCCTCAGCTGGGCGATCACCTGGTCGGCGAGTGCCGAACGCCGCGGAGACGTCAGCGCCATGATGCTCCTAGTTCGTGAGCTGGTCGGGTCCGGCCCGGATTCTCTCAGGAAGCCGGGGAGATCAGGGGAGATCGGAGGACGGAACGGATTGGACAATCAATCATCCCATGATTCTATGATGGGTCTATGCCGGACGACGAGACGCAGACCCCGACCCTGAACCGCGGCCCCGCCGCGCGCACCTCCCACGACCCCCGGGCCGAGCGGCTCCCCGGTACGGACGGGGCGCCCGCGCCCTGGCTGCTGCGCCTCATCGCCGTGGGGCTCGTCCTGGCCGCCCTGAACCTCCGCCCCGCCATCACCAGCCTCGGCGCCCTCCTCGAAGAGGTCCGCGAGGGGCTGCACATGAGCGGCAGCGTGGCCGGCGTCCTCACCTCCGTACCGCCGCTCTGCTTCGCCGTCTTCGGCGTCATGGCGCCGCGGCTGGCCCGCCGCTTCGGCGCGGGCGCCGTCGTCTGCGCGGGCATGGCCGCCATCGCGGCCGGCCTGATCATCCGCCCGTACATCGGCTCCACCGCCGGATTCCTGGCCGCCAGCGCGCTGGCCCTGATGGGCATCGCCGTCAGCAACATCCTGATGCCGGTGATCGTCAAGCGCTGGTTCCCCGACCGCGTCGGCACCATGACCGGCCTCTACTCCATGGCCCTGGCCCTCGGCACCGCCCTGGCCGCCGCCGTCACCGTCCCCGTCACCGGGGCGCTGGGCGGCGACTGGCAGACGGGCCTCGCCGTCTGGGCCGTGCTCGCCGCCGTCGCCGTACTGCCCTGGATCGTCCTCGTACGCGACCGCACCCCGGCCCCCGGCCAGCCGGCTCCGGGCGCGGTGGCCGCGAACGCCGCCGAGGCCCCGGCCCTGAAGATCACCCACAGCCGCACCGCCTGGGGCCTCGCCTGCTTCTTCGGGCTCCAGGCCACCGCCGCGTACATCACCATGGGCTGGATGCCGCAGATCTTCCGCGACGCCGGGGTCTCCGCCGGCACGGCCGGAGTCCTGCTCGCGGTCACCATGGCGATGGGCGTCCCGCTCGCCTTCGTCATCCCCCGGGTCGCCTCCCGGCTCAAGCAGCAGGGCCCCATCGTCGTCGTCCTCGGCCTCTGCGGCCTGATCGGCTACGGCGGCCTCTACCTCGCCCCCGCCGCCGGAGCCTGGGCCTGGGCCGTGCTCCTCGGCGTGGCCAACTGCGCCTTCCCGCTCGCCCTCACCATGATCGGCATGCGGGCCCGGTCCGGCGCGGGCGTGGTCCGGCTCTCCGCCTTCGCCCAGTCCACCGGCTATCTGCTCTCGATCCCCGGCCCGCTGCTCGTCGGCGTGCTCTACCAGCACAGCGGCGGCTGGGGGCTGCCGATCGCCCTGATGGCGGGCCTGATGATTCCCCAGATGGTGGCCGGGATCCTCGCGGGCCGGGACCGGACGATCGAGGACGAATGCTGAGATGCGACACTGACGTCATGCCAGTGCTCGATCCGAATCCCCAGAACGGCCAGAAGAAGCTTCTCCTCGTGTTCGGGGCGATGCTCCTCATCACCGTCGTCATCGGTGTGATCGCCACGATCGCCTCACCCTGACGCCCGAGGACCCGGTGGACCCCGCAGGGGTGGTGCTGGCCCCACCTTCCCCTAGGGGGCCAGGGTCAGGGTGAAGTGGGTGGATCACCGGATGGGGCCGGCCGCCTCCGGTCCGTAGGTTCTTCGGTAACGACCGATGACCCACGGAGGCGGACATGCCGGCACCGACGCACACCAGGTCCCACCGACCGGCCGCGGAGGGTGTCGAGATCCGGCTGCCCTGGTGGGCCGTCGCCCTGCCCGCCGTCGCGTTCGCCGCCCTGCTGCTGATGATCCTCAGCCCCGGACAGGCCCAGGCCGCCACCGGCGACCCCGCGCTCGGACAGCTGATCGAGCGCACCCTCCAGCTGCTGTCTCGCTGAGGCGAAGCCGCCCCGGACCAGCCCGCCAACTCCCCGGACGAGCACGTCAACACCCTGCGCCCGAGGCCGCGTTTCATGCGAAGCTGAGGTGTATGAGCGTCGAGACACCTCGCAGGATCGTCCTTCTCCGGCATGCCAAGGCGGAATGGTCACAGGCTTCCGACCATGAGCGCCCGCTGGCCGAGCGCGGCCGAAAGGACGCGCCCGTGGCCGGCCGCAGGCTCGCAGATTCCGGCATCGATTTCGATCTGGCCCTCTGCTCCAGCGCCGCCAGGACACGGGAGACCTGGAAGCTGGCGGTCCATGAATTCGCCCAGCGACCCCGGACCGTCTACGAGGAGAGGCTGTACGAGGCCTCCCTCGGCGAACTGATCGCCCTGTTCAACGAGACCCCGGACGAGGTGCGCAACCTCCTGGTCATCGGCCACAACCCCGGGATGCACGGGGCCGCCGACGCCCTCTCCGGCTCGGCCGAGGGCGACACCCTGGCCCGGATGACCCGGGACGGCTTCCCCACGGCCGCGTACGCCGTGGTGGAGTTCCCCGGCTCCTGGAAGAGCGTGGAGCACGGGGCCGGCAAGCTCGTCGAGTACTGGACGCCGAACGACTGATCACGCACAGGGCCCCGGCGCCACTGCGGTGCCGGGGCCCTGTCCTTCGCTCGGACGGATTCAGTCGACGAGACCGTCCGCCGCCTCGACCTCTTCGCGGGTGATGCCGAGCAGATAGAGCACGGTGTCCAGGAACGGCACGTTCACCGCGGTGTGCGCCGCCTCGCGGACCATCGGCTTGGCGTTGAACGCGACGCCGAGCCCGGCGGTGTTCAGCATGTCGAGGTCGTTCGCCCCGTCGCCGATCGCCACCGTCTGGGCCAGCGGCACCCCCGCCTGCTCGGCGAAGCTCCGCAGCAGCCGCGCCTTGCCCGCCCGGTCCACCACCTCGCCGACGACCCGGCCGGTGAACTTCCCGTCCACCACCTCCAGGGTGTTGGCCGAGGCGAAGTCGAGGCCGAGCCGCTCCTTGAGGTCGTCCGTGACCTGGGTGAAGCCGCCGGAGACGACGCCGACCTGGTAGCCGAGCCGCTTCAGCGTACGGATCAGGGTGCGGGCGCCGGGGGTGAGCCGTACCTCGGCGCGGACCTTGTCCACCACCGAGGCGTCCAGACCGGCCAGCAGCGCGACCCGGGCGTGCAGCGACTGCTCGAAGTCCAGCTCGCCGCGCATCGCCTGCTCGGTCACCTCGGCGACCTTGTCCTCGCAGCCCGCGTGCGCCGCGAAGAGCTCGATGACCTCGTCCTGGATCAGCGTCGAGTCGACGTCCATGACCACCAGCCGCTGGGCCCGCCGGCTCAGCCCGGCCGAGACCACCGCGACGTCCACGCCGATCTCCGCGGCCTCGGTCGCCAGCGCGGTCCGCAGCTCCTCGGTCCCGGTCCCCGACACCGCGAACTCGACGGCGGTGACCGGGTACTTCGCCAGCCGGAAGACCCGGTCGATGTTTCCGCCGGTCGAGGTGATGGTGGCCGCTATGGCGGCGGTGGACTCCGCGGTGAGCGGGTGCCCCAGCACCGTCACATGCGAACGGCCGTCACCGCGAGGGCGGTTGTCGCCGATGCCGGAGATGATCTCGGCCTGCAGCTTCAGGGAGTCGGCCCAGCTGTGCACGGTCGCCCGCAGATCGCCCTCGGTGCTTCCGCCCGCGGTGGGAGCGGTGACCAGGGCGCACAGCACGATGCGGCCCCGGGTGACGACCTGCTCGATGTCCACGACGTCGACCGCGTACGCGGCGAGGGTGTCGAAGAGGCCGGCGGTGATGCCCGGACGGTCCTTGCCGAAGATCTTGACGAGAAGGGTGGGTGCGTCGCCGCCCGGAGGGGGCGCGTCGACGATCCCTTCGACCCGACGGGGCTCAGGGGGCTCAGAGGGCTCAGGAGACGAGAGGGGCTGAGGTGGCTGAGATGCGCTCATGGTGCTCCCACCGTATCGGTCCCGCGACCTCCTCCGGTCGCCCGTCCCGAGTGCCGGACGGAATCGCCCGGGCACCGCTCCCGGCGCTGCCGCCGACCCCGGGCGGCGGTTCCGGTCCTGGTTCCGGCCCGGCCCCGGTCCCGGCCACGCGAGGAGACGCGGATCTGGCCGGTACGGGTCTTGCGCACGGCCGCGTCGGCTGTCCTGTATCACCCGCTATGAAGTCGCTGAACATTCTCTGGGCGGTAACCAGGTCTTCATCCGGACTTCGGCCGTTCCGCTCATGTTTCACCCCCCGGTATCGGGGTGTTCGCGCACGTCTCCGCGCGGTCTTCACCCGCCCGACTTTCCGATCGGGGACTGGTCCTGGAATAGTTCCCCACGATGTTCAGCATCCCTAGACTCCCTGCGACGGGGGTAACACGGGGGACAACTAGTGGGGCGCGGAGTGCCGGAACTCGTACTGGAATTGAATGGCAGCACCTGGACGCTCGATCCGTCCAGGTCGTACACCCTTGGACGTGATCCGCAGGGCGACCTCGCGATCGACGACGCGAGAGTCTCGTGGCGGCATGCCACGATCAGCTGGAGCGGCCGCAGTTGGTTCATCGAGGACCACGGCAGCACCAACGGCACCTATGTGCAGGGCCGGCGGATCCAGCAGGTGGAGATCGGCCCCGGCTCGGTGCTGCACCTGGGCAACGCCACCGACGGGCCCCGGGTGAGCCTCAGCGCGGGCGCGGGCGCAGCTGTCGCCGGCGGCCAGGCGGCCGGAGCCCAGCAGGCTCCCGTGCAGCAGCCCCACCAGCAGCCCCAGGGCGGCGGCGCGGGCTGGCACGGACAGCAGGCGCCCGCGCACCAGGCCCCGGCTCAGCACCAGGCTCCGGCCCCGCAGCAGGCCTGGCAGCAGCCTCAGGCGCCCCAGCAGCAGGCCCCGCACCAGCAGCCTCAGCAGCCTCCGCGTCAGCAGGTGCCGCACCAGCAGGGCCCCGGGCAGCCGGGCGGACCGGGACAAGGCGGTGCCGCGGGGGCGCCGCCGGTCTACGGCGACCGCAGCCCGACCACGTTCCACCAGCTGGCCCTCGGCCGGGTCATGCGTATCGGTCGTGCGCTGGAGAACGAGCTGGTCGTCTCCGACCTCCAGGTCTCCCGCAACCACGCCGAGTTCCACGCGACGCCCGACGGCCGCTTCGAGATCCGCGACCTCGGCTCGCACAACGGCACGTACGTCAACGGCCAGCCGCTCCACAAGTCCGGCTCCGCGCTCATCGGCCCGAACGACATCGTCGGCGTCGGTCACTCGACGTTCCGGCTGGTCGGCGACCGGCTGGAAGAGTTCGTCGACACCGGTGAGGTCTCCTTCTCCGCCCGCCACCTCACGGTGACGGTCGACGGCGGGAAGCAGATCCTCAAGGACGTCTCCTTCGGCGTCCCGGAGAAGTCGCTGATCGCGGTCATCGGCCCGTCCGGTTCCGGAAAGTCCACCCTGCTCAAGGCGCTCACCGGCTACCGGCCCGCCAACCAGGGTGACGTCCTCTACGACAACCGAAACCTGTACAAGCAGTTCGCCGAGCTGCGCCAGCGCATCGGTCTGGTCCCGCAGGACGACATCCTGCACAAGGAACTGACCGTCACCAAGGCCCTCAAGTACGCGGCCAAGCTCCGCTTCCCCGCGGACACCACCGAGGCCGAGCGCCAGTCCCGGATCACCGAGGTCCTCGCCGAGCTCAAGCTCGACATCCACAAGGACAAGAAGATCACCTCGCTCTCCGGCGGTCAGCGCAAGCGCGTCTCGGTCGCCCTGGAGCTGCTCACCAAGCCCTCGCTGATCTTCCTGGACGAGCCGACCTCCGGCCTCGACCCGGGCATGGACCGCGATGTCATGCAGCTGCTGCGCGGCCTCGCCGACGACGGCCGCACGGTGCTCGTGGTCACGCACTCGGTCGCCGAGCTGGCGATCTGCGACAAGCTCCTCGTGATGGCGCCCGGCGGTTCCGTCGCCTACTTCGGTCCGCCGGAGGAAGCGCTGAACTTCTTCGGCTACACCAGCTGGGCCGACGTCTTCTCCGCCTTCGAGAACTACCGCGACTACGACTGGGCGGGCCGCTGGCGCGGTTCGCAGCACTACCAGATGTACGCCGCCGACATCGACGCGGTCGCGGCCCAGCCGGTCAACATGCCGCCCCCGCAGCAGATGCGCCCGCCGAAGCCGCAGGGCTGGATGGCGCAGCTGTGGACGCTGATCCGGAGGTACTCCTCCGTCATCGCGTCCGACAAGGGCTTCATGGGCCTGATGCTGATCCTGCCCGCCGTGCTGGGTGTGGTCAGCGTGGTCATCCCGGCGGAGTTCGGGCTGGCCGCACCGACGCCGCCGTCCCAGTTCAACGGCAAGGCCGGGACGATCATGCTGATCCTCGCGGTCGGCATGTGCTTCTCCGGCGCCGCCAACTCCGTACGAGAGCTGATCAAGGAACGGGTCATCTACGAACGGGAGCGGGCCACCGGCCTCTCCCGCTCCGCGTACCTGATGTCCAAGGTGATCGTCCTCGGCGTGATCACCGCCTTCCAGGGCGTGATCATCTGCGGCATCGGCTTCGCCACCCGCGAGCTGCCGACGGAGGGCCTGATCATGCCCCCGGCCGTCGAGATCTGCCTCTCGATCATCGCGCTGGGCTTCACCTCGATGATGTTCGGCCTGGTCATCTCCTCGCTGGTGAAGACCGCCGAGAAGACCATGCCGCTGCTGGTCATGTTCGCGATCATCCAGGTCGTCTTCACCGGCGTGCTCTTCCAGGTGTACGGATCGCCCGGCCTGGAGCAGTTCGCCTGGCTGATGCCGTCCCGCTGGGCGATGGCCGCGGCCGGCACCACGCTGGACCTGGCGCACCTGATGCCGCCGTGGGACCCGAAGAACCCCACCGACCTCGACCCGCTGTGGGAGCACACCGCGGGCCAGTGGGGCGTCAACATCACCGTCCTGCTCGCGCTCGGCGTGATCTGCGGCATCGCGGTCGCGCGACTGCTGCGGCGCCATGAGCCAGAGGTCATGCGCAAGTAGGACCGTTCCGCCGCGACCGTACGGCGCGGTACCGGTACGACGCCGAGGCCGGCACCCCGCGGGGTGCCGGCCTCCGGCATGTGTACGGCTGGGCTCAGCGGCTCAGCGGCTCAGCGCTCAGTACGCGCTGTTCACGTTGTCCATGGAGCCGTAGCGGTCGGCCGCGTAGTTGCAGGCGGCGACGATGTTGGCGACCGGGTCGTACAGGTCCTTCTTGGTGCCCGCCACGTGGTAGCGGTCGAAGGTGGGCTGGATCACCTGGAGCAGGCCCTTGGAGGGGATGCCGTTCCGGGCGTTGATGTCCCAGTTGTTGATGGCCCAGCGGTTACCGCTGGACTCGCGGATGATGTTGCGGTGGATCCCCTCGTAGGAGCCGGGGATGCCTTCCTTCTTCATGATCGACATGGCCTCGCGGATCCAACCGTCCAGGTTGTTCGCGTAGACGGGCTTGCGCGCGGTGGAGCGGTTGGCCTTCTCGGTCGCGCGCTTCTTCGCGTCCGCCTTGGCCTTGGCGGCCTTCTCGGCCTTGTCCTTGGCGTCGGCGGCGGCCTTGGCCTTGGCCTCGGACGCGGCCTTCGCCTTGGCGGCCTTGGCCTTGGTCTCGGCGGCGGCCTTCGCCTTGGCGGCGTCGGCGGCCTTCACCAGCTTCTCGGCGGTGGAGTGCTGCTCGATCATGCTGTTCTGCACGGTCTTGGCCTGGGCGGATCCCGCGGCGTTGGTGAAGGCCACCGGCGCGGCGGCCGCCGCGGCCTGCGGGGCGATCTCGGCCTCGGCGTTCGACGGGACGAGCGAGAAGGTCAGGGCGGCGACGCCAAGGGCCGACACACCGGCCACAGTGATCTTCTGGACCTTGTTCAGACGACGGACACGGCTGGGAATGCGAGTCGCAGACATGTAGGGCTACCTCTTCGAATGCTCAGGTGTCCTCACGGAGGACGAGACCGGAGGCGGTGATGCGTACCTCCGTCGGGGACGAGAGCAATTCTTAGCGGCAGCAAAATCCTGTGGCAAAGGTGTGACGTACGAAGCCAGGTAGTGGAAGAGGGTCCTGTTCGTCCGAAATGACCCCCGCTCACGCCTGCTCAAATCACCCTTATAGGCCCACTAGGTACGTTCGTAAGTGATGTAGGCCCTATGCCTGGGCTCACATCGGCGACGTAACAGTCTCACCATTCGTTGCTGGAGCAATCCGGAGCGTTACGTTCCTCATCCGGCAGGACGAGGTGGACGTCCCCGAACTCGTGCCAGAGGTACCGCTCCAGGAGCGCCGCCTCGTACCCGAGGCGCAGCGCCTCGCGCCCCGCCACCGCCTCCAGCATCAGCAGATGCGAGGCCCGGGGCTCGTGCAGCCCGGTCAGCAGCCCGTCCACCACCCGCACGCCCCGCCGCGGCGTGACCACCAGATCCGTCCACCCCGCCACCGGCCGCACCACCCCGTCCGGCCCGGCCGCCGACTCCAGCGCCCGCACGGCCGTCGTCCCCACCGCGATCACCCGCCCGCCCTCCGCACGGTCGCCGCCGCGCGCCGCCCGTACCGCGTTCACCAGCCACGCCGTCGCCGCCGGCACCGAGAACCGCTCCGGGTACGGCGGCTCGTGCGCCTCCGCCGAGGCCACCCCCGTATGCAGGGACAGCGGAGCGAACAGCACCCCCCGGCGCACGAGCTCCGCCACCAGCGCGGCGGTGAAGGGCCGCGCGGCGCTCGGCATCTCCGCCGAACCGCTGCCGTCCGGCGAGGGCGCCGCGAACACCGTCTGATAGGCGGACAGCGGCTGATCCCGCTCCGTGTATCCGTACCGGATCGGCCGCCCGTACCGCCGCAACAACTCCGGCACGGAGTCCGGCACGAAATCCGGGACCGACCCCGCCACCGGCCCCTGCGCGGATCTCGCCGACTCCGGCGCCGGCTCCCGCACCGAGGCCGCCTCCGCCTCCGCCTCCTGCATCGGATCCCGCTCCGGCACCGACTCCGGCCTCGGCGCTGACCGCGGCACCGGCCGCGGCATCGGCTCCGCCACCCGCGCCCACCACAGCCGGGCCCCCGACGCCGGCCCCAGCGGCTCCTCTACGACCAGGGCCCGCCCGCCCGGCAGCCGCACCACCGCGCCCGCCGGACCACCGGGCCGCGGCCCGGTGACCCCCGCCGCGCCCGGAGCCCGCAGCTCCACCGCCCACCGCCCGTCCGCACCCCGCGTCGAGAAGTGCACGACGACCCGCTCCCCGCCGACCCGCCCGTTCACCGCGGCGGGCAACGTCATGGACGTGTTCACCACCAGCACGTCCCCGGCCCGCAGCTCCCCGGGCAGCTCCCGGAACGCGTGATGCGAGACCGCCCGCCCCCGCGACACGAGCAGCCGTACGTCGTCGCGCCCCGCGCCCCGCTGCTCGGCGGGTACCCGAGCCGACAGGACATCCGGCACCCGCAAGTCCTCCAGCCCTCCGGGACCGCCACCCCCGCCCCGCCGACGCACGGCCTCACCACTGCGCCCGTCGCCCGCTCCCGCCGAGCCGGGCCCCGTCCCGGGGGTGCCCGAGGCGGCTGCCCGCGCACCACCGGGAAGGGGCGGGCCGGCCGTCCCGCGGCCGGCGTCCACCTGGCCTGCTCCGGCCCGGCCCGGACCGTGGACACCGGTGCGGTCCTCGTAGATCCGCGCTCCGTCCATCCGCACCCCGTCCATCCGCGCTCCGCCCGGGCGGGGCCCCGGCGCGGTCATCGCGGGCCCCCGCCCGGGCCCGTCGGTTCCTCCAGCAGGGCCGGGGCGGCGAACCGTCCGCTGGCCGGCCGCTCCCGCACCAGCCGGAGGAACGCCGGCGCCACGCTCTCCGGCGACGGCCGTGGCTCGTCCGCCTCCTCCGGGACCGCCGCGGCGAACAGGTCCGTCGCCATGTCACCCGGGTCGACGGCCCACACCCGCAGCCCCGGCTCCTCCTCGCCCAGCACCGCCGCCAGCTGGTCCAGCGCCGCCTTCGACGCCCCGTAACCGCCCCACGTCGGGTACGGCTCCGCCGCCGCGTCCGAGCTGATCACCACCACCGCCCCCGCCGCCGAGGCCCGCAGCGACGGCAACGCCTCCTGTACGAGACCGAGCGCCGCCACCACATTCGTCTCCAGCGCCCGGCGCAGCCCCTCCAGCGGCAGCACGTCCAGCCGGACCAGCGGTTCCGCGCCCAGGACGCTCGCGTTGCTCACCAACAGGTCGAGACCGCCCAGCGCCCCGGCGGCCGCCACCAGATCCGCCCGGTGCGCCGCGTCCGTGACATCACCCGGCACCGCCACCACCCGCGTCCCGTACCGCCCGCGCAGCTCCCGCGCCGTGTCCTCCAGCACCCCGGCGGTCCGGGCGTCCAGCACCAGGTCCCACCCCTGCCCGGCCAGCGCCCCCGCCAGCGCGCGCCCCAGCCCCTTCGAACCACCCGTGATCATCGCGACCGGCATGATGACCGTCCCCTTCGTACCCTCGGCGTCCACCGGGAGACCCCGGTGCCCCCAACGTAGGAAGCCCGCACCGCACCGCGCCTCGCCCGCGAGCCGCACCTGTACCCGGCACTTCGACGTAGGTCCCTGGGCCGGTCGTCACACAGCTGTCCGCCGGGCGACGACGGCCGGGTGGCGACCGGCCCCAGGGACCTACGACCTCCGACCGAGAGGCCCGCCGGCCGGACCTAGGCCCCCGCCGGCCCGACACCGCCCCCGGCCCGATACGGCCGCGCGATCCCCGCCGGTACGGTGATCCCATGAGTCATCGCCCACCGTCGGGCCTCGCCGCGGTGAGTGCCGCGCTGCTCGCCATGAGCCGGCACCTCGAAGTGGGCGACGTCCTGAAGACGATCGTCGCCTCCGCCCGCGAGCTGCTCGACGCCCAGTACGCGGCCCTCGGCGTCCCGGACGACCACGGCGGCTTCGCCCAGTTCGTGGTCGACGGGGTCAGCGACGAACAGTGGAAGGCCATCGGCCCTCTGCCCCGCCAGCACGGCATCCTCGCCGCGATGCTGCACCAGGCGAAGCCCGAACGCCTCGCCGACGTCCGCCAGGACCCCCGCTTCGAGGGCTGGCCCGACGCCCACCCCGACATGTCCGACTTCCTCGGCCTGCCCATCACGGACGGCGACGAGATCATCGGAGCGCTGTTCCTCGCCAACAAGATGTGCCCCAAGCCCGAGGGCGGCTGCGGCTTCACCGCCGAGGACGAGGAACTGCTCCAGATCCTCGCCCAGCACGCCGCCATCGCCCTCACCAACGCCCGCCTCTACGAGCGCAGCCGCGAGCTGACCATCGCCGAGGAGCGCTCCCGCCTGGCCCACGAGCTGCACGACGCGGTCAGCCAGAAGCTGTTCTCGCTCCGCCTCACCGCCCAGGCCGCCACCGCCCTCGTCGACCGCGACCCCGCCCGCGCCAAGGGCGAACTCCAGCAGGTCGCCGTCCTCGCCGCCGAGGCGGTCGACGAGCTGCGGGCCGCCGTGGTGGAACTGCGCCCCGCGGCACTGGACGAGGACGGGCTCATCGCCACCCTCCGCACGCAGATCCAGGTCCTGGACCGGGCGCACACCGCCGAGGTCGCCTTCGAGAGCTGCGGAGTGCGCGCACTGCCCGCCGCTCAGGAGGAAGCGCTGCTCCGGGTCGCCCAGGAGGCCCTGCACAACGCGCTGCGCCACTCCGGTGCGGAGCGGGTGAGCGTCACCCTGGCCCGGCGCGGCACCGCCACCGTCCTGCGCGTCACCGACGACGGTGTCGGGTTCGACCCCACCGCCGTCCGGCGGGCGGGCCGTCACCTCGGCCTCGTCTCCATGCGCCACCGGGCGAGCAGCGTCGGCGGCCGACTCACCGTTGCCTCGGAGCCCGGCAAGGGCGCCACGATCGAGATGGAGGTCCCCGGTGGCTGACAAGATCATCAGGGTGCTGCTGGTCGACGACCATCAGGTGGTCCGCCGCGGACTGCGTACGTTCCTGGAGATCCAGGAGGACATAGAGGTCGTCGGCGAGGCGTCCGACGGCGCGGAGGGCGTGGCCCGGACCGAGGAGCTCCGCCCCGACGTCGTGCTGATGGACATCAAGATGCCCGGCACCGACGGCATCGAGGCCCTGCGCCGCCTCAGGGAGCTCGACAACCCCGCGAAGGTCCTCATCGTCACCAGCTTCACCGAACAGCGCACGGTGGTACCCGCCCTGCGCGCCGGAGCCTCCGGTTACGTCTACAAGGACGTCGACCCGGACGCCCTGGCCGGGGCCATCCGCTCGGTCCACGCCGGCCATGTCCTGCTCCAGCCGGAGGTCGCCGGGGCACTCCTCGCTCAGGACGACGCGGGCACCGGCACGGGCCGGGGGAGCACGCTCACCGAACGGGAACGCGAAGTGCTCGGCCTCATCGCGGACGGCCGTTCGAACCGCGAGATCGCCCGCGCTCTCGTCCTCTCGGAGAAGACGGTCAAGACGCACGTCTCGAACATCCTGATGAAGCTCGACCTGTCCGACCGGACCCAGGCCGCGCTCTGGGCGGTACGCCACGGAGCGGCGGGCTGACGTCGGAACGGGCCGCACCACGGCGGGTTCCCGTCCGGACCGAGATTCATACTGTCGGGTGTATGTCACCCGTACGGCGCATCCTTCCGGGGCGCACGGCGTTCTCCAGAGCGTGCTGCGGCGGCTCGCCGCAGCCTCTCTAGGAGGATCCTGAAGTGAAGAACCTGAAGAAGGCCGCCGCCGTCACCATGATCGCGGGCGGGCTCATCGCCGCCGGTGCCGGAGCCGCCTCCGCCACCGGCCACAGCGGCGCCGGCGCCGAGGGCCTGGCCACCCACTCCCCGGGCGTCGCCAGCGGCAACCTCGTGCAGGTTCCCGTCGCCATCCCGGTGAACGTGGTCGGCAACACGGTCAACGTGGTGGGCCTGCTCAACCCGGCCTTCGGCAACCTCGGCCTCAACCACTGACCCCAGCCCCACCCGAAAGCCGGACGGCGCCTCCCTCCCCCAAGGCCCCGCCCGGCTTTCGCCGTACCTCTCGCCCCCTAAGCCCGCCCGGCACGCCACTCCAGCCCGCCCGGCACCCCACTAAGCCCGTCCGGCGTTTGAGGACGGAACCCTCGCGCAGGGAACCCTGAGCGCAACGAGCCCCGCCCAGACGCACCCCCCAGCCCGTCCGGCGCTTGAGGACAAAAGGCCCGCGGCCCTAGCGCCGAACCTCCCCGCCCTCCACATACGCGTTGTACGCCGCCACCAACGCCCGCCGAGCCACCCGCTCCACCGGCCGCAACGCCTCCCCCCGCGCCGCGATCTCCGACGCGCTCACCGCACCGCCGTGCCCGTTCTCGTACGCCACCGAGACCAGCAGCCCCACCCGCTGCGCCATCTCCAGCACCCGCACCGCCCGCGGCGGATACCCGGGCGCCAGCACCTCCCGCCCCCGACCCCGCTCCGCCCGCGCCCGGTACGCGTCCACCGCCGCCTCCGCCACCGGACCGGACCCGGCCACGTCCAGCCGCGACAGCACCGCCGTCGCATCCCGCAACGCCTCCGCCAGCTCACGCTCCGCCTCGCCCAGCGACGGCACATCCGCGGGCGGCGCCTCCCGTACCGGCAGCACCCGCCACACCACCTCGATGTGCAGATCCTCCTCCGGCCCCACTTCGCTCACCTCGGGCACCAGCCCGTACGGCACCCCGTACGCGACCACCGCCTCCTCCGCCTCCAGCGCCCGCGCATTGAAATCGGGCGGACCGCTCAGCCCCAGCGGATGCCCCGGCACCGGCAGCGCCACCCGGAACCCGGTCGCTCCGAGCCTCCTCAGCCGGCCGAGCGCCAGCGTGAGCCCGACCGGCCCCGCCTCACCCGGCAGCCCCTCGACGCGGTGCACCGCGTCCTGTCCGACAATCGCGAGGGCCGCCTCGTCCGGCGAGACGAGTCCCGCCAGAAGCGCGTTTCCCCAAGCGGCCAACAACCCTGAACGTGGTTCGACAAGCATGCCGACAGCCTAGGCAACGTCCGGGAACGGCCCTCACGCCTGAAGCACTCGCGCGGTGGCGTAGGTTTTCCTTGGGAGCCGTGCCCACCGGCACGCGAAGATCGACGAGACTGCTTGGGGAGACAACGCGCCATGAGCGATGTGTTGGAGCTGGTGGACGTATCCGTGGTCCGCGACGGACGCGCTCTGGTGGACGATGTCTCCTGGTCGGTCAAGGAGGGGGAGCGCTGGGTCATCCTGGGCCCCAACGGCGCCGGCAAGACGACCCTCCTCAACCTCGCCTCCAGCTACCTCTTCCCCAGCAAGGGAACGGCCACGATCCTCGGTGAGCAGCTCGGCGGCGTCGGCACCGACGTCTTCGAGCTCCGCCCCCGGATCGGCATGGCCGGCGTGGCGATGGCCGACAAGCTGCCCAAGCGCCAGACGGTGCTGCAGACGGTCCTCACCGCCGCGTACGGCATGACCGCCACCTGGCACGAGAACTACGAGGCCGTCGACGAGGAGCGCGCCCGCGCCTTCCTCGACCGCCTCGGCATGACCGAGTACCTGGACCGCAAGTTCGGCACGCTCTCCGAAGGGGAGCGCAAGCGCACGCTCATCGCCCGCGCCATGATGACCGACCCCGAACTGCTGCTCCTGGACGAGCCCGCCGCCGGACTCGACCTCGGCGGGCGCGAGGACCTCGTCCGCCGCCTCGGCCGCCTCGCCCGCGACCCGTTCGCCCCCTCCATGATCATGGTCACCCACCATGTCGAGGAGATCGCGCCCGGGTTCACCCACGTCCTGATGATCCGCCAGGGCAAGATCCTCGCAGCCGGACCCATGGAGACCGAGCTCAGCTCCCGCAACCTCTCCCTCTGCTTCGGCCTGCCGCTCATCGTCGAGCACACCGGCGACCGCTACACCGCGCACGGCCTGCCGCTGTCCTGACGTCCCGGCCCGACCACCGGGACCGACACAGCGCACCGCGGCAGAGCACCGCCACCGCGCACCGCAACAGAGCGCCGCGACAGGCCGTCGCCCCCGATCCGCAAGCCGTTCACCGCAGTTGGCCACCCGTGCGCCCTGTCGGTGACGCACCGACGGTCCTACGATGACCATGTGGACATCGACGCATGGGTGTGGTGGCTGATCGGCGCGGTGGGACTGGGCATTCCCCTCGTCCTGACCGCGATGCCCGAGTTCGGAATGTTCGCCGTCGGGGCGGTGGCCGCATCGGCCGTCGCCGCTCTCGGCGGCGGAATCGTCGCCCAGGTGCTGGTCTTCGTCGTGGTCTCGGTCGCGCTGATCGCCGTCGTGCGCCCGATCGCCGCCAGACACCGGGCCGGACAGACCGGGCACGCCAGCGGCATCGACGCTCTGAAGGGGCGTCAGGCGGTGGTGCTGGAACGGGTATCGGCCGCCGGCGGCCGTATCAAGCTCGCCGGTGAGGTCTGGTCGGCCCGTTCGCTCGACGCCGACCAGGTCTTCGAGCCCGGCAGCCAGGTCGATGTCGTGGACATCGACGGAGCGACGGCCGTCGTCATGTGACCGAAGCGCGCACGAGGCGGGCCGCGGTCTGCCAGACTCGAAGTCGATCATGTCGATCATCGTGGGAACCCGGCCCGGCGCACAACTCGCCGACCACCGGCCGCACATGAGGACCGACCCCGATCACCGCGATCCACCGGCCAACCGAAGGGCACGAGAGACACGATGCAACCGATCATCATCGTTCTGATCATTCTGGTGGTGCTCGTCTTCATCGCCCTGATCAAGACGATTCAGGTCATCCCGCAGGCCAGCGCCGCCATCGTGGAGCGCTTCGGCCGCTACACCCGCACCCTGAACGCGGGCCTGAACATCGTCGTCCCGTTCATCGACTCGATCCGCAACCGGATCGACCTCCGTGAACAGGTGGTGCCCTTCCCGCCGCAGCCGGTGATCACCCAGGACAACCTGGTCGTCAACATCGACACCGTCATCTACTACCAGGTGACCGACGCCCGCGCCGCGACCTACGAAGTCGCCAGCTACATCCAGGCGATCGAGCAGCTCACCGTCACCACCCTCCGCAACATCATCGGCGGCATGGACCTGGAGCGGACCCTCACCTCCCGTGAGGAGATCAACGCGGCCCTGCGCGGAGTCCTCGACGAGGCGACCGGCAAGTGGGGCATCCGCGTCAACCGCGTCGAGCTCAAGGCGATCGAGCCGCCGACCTCCATCCAGGACTCGATGGAGAAGCAGATGCGCGCCGACCGCGACAAGCGCGCCGCGATCCTCACCGCCGAGGGCATCCGGCAGTCCCAGATCCTCACCGCCGAGGGCGAGAAGCAGTCCGCGATCCTGCGCGCCGAGGGTGAGGCCAAGGCCGCCGCCCTGCGCGCCGAGGGCGAAGCCCAGGCCGTCCGCACGGTCTTCGAGGCCATCCACGCCGGAGACCCGGACCAGAAGCTCCTCTCGTACCAGTACCTCCAGATGCTCCCGAAGATCGCCGAGGGCGACGCCAACAAGCTCTGGATCGTGCCCAGCGAGATCGGCGACGCCCTCAAGGGCCTCAGCGGAGCCTTCGGGAACCTCGGCGGCGGCATGCCCGGCTTCAACACCGGCGGCAACGGCGGCAATGGAGGGAACGGCGGCAACGGCGGCAACGGCCACATCCCCGCGCCCGCGGTGGAACGACGCGAGGAACCCCCCGTCTCCTGACCCCGGAACCCCTTCGTGCATGATCAGTGAGGCCCCTCGACCTTCATGGCGGGGAGGCGTCACTGACCACCGAAGGAGATGGCGTTGTCCATCTGGGAAATACTCGCCGTCTTCGCGGCCGGAGTCGGAGCGGGCACGATCAACACGATCGTCGGCTCCGGCACCCTGATCACCTTCCCCGTCCTGCTCGCCACCGGCCTCCCGCCGGTCACCGCGACCGTGTCCAACGCCCTGGGCCTCATCCCGGGCTCCATCAGCGGAGCCATCGGCTACCGCAAGGAACTGGCCGGCCAGCGCCGCCGCATCATCAGACTGAGCATCGGAGCCGCCATCGGCGGCCTCACCGGAGCCACCCTCCTGCTCGCGCTGCCCTCCACGGCCTTCGAGACGATCGTCCCGGTCCTGGTCGCCCTGGCACTCGTCCTGGTGATCCTGCAACCACGCATCAGCAAAGCCGTCCAGCGCCGCCGTGAACACACCGGCACCCCGCCCCGCGCCGACGGCGGCCCGCTCCTCTTCGTCGGCCTGATGCTCGCCAGCGTCTACGGCGGCTACTTCACCGCCGCCCAGGGGATCATCTACCTCTCCCTGATGGGCATGCTGCTCGACGACACGATGCAGCGCCTCAACGCCGTCAAGAACGTCCTGGCCGCCGTGGTCAACACCATCGCCGCGCTGTTCTTCCTCTTCGTCGCCCACTTCGACTGGACGGCCGTCGTCCTCATCGCGATCGGCTCGGCCATCGGCGGCCAGATAGGCGCCAAGGTCGGCCGCCGCCTCAGCCCCACCGTCCTGCGCGCCCTCATCGTGGCCGTCGGCACGGTGGCCATCGTCCAGCTGCTGCTCCGCTGACACACGTGGGCCCGCCCCCTCACAGGGACGGGCCCACGCATACATCACCAGGCGTACGCCGACTACGTCACGGCTCCCGGCGGCCGCATCGCACGACCGCCGCCACGCCCTACGCCGCCGCCGCCCGGTCCAGCCACTCGGGCAGCGCCGATCGGTCGCCGGCCCCCATCGCCAGCAGCATCGCCTCGGCGGGGGAGGGGACGAACGGCTGCTTCAGCAGCGGCATCCCCGCCTGCTCCGGCGTCCGGGCGGCCTTGCGGTGGTTGTCCTCGGCGCAGGAGGCCACCGTGTTCAGCCAGGTGTCCTGCCCGCCCTGGGCACGCGGCACCACGTGGTCGACGGTGGACGCCCGCCGCCCGCAGTACGCGCACCGGTGCTGGTCCCGTATCAGCACACCCCTTCTGGACCACGGCGCCTGTCTTCGGAACGGCACCCGTACGTACCGGCAGAGCCTGATCACCCGGGGCACCGGAATGTCCACGGCGGCACCACGCATACGGAGCTCGGGATGCGACTGCTCGACGACGGCCTTGTCCGTCAGGATCAGGACCACCGCACGGTTGAGCGTCACTGTCGACAGCGGCTCGAAGCTCGCGTTGAGAACCAGCGTGTCACGCATCCTGCCCACCTCCCGTGTGCCGCCCGCCCCCTGGCAGGCCCGGATCAACTCTGGCTGGGCAGACCGCGATGGACAACGCAATAAAAAATGCCCTGCTCTGATCTCTCCAAGACCAGAGCAGGGCAAACAGCAAACGAACTAATCGCCGACGGGAGCCTCGTACTCACCGATCAGCTGCGCACGCCCCAGCGTGTGGAACCGGAGGTTGAACCCGACCACCGCGGGCGAGGAGTCACTGTCGATACCGAGCTTCTCGGTGTCCACCGCGTACACGGTGAACACATACCGGTGGTTCTCCCCGGCCGGCGGCGCCGCACCGCCGAACTCCTTGGAGCCGTAGTCGTTACGGGCCTGGACGGCCCCCTCGGGCAGCCCCGCGAACTCACCGCTGCCCGCACCGGCCGGAAGCTCCGTCACCGAGACCGGGACGTCGAAGAGCACCCAGTGCCAGAACCCACTGCCCGTCGGGGCGTCCGGGTCGAAACACGTCACGGCGAAGCTCTTGGTCCCCTCGGGGAAGCCCTCCCACCGCAGCTGCGGCGAAGTGTTCCCGGCCGCAAGCACCTGGGCGTCGCCCAGCACCGCCCCCGGCGCGAGATCGTCGCTCACCACGGTGAACGCCGGAACCTCCGGATGGAAGTCGTGCGGCAGCGGGGCCCTCTTCGGCTCGGTCACGTCTCGCACCTCTCCTGATCGGTTCGTCTGCCTTCCCACCCGACTCTAGGGGGCGGTGCCACCCGCTAGAGCCAGTTGCGCTGCCCGCCGACCTGGGCGAGCCACTGGTTGAGGTACGCCGCCCAGTCGGTCTGCTGGTAGTCGTGCAGCCCCACCTTGAAAGCGCGGTAGGAGTCGCTGCCCTCACTGAAGAGCCCCGGCTTCTTGTCCATCTCCAGGATGACGTCCATCTCGCGGTCGTCGGCGACGAACGTCAGCTCCACCTGGTTCAGCCCGCGGTACTGCGTCGGCGGGATGAACTCGATCTCCTGGTAGAACGGCAGCCGCTGGCGCGTACCGCGGATGTGACCGCGCTCCATGTCCGCGCTGCGGAAGCCGAAGCCCAGCTGGCCGAAGGCGTTGAGGATGGCCTCCTGCGCGGGCAGCGGGTGCACGTTGATCGGGTCCAGGTCACCGGAGTCCAGCGCGCGGGCGATCTCCAGCTCGGTGGTCACCCCGATGTTCATCCCGCGCAGCTGCCGGCCGCCGAACATCGTGATCGGCGTCTCCCACGGGATCTCCAGGCCGAACGGCACCACGTGCACCGCGCCCGCCTGCACCTCGAACGCGCCACCGAGGTTCAGCTTGGTGAACTCGATGTCCTGCTTGGTCTCCTGGTCACCGCTCTCGACCTCGACCCGCGCCTGGAGCCCGACGTTGAGCCCCTCGATCTGCTGGGCGACCGAACCGCCCTGGATCCGCACCTCACCCTGGACGACCCCACCGGGGACGACGTTCACCTCGGTGAGCTCGGTCTCCACCGAGGCACCGCCGGCACCCATGCTCGCGAGCAGCCGCTTGAAGCCCATAGTCACTCCTTCTTGGTCCTGACCCCTACATACGCGCCACGACGGTAGCCGGTTCCCGTCCGGGCGATCCCAGTACCCTCGGGCGCCATGACCAACCGCCCGGACCGCACCCCACTGACACGCGACTTCTTCGATCGCTCCGTCCTGGAAGTCGCCCCCGACCTCCTGGGCCGCACGCTCGTCCGACGCAGCGAGGAAGGCACGATCGAGCTGCGCCTGACCGAGGTGGAGGCGTACGCGGGCGAGGTCGACCCGGGCTCGCACGCCTTCCGGGGCCGTACCGCCCGCAACGACGTGATGTTCGGTCCGCCCGGTCACACGTACGTCTATTTCACGTACGGGATGTGGCACTGCCTCAACCTGGTCTGCGGCCCGGAAGGCCGTGCGAGCGGGGTCCTGCTCCGGGCCGGCGAGATCGAGGTCGGCGCCGGCCTGGCCCGCGACCGACGCGTCTCGGCCCGAAACGACAAGGAACTGGCCAAAGGCCCGGCCCGCCTCGCCACCGCCCTCGACGTCGACCGCGACCTCAACGGCAGCGATCTCTTCGACGGCCCCACCCCGGCCCTGTCCGTACTCCACGGCACCCCGCCACCCCGTGACCTCGTACGCAGCGGCCCCCGCACCGGGGTGGGCGGCGACGGGGCCCACCAGCCGTGGCGCTTCTGGATCGAGGGGGACCCCACCGTCAGCCCGTACCGCGCCCACGCACCGCGCCGCCGGCCGAGCCGCAAGGCAACTTGACGCACCTTCGGCGGACGCCTAATGTAGTCCGAGCCGCTTGACACGGGTACAGCTGTCGGCACGGTCCATCGGATCGGACCGAGCCACCCGAAGCGGCCAAACCACTACCTACGACTCACCCTGGCGGGTGTGAATTCGGCGCGCCCGTAATTCGCCCCAATGGCTCGATTATGAGCTGCCAAGAGAATCGGCTAACGTAGTGAACACGCCGAAAGGCAAGGCCACTCCACAGGCCACCGGAAATCGAATTCGGACCGGAAACGGAACGAAAAAGAGTCTGGTAAAGTTGGAACCGCCGGAAAGGGAAAACGCGAAAGCGAAGAGCCTGGAAAGCGAAAACTGCTTGACCCGCTTCGGCCGGAAATCGGACACGAAAGAGTCTGATAGAGTCGGAAACGCAAGAACGAAGGGAAGCGCCCGGAGGGCCCCGGTGAAACGGGACCGAAGGAAGCGTCCGTTCCTTGAGAACTCAACAGCGTGCCAAAAGTCAACGCCAGATATGTTGATACCCCGGCCTGCTTCGGCAGGTTGGTGGTTCCTTTGAAAGTCCCACGGTCGCCATGTGCGACGGTGGGCAATAACACAGCGAGGACGCTGTGAACAACGGGTCTTATTCCGACCGGTTGTTCCGCTCTCGTGATGTGTGCACCCGATTACGGGTAAACATTCACGGAGAGTTTGATCCTGGCTCAGGACGAACGCTGGCGGCGTGCTTAACACATGCAAGTCGAACGATGAAACCGCTTCGGTGGTGGATTAGTGGCGAACGGGTGAGTAACACGTGGGCAATCTGCCCTTCACTCTGGGACAAGCCCTGGAAACGGGGTCTAATACCGGATAACACTCTGTCCCGCATGGGACGGGGTTAAAAGCTCCGGCGGTGAAGGATGAGCCCGCGGCCTATCAGCTTGTTGGTGGGGTAATGGCCTACCAAGGCGACGACGGGTAGCCGGCCTGAGAGGGCGACCGGCCACACTGGGAC